>JBBQFB010000063.1:0-18647 GCA_038321545.1 Gaiellales bacterium
GCGGCCTCACCGGTTCTTCACCGTCACGTGTCCGCCACGTTTCCCACTGCCGTTACCCCACCGGATACCTTGACGGCGTGGCAAGCGTGCTCGTGATCGAGGACGACCCGGTGGTGGCCCGCGTGATGCTCCAGCATCTGCGCCATGCCGGGTTCGACGTGGAGTGGGTGGAGGACGGCGAGCGCGGGCTCACGAAGCTGCGCTACGAGCGCCCCGACGTCGCCGTGATCGACATGATGCTGCCCGGGCTGGACGGCTGGGCGGTCACCGAGACGGCTCGCCGCGAGCGCATCGGCACGCCGATCATCGCCGTGTCGGCCCGCGGATCGGAGCACGACAAGGTGCACACGCTGGGGATCGGCGCGGACGACTACCTCGCGAAGCCGTTCGGCATGCGCGAGCTGGTGGCCCGCGTGCAGGCGGCGCTGCGCCGCAGCGGCGGCATCGCCGACGAGCGGGGCGCCACCATCGAGGCCGACGGCCTCCGCATCGAGCCCGACCAGCGCCGAGCCTTCCTGCGGACGGACGAGGATGGCGCCCCGGACGGCTGGGTCGATGCGGCGCTCACGCCGACCGAGTTCCGGCTGTTGCTCGCGCTGGCCCGCGAGCCGGGCCGCGTGCTGACCCGCGACGAGCTCCAGCAGCGCGTGTGGGGCACCCGCCCGCGGCACCGCGACCGCACCGTCGACGTCTGCGTCCGCAAGCTTCGCGAGAAGGTCGACCGGCGCTCCCCCACGCACGACTACCTCCACACGCAGTACGGCGTCGGCTACCGGTTCGGCGCCGAGCCGAAGTCCGCCGCGACGGCCTAGTGCCCCGCTGAGACGGCGTTCGGCGGCGTCGACGCGCACACCGTCTCGGCGCTGCCGAGGGCCTGCGAGGTCGAGCGCCCCAGCGTCAGGTCGAACTGGAGCGTGACCGGACCGCCGCGCGAGGCCGTCAGCCGCGTCATGCCGTTCTCGCCGGGCGCGACACAGATGCCGACCGGATCGCTCGCGCGCCAGAACGGCGTGTAGCGGACGCGCAGGTCGTAGACGCCGGCGCTCGGCAGCCACAGGGCCAGCGACGTCGCGTCGAACCGGATCACCGTGGGCTGGTCGTAGACCGTCGCCGTCGGGCCCGTGGACTGCGCCAGCGTCAGCAGCGGGGTCGGGTTGATCACCTGGTAGATGTCGACGTGCGAGTCGCGGTGCACGAAGCGCAGGAATGGCAGCGCGCCGCGCCCGAGCGCGAGCATCTCGGCCTCCTTGCGGGACGAGTAGTCGAGCTCGTCGCGCGGCAGCACGACGTACTGGACGGCGAGCGACGAGATCCAGCGCTGGTAGTTGGCCGGATCGAGCGCACCGTCGTAGAGCGGCAGGTTGATCGGGAAGTCGTCCTGGCGGAACCAGCCGCGCGTGAGCGGGATGTCGGCCTGCGCGAGGTGGTAGCTCTCCCAGTGGCCCCAGGTCGAGACGACCTCGACGCGGTGGTTCGGGTCGGCGTGCTCGGTCAGGAACTGCACGGCGCCGCTCCAGAAGCTGGCCTTGTCGGCTCGCTCCTGCAGGCCGCCGTCGGTCATCCGCACGATCGGCACGGCCATGGCGATGACTGCGATTGCGAGCACGGCGAGCGCGCCGCGGCGGACGGGCTGCGGCCGGATCGCGTAGGCGAGCAGCAGCAGCGCGCTGGCCCAGTAGTCGGCCAGCCGCTCGAAGTTGCCGCCAATGCCGCTCGGGAAGACCCACACCAGGATGGCTGCGAGGCCGTAGGCCACGAAGATGCCGCGCAGCATCGGCACCGACCGGGCCGCGACGATGCCGACCGCCACGAACAGCAGCAGCCACGCGAGGTCGCCAAGCTGGAACGGGAAGCGGCCGTCGACGGGGAACAGCCGCAGCACCAGCACCTCGCTGGCCATCAGCAGCACCAGGCCGGCGCCCGCGAGGCGCGCGCGCGGGCGCTGGAACAGCGCACGGCCGCCGCCGGCCGCGAGTCCCACCAGCACGACCGTCAGCAGCAGGAAGGCCAGCGGGCTGGTGAGCACCGTCAGCGTCGTGAGCGCGAGCGCGGTGATCGGCCGGTGGCGGATCAGCGCCAGGATCGCGGCCATCGCGAGCGCCGAGCCGAGCATGAACGGGTACTGGCCGGCGATCAGCGTGGCCGGCCAGGAGATCGCGAACGCCAGCGCCGGCCACCACTGCCCGCGCCGCACCGGGATGCTCTGGACGATGCCGGCGAACAGCGCCGTGCCTGCCGCGAGGCTCGCCAGCACGACCGTCCCGATGCCCGCCACGGCCGCCATCGGGTAGAACAGCACCGAGTAGTTCAGGAGCTCGTACCGACCCGCGTACCAGTAGTTGTTCCAGACCCGCCAGCCGTGCTGTTCGAACTGCGTCGTGTGGTACACGTGGGCGGCTCGATCGACGCCCGGCGGGCCGAAGAAGTAGAGGATCGTGCCGACCGCGAGGGCCAGCAGCGCGCACGCCAACGGCAGCCGCAGCGCGGTGGGAAGCCGCCGGCGACGGAGCGCAACGGTCGCAGGGGCGAGCTTGCGCGTCCGCGCGGGCCTGAGCTGGAGGGTCGACACGCCGGGAGAAGACTACCCGGCGGCGTGCTGGTGCAACCTTCAGATCAGGTTGCGCTGGCGCCGGGCGACGTCGTGAAGTCGACGCGCTCGGCCGTCACGACGTACACCGCCTGCTCGGCGATCTTGACCGCGTGGTCGGCGATCCGCTCGGCGCAGCGGGCGAGGAAGATCGATCGCGTCGACCACTCCCCCGGGCCGCGGGCCAGCGTCGCGACCACGAGCGCCGCCGTCTCGCGGTCGACCAGCTCGTCCATGTCGGGCAGCGAGCGGGCCGCCGAGACGTCGCGGAGGGCGAACGCGTCAAGCGCGGCGCGGGTCATCTCGGCGCCGCGCAGCAGCGCCGGCTCGAGGTGTTCGACCAGGTCGCCCGGCGTGTCCTCGCCGTCGATCGGCGCCCCCAACCGGCCGATCCGGGCGCAGTTGTGGCTCATCCGCTCCACGTGCGCGTTCGTCTGCAGCACGCCGAGCACGACCCTCAGGTCGGTGGCGACCGGCGCCTGGCGGGCGATCAGCGTCTCCACGTCGCGTTCGATCTGGCGGTACAGCACGTCGACGCGATCATCGAGGCCCGCCAGGTAGTCGAGCACGCCGGGCTCCCAGTCCTGGAGCGCCACGATGGCGCCGTGGATGGCCTGCACGGTGACGCTGCCGGCCTCCTGAAGTTCGGCCTCCAGCGTTGCCAGCTCGGCATCGAACTCGGGCCTCATCCGAACCGCCCGGTGACGTAGGCCTCGGTGCGCCGGTCGGACGGGTTGGTGAACATCCGCGTCGTCTCGTCGTACTCGACGAGCACGCCCGTGCGGCGCCCCTCGTCGCTGACCTCGACCGAGAAGAAGGCGGTCAAGTCGGCCACCCGGGCGGCCTGCTGCATGTTGTGGGTCACGACGACCACGGTGTACTCCTTCTTCAGCTCCAGCATCAGCTCCTCGATCTTCGCGGTCGCGATCGGATCGAGCGCCGAGCAGGGCTCGTCCATCAGCAACACCTCGGGATCGGTCGCGAGCGCGCGGGCGATGCAGAGCCGCTGCTGCTGGCCGCCCGACAGCGAGTGCGCGGGCGCCTTCAGCCGGTCCTTCACCTCGTCCCAGATCGCGGCGCGCCGCAGCGCCGTCTCGACCCGCTCGTCCATGCTTCCCTTCATCCCCAGCACCCGGGGGCCGAATGCCGTGTTGTCGTAGATCGATTTCGGGAACGGGTTGGGTTTCTGGAACACCATGCCGATGCGCTTGCGCACCTCGACCGGATCGACCGACGAGCTGTACAGGTCCTGGCCGTGGTACTCCACGTCGCCGCCGACCCGCGCCGAGGGGATCAGGTCGTTCATCCGGTTCAGGCACCGCAGCAGCGTCGACTTCCCGCACCCGGACGGCCCGATGAAGGCCGTCACGAAGCTGCGGTAGATGTCCAGGTGCACGTCCTTCAGAGCGAGGTGCGTGCCGTAATGCACGGAGCAGTTGCGGATCGCGAAGACCACCTCGCGGTTGGCGACGAGCGGCAGGCCGGCCGAGGACGCGGTGTCCGCTGCCGCTCCGACCCTGATCGGCGCAGCAGTCCTGTCCATATCGGGGTTCACCCCACCCTCGGGGGCTCGTTGTGGAACGGGATCTCAGCCACCCTCTTCGTCGTCAGGATGCCGGCTCGGAACGCCGCATCTGCGCCCTCGCGCAGACCGGTACCGTATCGCGCCGGGCGACACCGTGCGAGCCGCTATGACCTCGCCCACGACAGGGTTCCCGGGCACGTGCACGAAGTGGGCTGTGCAGTGGATACGGCCTGGTGAAAAACCGGTACGGCCCGGGCCGGACACGCGAAACGCCTGCACGACAAAGGATAGACTCTCCCTGTGCACCTGTATCTCGTCCGCCACGCCACCGCCGAGGACCGCGTCGACGGTTTCGACCATGCCGAGCGGGCGCTCACCGACGACGGGCACCGTGAGGCGGCACTCGCCGCGCGCGCGCTCGAGATCATGGGAATCGAGCCCGACGCGGTCGTCACCAGCCCGTATCGCCGCGCCCTCAAGACCGCCCGCCCGATCGCGTCGGTGCTCGACGCGCCGCTGATCGAGGACCGCCGGCTGGAGCCCGGCTTCACGCCGGCCGAGTTCTCGGCCCTGTGGGATCGCCACGGCGAGGCGCGGAGCCTGATCCTGGTCGGCCACGAGCCCGACCTGTCGGAGCTGATCGAATACCTCACCGGAGCGAAGGTGCGGATGCCGAAGTCGGGCATCGCCCGCGTGGAGGCCACCACGGTGCGCAGCCGCGGCGAGCTGAACTGGCTGCTGCGCCCGAAGCAGCTGCGCCTGATCGCGTCGGCCAGGGTGAAGGCCTGATGGCCCGCGTCGCGCGCGGCCGGCCGAAGTCGCCGTCCACCGAGGACCTGTCGTTGTATCTCAACCGCGAGCTGTCGTGGGTCGAGTTCAACCACCGCGTCCTGCAGCTCGCCGAGGACACCGACACGCCGCTGCTCGAGCGGCTGCGGTTCTGCGCCATCTACGCGAACAACCTGGACGAGTTCTTCATGGTGCGCGTCGCCGGCCTGGTCGACCACGCGTCCGCGGGCACGGCGCCCAGCGACGGCCGTGCGCCCGACGAGGTGCTGCACGAGATCGCCGACCGGGTGCGGTCGCTGGAGGCCGGGCTGGAGTCGAACCTGCACGACTCGCTGCTGCCGTCGCTGGCCGCCGAGGGCCTGCGGGTGCTGCCGCTGGCCGAGTGCACGGCCGCCGAGCGACGCCGCCTGACCGAGATGTTCGAGCAGGAGATCTTCCCCGTGCTGACCCCGCTCGCCGTGGGTCCCGGACGCCCGTTCCCGTACATCTCGAACCTGTCGCTGTCGCTGGGCGTGTTCGTCGTCGACCCGCCGACCGGCGAGCAGCGGTTCGCGCGCGTGAAGGTGCCCGAGGTGCTGCCGCGGTTCCTCGCGCTTGAGCGCGGCCACCGCTACGTGGCCCTCGAGGACGTGATCGCCGACAACCTGCACCGCCTGTTCCCCGGCATGGAGTTCAGGGAGCACGCAACGTTCCGCGTCACCCGCGACGCCGACTACGACATCTCCGAGGCCGCCGAGGACCTGCTCGAGGCCGTCGAGCAGGAGCTGCACGCGCGCCGGTTCGGCGATGTCGTGCGCCTCGAGGTCGAGGCGACCATGTCGGACGAGATGCGCAACGTGATCGTGACCGCGCTGCGCGTGCACCCCGACCACGTGTACCGGGCCCGGCGCCCGCTCGACCTGGCCGACTTCTTCCCGCTCGCGTCGCTCGACCGCCCCGACCTGCACTACCGGCCGTGGACGCCGCAGACGCAGCCGCGCCTGAACGCCGACGACCAGAACGTCGACATCTTCGCCGAGATCCGCCGCGGAGACATCCTCGTGCACCACCCGTACGACGCGTTCGGTACCAGCGTGGAGCGGTTCATCGAGCAGGCCGTCGACGACCCCGACGTGCTCGCCATCAAGCACACCATCTACCGCACGTCGGGCGACTCGCCGATCGTGCCGGCGCTGGTGCGCGCCGCCGAGCAGGGCAAGCAGGCCGTGGCGATGGTCGAGGTGACCGCGCGCTTCGACGAGGAGCGCAACATCCGCTGGGCACGCTCCCTGGAGCGCGCCGGCGTGCACGTGGTGTATGGCCTGGCCGGGCTGAAGACGCACTCCAAGCTCGCGATGGTCGTCCGTCGCGAGGAGGGCGTCGCCCGCCGCTACGTCCACATCGGCACGGGCAACTACCATCCGGCCACCGCGCGGTTGTACACCGATCTCGGCCTGTTCACGTGCCGCGAGGACGTGACCGCTGACGTCTCCGACCTGTTCAACCACCTGACCGGCTTCGGACGCCCCCAGGCCTACCGCAAGCTGTGGGTGGCCCCCCAGCAGCTGCGCCAGCGCCTGGTGGACGAGATCTGGCGCTGCTGTCTCGAGCACGATCCCGACCAGCCGGCGCGGATGGTGCTGAAGGCGAACGGGCTGGTTGACCGCGGCGTGATCGCCGAGCTGTACCGCGCGTCGCAGGCGGGCGTCCAGATCGACCTGATCATCCGCGGCATCTGCTGCCTGAAGCCGGGCGTGCCGGGCCTGTCCGACAACATCCGCGTGATCTCGATCCTCGGCCGGTTCCTCGAGCACTCGCGCATCTACTCGTTCCGCACGGCGCAGGCCCAGACGACGTTCATCGGCTCCGCCGACCTGATGCCGCGCAACATCGACGCGCGCATCGAGGTGATCACGCCGGTCGAGGATCCCTACCTGGTGTCCGAGATCGACGCCGGCATCGACCTGATGCTGGCCGACACCGCCGGCTGCTGGTGGCTCGACGGCGACGGTCACTGGCATCGCCGGCACCCCGCCGACGGCGAGCTGCCGTTCTCCAGCCAGGCCGCGCTGATGGAGCGCGCCGTCGCAGTCGCCGACGGCGAGACCCGCGGCGACCGCCGCGAGGCCGAGGCCGAACGCCGCCTGGTGCGCCGGCCGCAGCCAGGGAAGCCGGGTGCGCGCGCCACGGGAGCGACCTGATGGCGAAGGCGCGCCGCATCAGCATCGACCCCGACGCGCCGTTCGCCGCCGCCGCCTCCGCGACGCTGGAGGTGCGCGGGCCGGAGCTGCTCGAGTTCCGCGAGGGAACGCTGGACGGGTCCGACATCGAGCAGCTGCACTCGATGCGTGTGGCCTCGCGCCGCCTGCGGGCGGCGCTCGAGGTGTACGCCGGCTGCTTCCCGTCGAAGCGCCACCACAAGCTGCTGACGCTCGTCAAGGACACCGCCGACGCGTTGTCGGAGGCCCGCGACCTGGACGTGCAGATCGACTACCTGACCGGCTACCGGGCACAGGTGCCGGCGGCCGACCGGGCCGGCATCGACAGCCTGATCGCGCTGCTGCGGACGCGCCGGTCGGAGGCCGACCACCACCTCGCCCCCGCCCTCTCGCGTCTGGACGACGAGGACTTCACGGGCCAGGTGGAGCGGCTGGTGGAGTCCGTGCCGTGAAGGCACGGCCGGTCGCCGGGCTCGACCCGGCCGGCCCGTTCCACGAGAACGCGGCACGCATCGTCCGGACCCGCCTCGAGGAGCTGTACTCGTTCGATCCGGCCATCCGCGACCCCGCGAACGTGACCGAGCTGCACGACATGCGCATCGCGGCGAAGCGCCTGCGCTACGTGCTCGAGATCGTCGGCTTCGCGTTCGGGCCGGCCGGCAAGAGCATCCAGAAGGAGGCCACCTGGTTGCAGGAGGTGCTGGGCGAGGTCCACGACTGCGACGTGCTGATCCCACTCGTCGACGAGCACGTGGCCCGGCTGCGCGACATCGACCGCGACCACCTGCTGGCGTTCGACGGCGATCCGACGGCGCTGGCGACCTCCCCGAACCGGACGCGCTACCGCGGTCTCGAGGGGCTCGTCGCGTTCAGCGAGGCCCGCCGCCGGCTGCGCTACGCGGAGTTCGTCGACCACTGGGACCGGCTGCTCGCGTCGCAGTTCCGCGAGCGAGTCGAGACCGCCCTGGTCTGAGCTACGCTCGTCGGCGATGCCATCGCCGCACATGACGCCCGACGCGTTCCGCGCCGTCGGGCACGAGCTGATCGAGTGGGTCGCCTCCTACATGGAGCGCGTGGAGGAGCTGCCCGTCGTGCCGGCCGTCAAGCCGGGCGACGTGCGCGCGATGCTGCCCGTCGCCGCGCCCGAGCAGGGCGAGGGATGGGACGCGATCGTGGCCGACCTCGACCGGATCGTGGTTCCCGGCACCACCCACTGGCAGCACCCCGGCTGGTACGCGTACTTCCCCGCCAACGGGAGCGGTCCCAGCATCCTCGGCGAGCTGGTCGCGGCCGGCCTCGGCATGCAGGGGATGCTGTGGTCGACCGGGCCGGTCTGCACCGAGCTCGAGACGCACGTGATGGACTGGCTGGTCGAGCTGCTCGCGCTCCCCTCCCACTTCCGCTCCGACGGCACCGGGGGCGGCGTCATCCAGCACTCCGCCTCCGACGCCGCGCTGTGCGCGATCGTGGCGGCCCGCGAGCAAGCCGGCAGCGAGGGCGGGCCGCCGGTCGCGTACTGCTCGACGCAGACCCACTCCTCGATCGAGAAGGACCTGCGCGTGGCCGGCATCCCCCACCTGCGCGCGATTGCGGTCGACGAGACGTACGCGATGCGGCCCGACGAGCTGGCCCGGCAGATCGCGGCCGACCGGGCCGCCGGGCTGCGACCGTTCTTCTGCTGTGCGTCGCTCGGCACCACGTCGTCACTGGCGTTCGATCCGGTGCGCGCGATCGGCGAGATCTGCCGTGACGCGGGGCTGTGGCTCCACGTCGACGCGGCGATGGCCGGCGTCGCCGCGATCTGCCCGGAGTTCCGGTGGCTGAACGACGGTGTGGAGCTGGCCTCGAGCTACGCCACGAACGCGCACAAGTGGCTGTTCACGAACTTCGACTGCGACCTGTTCTGGGTGGCCGACCGCACGGCGCTGATCTCGGCGCTGTCGATCCTGCCGGAGTACCTGCGCAACACGGCCTCGGAGAGCGGCGCGGTGATCGACTACCGCGACTGGCACCTACCGCTCGGGCGCCGGTTCCGGTCGCTGAAGCTGTGGTTCGTGCTGCGCCACTACGGCGCCGAGGGATTGCGCGCCGCGCTCCGCGAGGACGTGCAGCTGGCCCAGGAGTTCGCCGCGCGGGTGTCGGCGCATCCGCTGCTCGAGCTGTCGGCTCCCGCCCCGCTCTCGCTCGTGTGCCTGCGGCACCGCGACGGCGAGGACGCGACGCGCGCGTTGCTGGACGCGGTCAACGCCGATCCCGGCGTGTTCCTGACGCACACCGTGCTCGACGGGCGGTACACGATCCGCGTCTCGATCGGCACGCTCGCGACGGAGCGCCGGCACGTCGACCGGCTGTGGACGCTGATCGCCGACGCCGCCGGGTAGCATGGGCTCGAGGCGCCCGTAGCTCAGTTGGATAGAGCGAGCGGTTTCTACCCGCAAGGTCGGGGGTTCGAATCCTCCCGGGCGCGTCAGGCCGCCGTCTACCCGGCGGCGTCGCATGCTCCTCGGCGCGTCGGCCGGAATCGGGCAATCGGTGGCCAGACACCGAATGCGGCCGTCTGGTGACCCACTTCTTTACCGACGGTCATCCACTTGTCGACCCACCTGAGGAGGCCAGCTTCGGAAGATACCTTCCATGAACGAGAGAACCCCTGGCCGCGCTCGGGCCAACTACGCGGCACTGTCCATTGCAGCGGTCATTGCCCTGGTCGCAGCGGGCTGCGGCGGCTCCGACAACTCGACGACGTCGGCCACCGACACTGGAGCGGCAGCCGCCGGAACGACCGACGCGGCCGGAGGCTCGACCGCCGCCGCGGGCGCCGGCAAGGTCGGCGGAACCATCACCGGCGCCGGCTCGTCGTTCGCCGCCCCGCTCTACCAGCAGGCCGGCGCCGACTTCAAGTCGTCCGATGGCGTCAGCGTCAACTACCAGCCGGTCGGCTCCGGCGCGGGTATCGCCCAGTTCACTGCCAACACCGTCGACTACGGCGCCACCGACGCCGCCATGAGCGACGACGAGATGGCTGCAGCGAAGGCCGTCGGTGATCCCGTGCACATCCCGATCGCCTACGGCGCGATCACCGTGGCGTACAACGTCAAGGGCGTCGATGCCGGCCTGCAGATCGACGGGCCGACCCTCGGCAACATCTTCCTCGGCAAGATCACCAAGTGGAACGATCCGGCGATCGCGGCGCTCAACTCCGGCGTGACGCTGCCCGACACGGCGATCACGATCGTCCACCGCTCGGACGGCTCGGGCTCCACCGCGCAGTTCACGCAGTACCTGACCGACAGCAGCCCCGACTGGGCCGCCGGGCCCGGGCAGGGCAAGGAAGTCAAGTGGCCCGTCGGCACGGGTGGCAAGGGCAACGACGGCGTCGCCGCCGCCCTGAAGCAGACCGACGGCTCGATCGGCTATCTCGAGCTCGTCTACGTGCTCGCCAACAAGTTCACGGTCGCGAAGGTCAAGAACGCGTCCGGTGCGTTCATCGAGCCGACGCTGGAGTCCACGTCCGCGGCCAGCGATGGCGTCGAGGTGCCGGCCGATCTCCGGTTCACCGCCGTCAACAGCCCGAACGCGACCGCCTACCCGATCGCATCGGCGACGTTCGCCCTCGTCTACCAGGACCTCTGCAAGGCGAAGAAGTCGGTCGACCAGGCGACCACCATCAAGGCCTGGTTCACGTACCTGCTGGGTCCCGCCCAGGAGACCGCCTCCAAGCTCTCCTACGCCCCGCTGCCGGCCGACCTCCAGGCCAAGGCCAGCGCCGTCGTCAACGGGCTGCTCTGCAACGGCGCGCCGATCGGCTGATCGGCTCTCTCCCGAGCCGATCCTACCGACATGGCCGCTGAACCAATCCCGCGCATCGCCGACCGCCCCTCCCTGGGGCGGTCGGCTCGCGCGCGCCTTCCCGACCAGATCCTCCGCTGGGTGCTGACCGTCCTGGCCGGCGGAGTGATCCTGCTGATCGGCTTCTTCTTCGTCCGGCTGTTCGTCGAGGCCCGCGGCGCGTTCACGGCTTTCGGCTATGTCGGCTTCGCGCTCCGGAACAACTGGGACCCCTCGTCGCTGACCTTCGAGGCCGGCGCTCTGGTGGTCGGCACGCTGATCACCTCGGCGATCGCCCTCGTCCTCGGTGTTCCCGTCGCCGTTGCGGTGGCGCTGTTCACCACCGAGCTGTGCCCGCGCCGCGCCCGCGGCATCCTGACGCTCCTCGTCGAGCTGCTGGCGGCGGTGCCGAGCATCGTCTACGGCCTCTGGGGCATCTTCTTCCTGATCCCGAGGCTCCGCCCCGCGGAGCAGTGGTTCGCCGACACCTTCGCGTTCATCCCGTTCGTCGGCGGCAACGTGGCGGGCCCGAACTACTTCATCGCCGGCCTCGTGCTTGCGATCATGATCGTTCCGATCGTCTCCTCGATCAGCCGCGAGGTGCTGACCACCGTGCCGGCCGACCAGAAGGCGGCCGCCTACGCGCTCGGCGCCACCCGCTGGGAGATGATCCGGCTCGCCGTCCTCCCGTACGCCCGGGCCGGCATCACCGGCGCCGCGTTGCTCGGCCTCGGCCGGGCGATCGGCGAGACCATCGCCGTCACCCTGGTGATCGGCGACGCGCCCCGGATCGGCAACCAGATCTTCGACCAGGGCTACACCCTCGCCGCGGTGATCGCGAACGAGTTCGGCGAGGCGGCATCGGTGCCGCTGCACCGCGCCTCGCTGATCGCCGCCGGCCTCGTGCTGTTCGTGCTGACCCTCTTTGTCAACCTGATCGCCCGCTACCTGGTCGTCCGTAGCGAGCGAGCGGGCGCCGCGGGAGGCCGGACGACGGAGCCGACCGCCGCCACGGCGATCCCGGCGACGGCGGAGACTGCGTCATGAGCGTGTTCGAACCCGTCAGCCGCCGCCGCCGGATCACGAACAGGGCGTCCGAGATCGTCCTCGGCGGCGCCACGCTGCTCGCCCTCGTGCCGCTCGTGCTCGTGCTGTGGCTGCTCGTCCAGCGCGGGCTGGGCACGTGGAGCTGGGCGTTCTTCTCGAAGGATCCCACCGGATCGTTCCTCGGTGATCCCGGCGGGATCCGCAGCGCCGTGCTCGGCTCGATCGAGATGGTCCTGATCGCCTCGCTGATCGCGATCCCCCTCGGCGTCGCCATCGCCGTCTACCTCGTCGAGTACGGCAAGCGCACCGTCTTCGCCGGCGTCGTCCGCTACTTCGTCGACGTGATGACGGGCGTGCCGAGCATCGTGTTCGGCCTCTTCATCTACATCACGCTGGTCCTGTCGGGCGTGCTCGGCACGTTCGCCGCCTGGAAGGGCTCGGTCGCGCTCGCACTGTTGATGCTCCCCGTCGTCACGCGGGCCGGCGAGGTGGTCCTGAACCTCGTCCCCGACGATCTCCGCGAGGCCGCCCTGGCGCTGGGCGCACCGCGCTGGCGCGTCGTGTTCGGCGTCGTCCTCCCGGCCGCCCTGCCGGGCCTCGTCACGGGCTCGCTGCTCGCCGTCTCGCGTGCGGCCGGCGAGACGGCGCCACTGCTGTTCACGGCCTTCGCCGCCCAGGAGCTGACGTTCTCCCCCGGCGGCGCGATGAACTCGTTACCGATCCAGATCTTCAACGACGTCCAGAACCCGAACCCCGCCCTCGTGGCGCGCGCATGGGGCGCGGCACTCACGCTCGTCGTGCTGGTGTGCCTCACGAATCTCGCGGCGCGCGCCCTCTCGCGACGTTCCAGCTTCGCGCCATGACCACTCGATCGCAAGGAACCACGACATGAGTGATCCGCTGACCGGGACCGCCCGCCCTGCAACCGCGACGCGCAGTCTCGCGTCCCTCGCGCAGGCCGTCCCGGCCGGCGCCCCGACGTCGCACGAGGTCGTGCTGCGCGCCGACGAGGTGACCGTGCACTACGGCTCGTCGCTCGCCCTGCGCCCCGTGTCGATGGAGATCCGCCGCAACGCCGTCACGGCGTTGATCGGACCCTCCGGCTGCGGCAAGAGCACCTTCCTGCGGTGTTTCAACCGTACCAACGACCTCATCGACGGCGCCCGCGTCGGCGGCCGGATCCTCTACCACGGCGAGGACCTGTACGCCCCCTACGTGAGCCCGGTCGAGGTCCGCACCAAGATCGGCATGGTGTTTCAGAAGCCGAACCCGTTCCCGAAGTCGATCTACGACAACGTTGCGTTCGGACCCCGCATTCTCGGTCGCACGAAGGGCCTCGACGACACCGTCGAGACGACGCTGCGCAAGGCCGCGCTCTGGGACGAGGTCAAGGACCGGCTGCGCCAGAGCGCGCTCGGCCTGTCGGGCGGGCAGCAGCAGCGCCTCTGCATCGCCCGGGCCCTTGCGACGCAGCCGGACGTGCTGCTGATGGACGAGCCGGCATCGGCACTCGACCCGATCTCGACCGCCGCGATCGAGGACCTGATGCTGCAGTTGAGGGACAGCTTCAGCGTCGTCATCGTCACCCACAACATGCAGCAGGCCGCCCGGGTGGCAGACATGACGGCCTTCTTCAGCGTCGATGTCGGCGCCGACGGAAAGCGCACCGGGATGCTGGTCGAGTACGACCGCACGGACAGCATCTTCACGCGCCCCGGCGACGAGCGCACGGAGGCGTACGTCACCGGCCGGTTCGGGTAGGCGCGATGACCGACGCGGGCAACACGCCGGGTCAGATGCGGGATGCCCTGCGGGTCGAGCTGGCCGCGCTGGAAGCGCGCGTACAGGAACACGGGGCGATCGTCGCGGATGCCCTCGAGGCAGCCGTCGAGACGCTCATCGTCCACGAGCGCGAGGTGGTCGATCGCATCGTCACCCTCGATCTGGCCGCCGACCACCGGTACCTCTCCGTCGAGGAGCTGTGCGTGCTCGTGATCGCCCGGCAGGCACCGGTGGCGCGTGACCTTCGGGTCGTGCTCGGCGCGCTCCACGTCAACCAGCACCTCAAGCGGATGATGCGCAACGCCGTCCGGATCGCGACCTACGCCGAGCCGATGTCGGACGATCCGCTCGATGGGCTGCTGATCGACGCCCTGCACGCGATCGGTATCCGCACGACGGCGATGACACGGAAGGCGCTGGCCGCCTTCGCGACGCGCGACCTGGAGGCAGCGCAGGCCCTGCACGACGACGACGACCGCGTCGACGTCGATCTCCATCGAGCGCTGGAGCGAATCCTCGAGCTCGATCACGCGGACGATACGGGTCGCGAGCGTGCCATGCGGTCGATCTTCGTGTCACGCGCCCTGGAACGCTCCGGCGACCACGCCGTCGCGATCGCCGACCAGGCGGCCTACATCGTGACCGGCGACCTGCGGCCGGTGCGATCGGACCGCGCCGAGCGAGGCTGAGGACCGATCGACGCCGGCTGAACGCCGCGTCAGGCGGCGGCGAACGCGGAGTCGGACACCTCGGGCGCGACGGAGGGAAGGGGTGCGGCCTGCGGGTCGAGCGGGCCCCAGATCACGTAGTCGCCGAGCTGTTCCACGATGTCCGACGGGGTGACGTCGGAGCGCTCTCTCAGGAGGCGCTCCACGATGGCCCGGTAGGCGCTGTTCGCATCCGTGCGGTGGGCGGTGGACATGGAGCAACCGTAAACCGCAAACTCGCCGGTCTATGCTCCGTGACACCTCTGTCACGTAAGAGTCCTGATCTGAGGAGAGCGTGGTAGAAGGAGATCAGCGGCTTGCTGCCGTTCCCCCCCAAATCCAGGTAGGCGCATTGCGCATTCTCGTCGTCGAAGATGAGCCGCGAATCGCACGGTTTCTGACCTCCGGCCTGCAGGCCGAGGGCTTCGTCGTCGATGCCGTCACCGACGGTGAGACGGCCATCTTCTGGATGTCCAAGCACGACGTCGAGTTTGTCATTCTCGACCTCGCGCTCCCGGGCATGGACGGGCTCGACGTGCTGGAGCGGCTGAAGCACGAGCGCCCCGATGTGTCCGTGCTGATCCTGTCCGCGCGTCGCGACGTGGCGACGAAGCTGGCCGGGCTGCGGGGCGGTGCCTGCGACTACATGATCAAGCCGTTCTCGTTCGACGAGCTCGTCGAGCGGATCCGCATCCACCAGCGTGCCCAGGCAGCCTCGGCGGCCGGCGGCGAGGTGTTGCAGGCCGGCTCGATCGTGCTCGACACGCGCGCCCGGTCGGTCGATACGGGCAGCGGCCGCGTGCAGCTGACGGGCCTCGAGTTCCGGCTGCTGGAGTACATGATGCGGAACCGCGGCCGCACGATCTCGCGCCAGCGGCTGCTGTCGGCCGTCTGGGGCTACTCGCACCAGCCGAACACGAACGTCGTCGACGTCTCGATGCGTCGCCTGCGCCAGAAGATCGGCCACGACCGCGTCGAGACCGTCCGGTCGGCCGGCTACCGCCTCACCGAATGATCGTTCACCGCGCCATCGCCTGGTCGGCGTTCGGCTACCGGGCCGAGTGGCTCCTGGCCGGCTTCTGCGCGCTCTGCTTGACGGGCATGATCGTGCTCGACGCGACGCTCGCACCGATCCCGTTCCACTTCGTGTACGTGGCCGTGACGATCGTGTACGGCCTCCGCCTGTGGCGCGTGCGGGGCGCGATGATCGCCGCGATCGCGACCGGCGTCGCGACGGGCGGGATCACGGTCTACAACGTGATCGCGTCCAACGAGCCGGGGCCGGAGCTGATCGAGGTGCCGCTGATGACCATGATGGTGGTCGCCACCATCTGGCACGTCCGCAGCCGTCAGAGGGCCGCCTCCGTCGTGGCAGCGCTGGCGGACGAGCGCCAGCGGATGATCCAGCGCGAGCGCACCTTCTTCGCCAACGTCACGCACGACCTAATGACGCCGATCACGATCGCGCGCGGCCACGTCGACATCCTGGGCCGCTCCGGCACCGTCACGCCGGCCGACCTGGCCGAGACGAAGCAGGTGATCGTCGAGGAGCTGAAGCGCATCGAGTCGATGGTCGGCGACCTGCTGCTGGTCGGCCGGCTCGACGACGACGGCGCCGCGCTGCAGCGGGAGCGGATCGATTCCGAAGACTTCCTGCACATCGTCGCCGACCGCTGGGCCGTCATCGGCGAGCGGAACTGGACGATCGACATCGATGCACCGGGAACGTTTCTGGCCGACGGCAACACGCTCGCGCAGGCGCTCGACAACGTGCTCGAGAACGCCGTCTCCTACACCCTCCCGGGTGATGCGATCACGTTTCGCGCGCGGGCGACCGGACCGACGCTGAAGATCGAGGTCATCGACACCGGGCTCGGGATACCGCAGACCGCCCTCCCCCACGTCTTCGACCGCTTCTACCGCGCCGACCGGGCCCGCTCGCGCTCGACCGGCGGATCCGGGCTCGGTCTCGCGATCGTCCGCGACGTCGTCGACGCCCACGGGGGCGAGGTGTCGGTCGAGTCACCGCCCGCCGGTGGGACGCGCCTCACGATCGAGCTGCCGGAGTACCGCCGGGGCGCACGCCGCGGTCACGGTGCCCGCGGCAGCAGCCGCACCACCTCCGCTTCCTGAGGTCCCCCCCGATGCTCAAATGCTCGACCTCTGGTGGAGGTTGAGTAGGTCTGCAACCATCGACTCACCATCGACGGTTGGCGAGCTTCCCTGTGGCGACGGGCGTTTCGGCCCGTCCGCGATGACCTTCCTGACGGTCGCATGACGCCGGTGTCATGAGGATCGACAGGAATCGGTAGCTCGACATAGGTTGGCGGGCATTCCGGAGCACCCCAGCTCCGGTTATGCCCTCGGAACCAGTGGCCAGGTGACGAGCTACGCGACGCCCTGCGGCGCGTGGCTCCGCCGTGGTCCCTGCGCCACGAGCGAAGGAGACACGACATGCGCGGAGGACCTGCACGATGAGACGACGAGGCTTGCATAGGGTTGCGGGAACGGCCGTCCTGCTTGCCGCCTTCGCGCTGTTGGCCAGCGTGTCGACGGCGTCGGCGGACGTCGTCCACCTGAAGATCAAGGAAGGCCGGTCGGTCATCGACCCCGGCTCCAACTCGTTGATCGCCGACGAGAACGCGATCGTCACGACCCCCTACACGTGGCTGCTGACGCGCGACGTGACCGGGACGCCGAACGACTCGCTGGCGGACTGCCGCCCCGCGCACGGCAAGGCCGTGCCCTCGGACGTCCTGAAGGCGAACGGCGGCAACACGTCGGCGCCGGCGTACATCGCCGCCGTCGCGGCCATGAACGCGGCCTACGCGAACTACCCGGAGAACTGCGACTGGCCGTCGATCCACGCGATCGGCCCGGGCACCGCGCCGTCGGTCGTGATGACCGGCGACTCGTCGGACTGGAACCTGACCCAGGGCATGGACGACCTGCCGAACGGCAAGTACATGGTCTCCGTGTGGGCCGAGGGCTACGAGGTTGCCGGTGGCTGGTTCGAGGTCAAGTGCGCGCTCGGGACGGCCGGCGGATGTAACGCCGTCCAGTCGCAGACGGCACTGGTCTACGCGCAGCGCAACCCGATCCCGACCTCGACGCTCCGCATCGACGTGTTCGCGGACACCCTCCCGACCAACGGCCAGTACGACGTCGGCTCCGAGGTCGGTCTGAACGATTTCACGGCAATCGCGATCGACCCGGGAACCGGCGAGGCGCTGACCACCGACGCGTACGGCAACCCGATCTGCTCGGACTACGAGCCGGTGCGCACCCGAACGGGCAACTTCGGCCCCGCGCAGATCGTGTTCGACGGTGACGGACTGAGCGTCTACCAGCTGTACAACGAGGCCGGCGCTCCGATCTTCGACTCGTGGACGGCCGGCAACAACCCGGTCTTCGTCCCCGGCTCCCACACCGGCTGGGAGACGGCGGCCCCGAAGCTGATCCCGGGCACCGGCGGCAAGTGCGTCTCGAAGTCGCTGACGCTGACCGATCCCGAGACCGGAGACACGTACACGGATCCCGGGCACATCGCGATCCGGAACCTCGGCGCCGGCCGCTGGGCGGCGCAGGTCTCGCCTCCCGACAACGGCAACTGGGCCCGTGACCCGAAGAGCTACGACCCGGCGTCGGCGCAGACCACCAGCCTCGAGGGCGCCCACGACTGGGACACCTGGCTGAACGCCGGCGACAACGGGCTCGACCACGAGCTGATCAACGGTACCGAGAAGGCGGCAGTCACCGTCTCGGGCTGGGTGCAGAAGGACACCATTCTTCCCACACCCGCTCCCAACCAGGGGGGGTCGATCCACGGTTTCGCCGTCGAGGCGTTCTCCTACACCGGCGACCCGGTCAACGGCAACTACATCGGCCAGAACGAGCAGTCGATCCAGAACGAGATCGGGCCGGTCAATGAGCTCTGGGTCTCGCTGACGGCGCTGCACGTCCCCGCCACCTCCCTGCGGTTCCCGCAGCAGGCGCCCCAGCAGGACGAGACCATCTGGACGACGTCGTTCTACGCGAAGAACCCGGCGAACACGCTCAAGCCGGGCGAGTTCGACGTTCCCAGCGTCCCGGCCGGCGACTACATGCTGTCCGTCTGGGACTTCGACCAGAACAACATCCTCTACTCCCAGAACGTGACCGTGCGCCCGGGCGAGACGACCGAC
>JBBQFB010000064.1:0-18546 GCA_038321545.1 Gaiellales bacterium
TCCGTCTCCGCCCGCAGCCCCAGCGCGCCGAACGACTCGGCGAGCTTGACGTAGTCGGGCAGGTCGTTGCGCAGCAGCGTCTCGGAGTAGCGCTCGCCGTGGAACAGCTGCTGCCACTGGCGCACCATGCCGAGCCACCCGTTGTTCAGGATCGCGTGGATGGCCGGCACGTCGTAGGAGACGGCGGTCGCCAGCTCCTGCATCGTCATCTGGAAGCAGCCGTCGCCGTCGATGTTGACGACCGTCTTGTCGGGGAACGCCATCTGCGCACCGATGGCGGCCGGCACGCCGAAGCCCATCGTGCCGAGGCCGCCCGACGTGATCCAGTGCCGCGGCTTCTCGATCTTCAGCCACTGCGCCGCCCACATCTGGTGCTGGCCGACGCCTGTCGTCCAGATCACGTCGCGGTCGGCGAGCAGGTCGCGGAACCGCTCCATCACGTACTGCGTCTTCAGCGGGCCGACCCGGCGGTACCGGAACGGGTGCTTGAAGCGCCACTCCTCGACCTGGTCCTTCCACTCGCGCTTCGACGCGATGCGGTCCTGCGCGCGCATCTCCAGGTAGGCGGTCGTGAGCGCGGGGAGGACCTGCTTCAGGCTGCCGACGATCGGGATGTCGGCGTGGCGGTTCTTCGAGATCTCGGCCGGGTCGATGTCCATGTGGATCACCTTCGCGCCGGGCGCGAAGGCGTCCAGCTTGCCCGTCACCCGGTCGTCGAAGCGCGCGCCGATGGTCACCAGCAGGTCGGCGCGGTTCATCGCCCAGTTGGCGAACTTCGAGCCGTGCATGCCGGGCAGCCCGACGCACAGCGGGTGCGAGTCGGGGAACGCGCCCTTGGCCATCAGCGTCGTCACGACCGGGATCTGCACGGCCTCGGCGAACACCGCGAGCTCCTCCTCGGCGTGGGCGTTCAGCACGCCGCCGCCGACGTAGAGCACCGGACGGCGCGCCTTCGCGATCGCCTCGGCGGCGGACTGCACCTGCAGCGGATGGCCGCCGCGGGTCGGCTTGTAGCCGGGCAGGTCGACCGTCTCCGGATAGGTGAAGTCGAGCATCGCGTTCGCGATGTCCTTCGGGATGTCGACCAGCACGGGGCCCGGACGGCCGGTGCGGGCGATGTGGAACGCCTCCTTCATCACGCGCGGGATGTCGGCCGCGTCGGTGACGAGGTAGGAGTGCTTCGTGATCGGCATGAAGATGCCGGTCGTGTCGGCCTCCTGGAAGGCATCGGTGCCGATCAGATGCGTCGGCACCTGGCCCGTGATCACGACCAGCGGCGTCGAGTCGAGGAACGCGTCCGCCACCGGCGTGACGAGGTTCGTGGCGCCCGGGCCGGACGTACCCATGCAGACGCCGACCTTGCCGGTCGCCCGTGCATAGCCCTGCGCCATGTGGCCGGCGCCCTGCTCGTGCCGGACGAGGATGTGCCGGACCGTGTGCTCGACGCGCATCCACGCGTCGTACAGCGGCAGGATCGCACCGCCGGGGATGCCCCAGCAGATGTCAACCCCCTCGGCCTCGAGGCTGCGGATGACGGCCTCGGCGCCGGTCATCTGCCCGCGGTGGCGGGCGGGGGTCGGTTGGTTCGGCGTGGCCGGAACCGGGTTCGTGGCGCTCATCGCGACATCACCTCTGCGGCGGACTGCACGGCGCGCGCGACCGCGGCGCCGAACGCTTCTGTGGACGCGTTCCCGCCGAGGTCCGGGGTGACCGGGCCCTCGTCGAGAAGACGGATGACACTGGACTCGATGGCGTCTGCCGCCGCGGTCTCGCCGAGGTCGCGCAGCATCATCGAGGCGGACAGGATGGTGGCGGTCGGGTTCGCCCGGCCGCTGCCGGCGATGTCGGGCGCGGAGCCGTGGATCGCCTCGTAGAGCCCCGGGCGGCCGGCACCGAGCGACGACGACGGCGCGAGGCCGATCCCGCCGCCGACCGATGCAGCGAGGTCGCTGAGGATGTCGCCGAACATGTTCTCGGTCACGATCACGTCGTAGGCGGCGGGCTGCTCGACGAGCTTCATCGCCATCGAGTCGACCAGCTGGTGCGAGAGCTCGACGTCGGGGTAGTCGGCGGCCACGTCGAGCACCACGGCGCGCCAGTGCTTCGACGACGACAGCACGTTCTGCTTGTCGACGGAGCACAGCTTGCCGCGCCGCTGGCGCGCGAGCTCGAAGGCCCGCCGGGCGATCCGCTCGACCTCGGGCCGGGAGTAGGAGCAGGTGTCGAGACCATGGTCGTCGTCGAGCTCCTTGGGACCGAAGTAGAGGCCGCCGGTCAGCTCGCGGAGGATCACCATGTCGATGCCCTCGGCCAGCTCCGGCTTCAGAGGCGAGGAGGTGCGCGTCGTCCAGCGCCGGACGGGGCGGACGTTCGCGAACACCTCGAGCTCGGCCCGCAGCGCGAGCAAACCCATCTCCGGACGGACCGCGCCGACGTCCCACTGCGGCCCGCCGATGGCGCCCTTGAGCACGGCATCGGCGGCCTTCACGGCCGTGCGCACGTGCTGCGGGAACGGGTCGCCGTGGCTGTCGATGGCGTTGCCACCGAAGGGAAACGACTCGGTCTCGAACGAGAAGCCGAAAGCGGATGCGGCTGCCCCGAGCACGCGCAGCGTCTCCCGGATGGTCTCGGGACCGATGCCGTCGCCGGGGAGTACCGCGATCTTGTAGCTCATCTCGCTCCTCGAATGGTGCCGTGCTGTTGGCCGCGGCGCGTCACCGGCGGCCCTGGATGGTGGTGGGCCTCCGGACGCCGGATGGGGCGACGGGGCCTAGCGCGTAATGACGAGGAGCGTGCGTACAACAGCACCAACGACCCCAAGGCCGCGGGGAATGTCCCGGCGGCCCGTGATCTCCTTGCTGTCGTGCAACTCGTGCATAACCTGAACCCAGGGTATCTGAGGCGGGCGCGAGCGGCAAGGGGGAGGCGGCCTCCGCATTGCACGCGGCGCCGCGGAACGCTTGCAGACCCCCGTGCGCGTCCCCCTGCTGGATGTGGCGTCGTCCTCCGGCGACCTCGTCACGACGGTGTTCTCGGAACCGATCCTGGCCAGGGCCTGGCGGGCGTCGGTTCGTCCGCGAGGACCGCACGCGACCCGCGCTCAGCGAGGCGTTGCCGAGCGACGCTCCGCGACCTCACGGGCCTTCAGGGCCAGCCACAGCTCGAGCCGGTCTCTCGCGCTCGTCAGGTCGCGGCTCGTCGTCGCCTCGATCCGGCGCAGACGGTGCCGCATCGTGTGGCGGTGGACGCCCAGCCGCTCCGCCGCCTCGCCCGCCCGGCCGTTCGCCTCGATGAACGCCGCCAGCGTCTCGAGCAGCCGGCCGTCGAGGTCGCCCAGCGCGCTGCGGACGAACAGCTCGACGCCGCGCGGATCCTGCAGTGCCAGCACCAGGCCGAGCGAGCCGAGATCGCGTACGGTCGCCACGCCGCCGTCGCCCGCCGCCAGTCGGGCCTCGAGCGCGTAGAAGGCCTCGTCGTACGCGTCGCGCAGCGCGGCGATCCGGCGTGTGTGACTGACGGCCGCCGACGGTTGCGGACCGCCGTTGCGCGCCGTGCTCGCGAGTCGCACCGCCTCGGCCTCGGCACCGGCCGCGTCGGCCGCCGCCACCAGCACGCACACCTCGCCGCCGACGAGGCCGGCGAGCCCGGATCCGGCGACCGCGTCGGCCGTCCGCCGGTGCAGCGCCGCCAGGCTCGACGCGTCAGCGTCGCCGGGCCGCAGCAGGATCACCGCGACGCCCTCGTCGGTCGCCAGCCCGAACGCGCCCAGTCGCCGCGCCAGCTGGCGCGCGTCGCCCGTGCCGGAGACCGCGTCCTCGACCAGGTCGCCGGCGATGCGGCGCTCGGTCTCCGCGACCGCGCGGCGCTTTGCCAGCTCGAGCGCCACGACCGTGCGCGCCTGCTGCAGCTGCACGCGGTCCCAGTCGGTGAACGGCCGGCCGACCGTGGCCTCGAGCACGGCCTCGCCCGGGGAGTGGACGCCGACGTCGAGCACCACCGCGTCCGCGTCGGGCACCGCCCGGCCGGCGGCGGCGAGCACCCTGCCGTCGTGCGCGAGGACCCGGATGCGGCCGTCGATGGCCGCCGCGGCAGCCGTCGCGATCGCATCCAGCCCGGCCTCCTCGAGCACCAGCTCCACCAGCCGGTCGTGCAGCTCGACGGCGCGGGCCAGCTGCGCGTACTGCTCGTTCACGATCCGCGTCATGGCAGCCTCGGTGATGGCGACGAACGGCGTCTCGTACGGCACCAGGAACAGCGGGAAACCGCGCTGCTCCGCCGCCGTCGCCACCTCGGGAGGCAGCACGTCGAGATGGATGCCGACCGCGAATCCGAGACCGGCCAGGCCCGCCCCGGCCAGCCGCTCGACGTAGGCCACGGGGTCGTCGCCGAACGCCAGCCCGGTCGTGAGCAGCACCTCGCCGCCGCGCAGGAACGGCCGCGGATCGGCCACCTCGGTCGACGCCACCCACCGGATCGGCCGGTCGGCGCCGCGCGCTCCCGCCACCAGCTCGAGCCCGAGGCCGTCCAGCGCCACGAGCTCGCGGACGGTGATCACGGGTTCAGCGCACGCAGCATGTCCATAGCGCGGGGCAGCACATCGTCGAAGATCGCGATCGCCTCGTCGATGTGCTCACGTGTGCAGATCAGCGGCGGCGAGACCTGGATGACGGGGTCGCCACGGTCGTCGGCCCGGCACAGGAGGCCCGCCTTGAACAGCTCGGGCGACAGGAAATCGCGCAGCAGTGCGTTGCACTCCTCGTAGGAGAACGTCTCCTTCGTGGCACGGTTCTTGACGAGCTCGAACGCCCAGAAGTAGCCCGCACCGCGCACATCGCCGATGATCTCGTGCCGGTCCATCAGGCCGCGCAGCTGCGCCTCGAGGTACGGCGCGTTGCGCTGCACGTTGCCGACGACGTCCTCGCGTTCCATGATCTCGAGGTTCTTCAGCGCCACGGCCGCGGCGATCGGATGGCCGCCGAACGTCGAGCCGTGCAGGTACATGCGGTCGTTCGCGATCAGCGCGTCGGCGACGCGGTCGGTGAACATCGCGACGCCCATCGGCGCGTACGCGCTGGTGAGGCCCTTCGCGCCCGTGATGATGTCCGGCTGGTAGTCGTACTTGATCGACCCGAACCACTCGCCGAGCCGGCCGAAGCCGCAGATCACCTCGTCGGCGGCGTGCAGGACCCCGTACTCGCGGCAGATCTCGCTGACGCGCTTGTGGTAGTCGGGGTGCGGCGTGAACGAGCCGCCGGAGTTCTGGACGGGCTCCATGATCACCAGCGAGACCGTGTCCGGATCCTCGAACTCGATCGTCTCGGCCACCTCGTCGGCGCACTGCAGCGTGCAGCCGCCCTGATCGGCGCAGTACTTGCAGCGGTACTGGTTCGTGTTCGCGACGTGCCGGACACCGGCCATCAGCGGCTCGAACGGCGTGCGGATACCCGTGATGCCGGTCAGCGAGAGCGCGCCGTACGTGGTGCCGTGGTACGCGAGCTTTCGCGCGATCACCTTGCGTCGCATCGGCTGGCCGTTCGCGCCGTGGTAGTCGCGGGCCAGCTTGATCGCCGACTCGACGGCCTCCGAGCCGCTCGACACGAAGAACGAGCGCTGGGTGTCGGTGGGCGTCAGCTCGGCGAGCTTGGCCGCCAGCTCGATCGAGCGCGGGTGCGCGTACGTCCAGTTGGTGTAGTACGGCAGCTCCTTCGCCTGCTCGAGCATCGCCTCGCCCAGCTCCTCGCCGTGCGAGTAGCCGATCTGCACCGTGAACAGCCCGCTCAGGAAGTCGAGGACGCGGCGGCCGCTCTGGTCGAAGACGTACGGGCCCTCGCCGTGCGTGATGATCTGCAGCCGCTCCGGAGGCAGGTCCTGCATGGCCGTGAAGTGCAGCCAGAGATGCTTCGTGGCCAGTTCCTGCAGCCTCGTCACGTCAGTCGTGCTCACGCCCGATCCTCCTCGCGTCAGCCCGAACCGTAGCAAAGGGCCTATCCCGCCTGGATAGATTTTCCGGCGCATTGTGTCCACCAGCGGGCGCGGCTGTCCACGCGGGCGCATTCCACGCGCGCGAGACGATATGATCGGGGCGTCATCGAAACGCGCCGCGGGCGCGGTGCGAGGAGGTCCCCATGGCGGTTGACGAACGAGTCGGCACCCGGACCGCGGAGCTGCAGGCCGAGCGCGAGCGCCTCGTGGCGCGCGGTATCGCGACGACACCGATCTTCGTGGAGCACGCGCACGGCGCACGGCTGACCGACGTCGAAGGGCGCGAGTACATCGACTTCGTCGGTGGCATCGGCGTCCTGAACGGCGGCCACACGCCGGAGCGCGTCGTCGCGGCGATCAAGGAGCAGGCCGAGAAGTACCTGCACCAGTGCTACTCGATCGCGCAGTACGAGCCGTTCCTCGAGGTCTGCCGGCGCCTGATCGCGTGCCATCCGGGCGCCGGTCCGTACAAGGCGCTGCTGGTCAACACGGGCGCCGAGGCAACCGAGAACGCCGTCAAGATCGCTCGGTACCACACCGGTCGCCAGGCGATCGTGTGCTTCGAGAATGCATTCCACGGGCGCACGCTGATGGGCATGAGCCTGACCTCCAAGGCGATGCCGTACAAGAAGGGCTTCGGCCCGTTCGCGCCCGAGATCTACCGCGCGGCGGCCCCGTACCCGTACCGCGGCATCGGCACCGCCGAGGCGCTCGAGTCGGTCGAACGGCTGTTCAAGAGCCAGGTCGACCCCTCCGTCGTGGCCGGCATGATCTACGAGCCGGTGCAGGGCGAGGGCGGGTTCCACCCGGCCACCGAGGGCTTCGTCGAGGGCCTGGTCGAGATCTGCGCCCGGTACGGCATCGTCTACATCTCTGACGAGGTGCAGTCGGGCATGCTCCGCACCGGCTATCCGGCCGCCGTCGAGCGGTGGGGCATCGAGCCCGACCTGATCACGTGGGGCAAGTCGATGGGCGGCGGCATGCCGATCGCCGGCGTGACGGGCCGCGCCGAGATCATGGACAGCGTCCACCCGGGCGGGCTCGGCGGGACGTACGTCGGCAACCCGGTGTCGTGCGCCGCGGCGATCGTGGCGCTCGACCAGGTGCTCGACCCGGCGTTCCAGGAGCAGTCGCGCGCGTTCGGCGACCGCCTCCGCGCGCGCCTCGAGGACATCGCGACCCGCGTGCCCGCGATCGGCGAGGTGCGCGGGCTGGGCGCGATGCTCGCGATCGAGCTGGTCGAGGATCGCGCTTCGAAGAAGCCGTCGGCGGCGATCGCCGGACGGACGATCGAGATCGCACGCTCCAACGGCCTGCTGTTGATGGGCGCCGGCGTGCTGTCGAACGTGATCCGCGTGCTGGTGCCGCTGGTCGCCACCGACGCCGATCTCGACGAGGGTCTCGAGATCTTCGAGGCGGCGCTGCGCGAGGCGAGTGCGGCGTAGCGCGATCGCGCTGCTGGCGGCGGTCGTCCTCGCGACGACCGCCGCCTGCGGCGACGACAAGCCGGCGGCCGCCCCCGGTGCTCCACCGGTCGACGCCGCCGCGCCTGGCGAGGGCGCGCTGCGCATCCTCGCGGCCGACGGGCTGAGCCTCTCGACCGTCGTGCCGGCGTTCGAGTCCGCCACCGGCTGCCGTGTGACGGTCGACCCGCAGGGCACGTCCGCCGAGGTGGTGCGTCGCGCGTCGGCGACCGACGTCGACGTGTTCGCGGTGTCCGGTGACGCGGTGCTGGCGCTCGCGGTGGCAGGAGCCGCGGCACCGGTCCCGCGCGGTGCCGACAACGACGTGATCGCGCAGGTGCGCCGGGCCGGCGAGCGGGATGGGAAGCGCTACGGCGTCCCGTTCGCCTGGGGACCGGAGCTCGTGCTGGCGACGCGGTCCGAGTTCCCGGTGCCGCCGACGGCGTACGACGCGCTGTTCGACCCGGCCTACGCGGGCCGCATCGCGGTTCCCGACGACCCGCTCCAGATCGCGCTCGCGGCAGTCGTGCTGGGCGCCGACGACCCGTACGCGCTGGATGCCCGTGACCTCGACGCCGCGCAGGAGCTGGTGCGCCGGCAGCGGCCGCTGGTGCGTGAGTACTGGTCCGATCCCGCCGACCTCGCCAGCCTGTTCGCCGATGGCCGGATCGTGCTCGGTCAGGCCCGCGGCAAGGTCGCGGCCGACCTGTCGGCGGTCGGTGTCTCCGCGACCGTCCCGAACGGGACGGTGCTGGCCTGGTCATCCTGGTTCGTGACGGCGGCCACGGCGCCCGATCCGCGCTGCGCCGCCAAGTGGCGCAACTACGTGCTCGCACCGACCGTCCAGGTGACGCTGGCGCGCGCGGCCGGCGGCGCACCGGCCGTGCGGGCCGCGTGCGCGGTCGAGGGCCCGGTCACCTGCACCGCCGACCGGCTCGACGACCAGGCGTTCCTGAGCTCGCTGCGCGTCGCCCGCACACCGCTCGAGCCGACCGGGATCGCGGCCTGGGAGCAGGCCTGGAGCGCTGCGCGACGCTAGCGCGATCCCGTACACTCGCCGCCGAGGAGAGGGAGGATGCGCGTGGTGAGGCCATGACGGAGTCATCCGTCGGGAAGCGTTGCGGCGCCGTTGCGGCCACGGGACTCGTCCTCGCGCTGACGGCCGTCGCCTGTGGCGGGTCGGGCGACCCGCCGGCATCCGTCTCGACGCCGGGCACGGCGACCGTGCCCGGGACCACCACCACGCCGGCGCCCGAGGTGCTCGGCGGCACGATGCCGTTGTCGATCGGCGCCGGCGAGAACCGCCTCAGCCTGATCGTCCGGGACGGGTACGCCGAGGACGGCTGGGTGCGCCCGTTCGAGGACGAGACCGGCTGCACCGTGACGACGAGGATCGCGGCGACGGCTGACGAGATGGTGCAGCTGATGCACACCGGCGACTACGACGGCGCCTCTGCTCCGGGCAATGCGACGACGCGCATCATCCTGGCCGGCGACGCCGCGCCCGTGAACATCGACCTGATCAAGAACTACCCCGACCTGTCCGGCTTCCTGAAGGACCAGCCGTACAACACGTACCGGGGCACGCACTACGGCATCCCGCAGGGCTGGGGCGCCAACCTGCTGATGTGGCGGCCCGACCTCGTGCAGCCCGACCCCGACTCGTGGAGCGCGGTGTTCGACCCGGCGTCGCCGTACGCGGGCCGGGTGGCGGTGTACGACGACCCGATCGCGATCGCCGACGCGGCCGTGTACCTGAGGGCGACGCAGCCCGACCTCGCGATCATCGATCCCTACGAGCTGACCGGCGTTCAGTTTCAGGCGGCCGTCAGCCTGATGAAGGTACAACGCGGCCTGGTCGGCCGGTACTGGCAGGATCCCGCCACGCTGATCAGCGCGTCGGGAGCGGGCGACGTCGCGATCGGCACCTCGTGGCAGTCGGTCGCGAACCGCATCAACGCCGACCCGACCACCCTGAACCCGGTTGCGACGGTCGTGCCCAAGGAGGGCTCGACGGGCTGGTCGGACACGTGGCTCGTGGATGCGAAGGCGCGGAACCCGAACTGCATGTACCTGTGGCTCGACTTCATCACGCGCCCCGCCGTGCAGGCGCAGGTCGCGACGTCGTTCGGGCAGGCGCCGGCCAACCCGAAGGCCTGCGACGAGATCGCGAAGACCGACCCCGCCTTCTGCGACGCGTACCACGCCACCGACGATGCGTTCTACTCGGCGCTCGCGGTGTGGAAGGTGCCGCTCTCCGACTGCGGCGATGCCCGTGGTCAGGTCTGCACGGGGTACGACGCCTGGCAGCGGGCGTGGCGCCAGATCCGCGGCTAGTCCCGAGGGTCTGCGACGTAGCCCGCCGGGTCCCCCGGCGGGTTTCCAGGCGCCGCTCCGTGGCCCCCGAGATGTCCGCGAACTTCCAACGCGGGACGCTAGAGGTCGGTCATGTCCCAGAGGTCGGAGAGGGCGTAGCCGAGCGGGTAGGGGTCATTCGGGTCGACCGCGGCCGTGCGTGAGCCGACCACGAAGCCGCGGCCGCTGATGCGCGGCAGGATCGCCACGCGATCGCCGACCATGGTGTCGCCGATCAGCTCGACGGTGAACTCCGAATCGATCAGCGAGGTGGCGGTGAAGCGCGCGCCGGGTCCCGCCTGGCCGCGGGCGGCCATGCACGCGAGGCGCGCCGCGTTACCCGTGCCGCAGGGCGAGCGGTCGATGCGGCCCGACAGCACGGTCGCGCCCCGCAGCCGCCCGTTTGCGGGGTCGTCGTCACCCGTCAGCATCACGTAGGACACGAAGTCGATCTCGGGCACGGTCGGGTGCCGCACCGCGATGGTGTCGCGCGCAGCCGCGTAGATCGCCTGCCCGGCCTCCACCACGGCGCGGGCGCTGCCGCGGTCGAGCCGCAGCCCGAGCTGCGCGGCGTCGGCCTGCAGGTAGTAGCAGCCGCCGTACGCGACGTCGACGCGCACGACACCGAAGCCGGGGACGTCGAGCGGGACGTCGAGCGCGTCGACGAAGCTGGGCACGCCGTCCAGCGTGACCCGCTCGCAGCGGCCGTCGCGGCAGCTCGCGACGGTGCGGATGAGCCCCGCAGCCGTCTCGAGCACCACCTCCGTCTCGGGGCCGGTGATCGCGACCGCGCCGGTCTCGATCAGCGCGGTCACGACGCAGATCGTGTTCGAGCCGCTCATGGCGTGCGCGCGATCCGGCTGCAGGATCACGAAGCCGGCGTGCGCCGCGGGGTCGGTCGACTCGAACACCAGGTTGGCACTGGTCTGCGGCCGCCCGCGGGGCTCGAAGCAGAGGAACCGGCGCAGCGAGTCGTCGACCTCGTTGATGTGGTGGAGCTTCTCGCGCATCGTCACGCCCGGCACCTCGAAGACCCCGCCCAGGAAGCAGGTGCCCTGCTCCCCCTCGGCGTGCACCTCGACGCCCGTCAGCGTCCGCGCGACCCGCATCAGGCGGGCGTGAGCGAGACCGCGAGTGCCTGGTCGAGCGCCGCGATCAGCTCGGCGGCCATCTCGTCTTCCAGCGGCAGCAGCGGCTGTCGCACGGGACCGGTCGCGATGCCCTGGTGCAGCAGGCCGAGCTTCGCCTTCTGGTTGTAGGAACCCGACTCCATGTTCTGGATCCACGCCACGATGCCGTCGAACAGCCGGTAGGCCGTCGCGTGGTCGCCGGCGTTGGCGGCGTCCATGATGGCCGTGTGGTGGCGGGGCAGGATGTTCGACGTGCCGGCCAGCCAGGAGCGGACGCCCCACGAGAAGTAGTCGACCGCCTGATCGTCGGAGCCGCACATGATCGTGAGGCGGTCGGCGTAGCGGCGGCGCAAGTGGAGGAAGCGCGAGAAATCGCCGCTCGACTCCTTGATCGCCACGATCTCCGGCATGTCGACGATGGCGTCGAGGCACTCGATGCCGATCTCGACCCCGGCACGGGCCGGGTAGTTGTAGAGCACGACCGGCAGGCCGACGGCCTTCGCGACGGTGGCGTAGTGGCCGGCCAGCTCGCGCTGCGTCGGCAGCGACGTGTACGGCGCGGCCAGCATCAGCGCGTCGTAGCCCAGGTCGCGGGCAGCCTCGCCGTACGCGATCACGTCGCGGGTGGAGCCCGCGTTGCATCCGGCGATCAGCTGGGCGCGGCCCGCGGTCACGTCGCGCGAGTGCTCGAGGATGCGCAGGCGCTCGGCCGTGCTGCACGCGTAGTACTCGCCCGTCGTGCCGCACGGGACGAGCCCGCGCACGCCGCCGGCCAGCACGAACTCGATCACCGCGGCGGTCGCATCGAGGTCGAGCGCATCACGGTCGTCGAACGCCGTGACGATCGGGGTGTAGACGCCTTCGAAGTCCATGGGCCGAGGATACCGTGAAACGGCGCGGCGGCGACTCTCAGGGGCCTTCGAGGAGGTTGCGCCAGCGCGGATCGTCGAGCGGATCGCTGCTGCGATCGCCGAGCAGACCGCGCACCTCCATGCGGAGGGCGTCGTCGTCGCGCGTGAAGTGCTTCACGCCGTCGCGTTCCACGAGCGTTCCGCGCGCCATCAGGCGCCGCTGGACGCCGAGCTCGAGCAGGGCGTCGAGCACGTCCTGGCCGGTCAGGCCCGACTCCGCGCCCTCCAGCAGCCCGCGCAGCAGGTCCTCGGCGGTGAGCGTCAGATCGGTCACCTCGTTGATCAGGGCGACGGCGTTCGAGGCGTGTTGCCAGGCCCGTCCGGTCGCCGAACCGCGCACCGCCACGTTGAGCGCCCGGATCTGAGCCTCCAGCGGACGCTGGATGAGGCGGAAGGGGGCCGGAGTGGCCGGTTGTTCGGGCACTGCGCCACGCTAAACCCATTCCGGGTGCAGCGGAAGGGGGAATCGGGGAAGATCCCGCGAAAGGGTGACCGGCGATATGCACTGCATCAGGGTTGACGGGTGGGCCTGCTAGGCTCCGCCCCCATGCTAGGAGCCCGCAGAGGTCTCCTCGGGGGTTTGGCGCTGCTCGTCCTGTTCGCGCTCCTCGGTGGAAGCGCGCACGCAGACCGGCTCGCCGACCGGCAAGCTGAAGCCGATCGCGTGCAGGCGCAGCTCCAGCAGATGGACGCCGACCTGGCGAAGGCGGTCGAGGCCTACGATAAGGCCCAGACGCGGCTCGATCAGACCGAGGCCGACATCCGCGACAACGCGCTGCAGCTCGACATCACGCGGCAGAACCTGCAGCTGGCGCAGGAGGAGCTCTCGCACCAGCTTGTCGCCGACTACCGCTCGGGTGACGCCGACGCGATCGGCGTGCTGCTCGGCGCCGGCTCGATGAGCGACATGCTGGAGCGAATCGACATCGTCAAGCGGTCGTCCGGGCGCACGGCCCACCTGGTGGGCAGGGTGCTGACGCTGAAGAAGCAGTTCGAGGTCCGGTCGAAGGCGCTCGTCAAGCAGCGCAAGGCCCGTACGACGGCGCTGGCGGACCGCGCCGACCGCAAGGCGGCGATCCAGACCGGCATCCGGGCACGGAAGGACCGCCTCGCGTCGGTCAAGCGCGATATCCGCACGATCATCGCCGCGCGCGAGGCCGCCGAGCGCGCCGCCGCGGCGGCCCGCGCCGCGGCAGCACGCGCGGCGCAGCAGGCGGCGGCCGCGATCGACAACGCGGCCGCGGATCCCGGCATCGGCGGCTCGTGCGGTGGCGGCGCCGGCGGCTCGTCCGGCGATACCGGCACCAGCAGCGGGGGTGGCGGAGGCGGCGGTGGTGGCGGCGGGTCCGACACCCCGATCCAGCCGCCCCCGTCGTCCGGTGGCTCGTCGGTCGTCTCCGCGGCGCTGTCGCAGCTGGGTGTTGCCTACAAGTGGGCCGGCTCCTCGCCCGGCGAGGGCTTCGACTGCTCGGGCCTGACCGCGTGGGCGTACGCGCAGGTCGGAGTCTCGCTGCCGCACAACGCCGCGGCGCAGCACGGGATGGGCACGCCGGTCGACCGCGCGAACCTCCAGCCCGGCGACCTCGTCTTCTTCAACGGCGACAACCACGAGGGCATGTACATCGGCGGCGGCCAGTTCGTCCACGCCCCTCACACCGGTGACGTCGTCAAGATCTCGAATCTCGACGGCTACCCCGGCTACAACGGCGCAGTTCGCATCTAGCGCGGGCGCCGGGGCGCCCTAGGCGATGTCCGCGCGCCGCATCGCGCGCGCTTCCGCGCATCTCGCCGACAACCCGTCCCGCGTCGCGCGATCCGTGTGCCTTCCGGCACATTGCGTTCTGGGGTCTGACCCCCGTGGCCGGGCGTTTCGGGGTCAGACCCCAGGCCTTCGGGCGGCTACGGGCGGGGCGCCCACGACGGCCAGGCGTCGTAGCCCGGGTCGTTCGTCAGGCGGCGGATGCCCTTGCCGCTGGCGCGGGCGATGTAGAGGTCGGCGCCGCCCTCCGTGTCGTCCGCCGTCCACACCAGCGACTTGCCGTCCGGCGCCCACGCGACCGGCCAGTGGTCGTTGCCGGAGCGCACCGTCAAGCGCCGCAGGTTGCCGCCGTCGCTCGTCCGGGCGATCCACAGCTCCTCGTTCCAGTCGTTCGGGACGCCGTCGAAGCCGTTCTCCGACACCGAGAACGCCACCGTCCGGCCATCGGGCGACACCGAGCCCTGGTGCGCGTTCGGGACGTCGATCTGGAGGGGTGTCCGCCGGTCGGTGACCGTGTCGATGAGCACCAGCGTGCCCTTCGCGAACGGGCCCTCCGTGACCAGCAGCCGTCGCGAGTCGGGCATCCAGCTCGCCCACTGACCGGCCGCCAGCTTGCGCTCCGTCCTCGTGCCGGGATCGACCAGGATCACGTCGGCGTGGTTGTCCCGCGACCGCGTGACGGCGATCGTACCGCCGTCCGGCGACCAGATCGGCGAGAACTCGTCACCGGGCGAGTCGGTCAGGCGCACCAGGTCGCTGCCGTCGACCGCGATCGAGTACAGGTCGAGGTTGCCGCCGGCACGATCGGAGACGAACGCGATCCGGGCTCCGTCCGGCGACCAGGTCGGCGACATCTCGAGACCGGCGTCGCGGGTCAGCCGGAGCTCGCCCGAGCCGTCCGCGGCCGCGATCCAGATGTCGGCCTCGTCGACCGCCGTGGCCCGCGTGAAGGCGATCCGCTCCGCGCCCGGCGCCAGGCTGGCGGCCTCCTGCGTGGCCGTGCCCGGCGGACAGCCCTGACACCCGCGCGTCGTGAAGGGCATGGTCGTGCCGGGCGGCGGGTCGGCGGGGATCTTGCCGTAGACGATGCCGGCCTGCGCGTCGGGAGTGGACACGACGGGCCTCCTCGCGGACGACCCGGAATGGCCGCAGCCCGCGGCGAGCGCGACTGCGATCAGCGCCATGGCCGGCCTCCACCGAGTCGAGCTCACGCGCACCATTGTGATCGGCCCGCCACGCGCCGTCCACCGTCCGCTACAACTCGCAGATGCCCGTGAAACAGCGCGCCTGCATGTTCCCCGTCGCCGGCGTGTTCGCCGAGCCGACGGCCTCGTCCGAGCGGCACACCGAGGCCGTCTACGGCGAGGTCGTCACGCTGCTCGGCGCCGAGGCCGCCGGCTACGTCCGCGTGCGCGTGGCGGACACCTACGAGGGCTGGGTCGCCGCGGGTGCGCTCGCGACGCCGCCGCATCACCGCCGCTCCGGCGAGACCGGCCGCGTCGTGGTGACCTCGCTGCGCGCCTCGCTGGGCGGAAACCGGGAGGCCTCGCTCGGCGCCGTGTTCATCGTCCAAGCCGAGGAGATGGGCGGCTTCCGGGTCGCGTTACCGGACGGCGAGATGGGTCTGCTCGCCCAGTCCGACGCCCAGCCGGCGGGCGCCGCGCTGCGCGTCGCGAACGGTGACGCGGTGGTGGCCGACGCGCGCCGCTTCCTCGGCGTGCCGTTCCTGTGGGGAGGCGTCACCTGGCGCGGCATCGACTGCTCCGGCCTCGTCCAGTCCGTCCACCGGCGCTTCCTGCGCCTGCTGCCGCGGGATGCCGACGCGCAGGAGACGGCCGGTCGCAGCGTGGACGCCGACGACGTGCGCGCCGGCGATCTGTACTGCTACGGCGACCACGTCGCGATCGCCACCGAGCGCGGCACCATCATCCACGCCTACGGCCGGGCCGGCGGCGTGGTCGAGACACCGCACCTCGACGAGCTGCGCACCCGTGTGCGCGCGATCCGGCGGGTGTTCGACGCCTGACTAGCCGGCGGGAACGGTGATGCGCCGCCACCGGGCACGGTTGCCGGACGAGTCGCGGAACGTCACCAGCACCGGTGCCCTGGTCAGCTTGAGGCTGCCGGACAGCCTCCGCTTGTGGAGCGTCTTCGACTTCTTGCCGACCTTCACGATCACGTCGACCCACGGCGTCTCGGAGTCCTTCAGCTTCCACGCCAGCCGGCCGCCTGCGTAGCGGACGCTGACGATGGTGGGCGGCGTCGTGTCGCGAGCGATCTCGTACGCGCGCGGGTCGGTCACCGTGCCGCGGTTGCCGGCGACGTCCGTGGCCGTGAAGCCGATCGTGTAGAGGCCGGGCCGCGCCTTGCCGGGCGACCAGCGCAGCGAGTGTGCACCGCCTGCGAGGAGACCCAGCTTCAGGTCGACCACCTTCTTGCCGCCGCGCCGCCACGTCGCGACGACGCTCGACAGCTTCGTGACGGTGAACTTCACGGCGAAGCTGTCGCGGAAGCCGTCGGCGGGCACCGGATACACGCGCTTCGTGCCGCCGGGAATCACGTCGAACGCCGGCGCCTCGGTGCGGTAGTCGGCGAACGTCTGTCCGTACCCGCCGAGCACCGGGTCGGTGAGCGCCTTTCCGAGGTCGCCGAGTTGCTGCGTCTGCAGATCGTGGTACTCGAGCGGCGCCTCGCGCTGCTCCGAGTAGCGCGACCAGGAGCCCGTGTCGTAGCGCGGCATCCGCTCCTCTGCGGTCGCGGCGGCCTGCTTCGCCAGCGCTGCGTAGCGCTCGGCGCCGTCGAGCTTCGAGACCTGCTGCAGCCCGATGATCACCTGGAGGTCGGCGTTCAGCACGCGCAGGCCGGGATCGAACGGGTAGATGGGGAACCACACCGGCGCGCCCTTGGCCACGTCGGAGGCGGCGACGCCCTGAGCGAACGCCAACGCCGCGGTGCGGTAGCGCTCGTCGCCCGTCAGGGCGAAGCCGCGCGTGAGCGCGTCCATGGCGAGCGAGTGAGCCATCGGGCTCGACCACGGCGGGGCGCCGGAGCCAAACGGGAACAGGTACTCGGTGGTCAGGCCGCCGGAGCGGGGGACGGACAGGTCGAGCGCCTTGTCCAGCAGGCGCTTCGTCACCTTCACGTCGCCGTGGCGGGCCGTGTCGCGGGCAAACCACCAGGACGCGAGCGGCTGGATCCGCAGGCCCTGGCCGGGGTAGCGCTCGAACGTGAGCGAGTCGATGCGGATGCGCTCGTGGATCCGCGGCAGCCGCTTCGGCAGCTCGGACACGTTGACCGACATCTCGAGGAACACCTCGCGCGCCCGCTCGGGCGTGAAGCCCGACGTGCGGGCGATCCGGACGGCCGAGGCGGCGACCGCGGCGAGCTCGGTTCCCGCGGGGCCCTTGAGCTTGCGCGAGAGGCTGCGCGCCTTCCGCATCAGCCCGATGTCGGCCGCGCGCGTGGCGGCGTCGATGCCGCCCTGCTTGAGCGCCGCGGTGACGATCGCGTCGGGCGAGGCCGCGGTACCGCGCATGGCAAGCAGCGGCCGCACCGACCCGGGCGGCTCGATGTCGACCGGCGGACCGGCCGCCGTCGCAGTCGGCGCGAGCACCAGCACAAGGGCCGCGGCCAGCACGGCGAGGGTGACCGGTCGCCGCGTCACAGAGCCCACTCTACCCCATTTGCGGGGGAAGTTCGTCGTCGCCGGACGACGCGACGACGCCGCCGACTGGTGCGCCGCCGCGGGCTACCATGCCTTCGTGACGCCTGCGGAAGTCGCCTGGTCGCTGTATCGCGAAGGACCCGGACACCACGACGCGGCAACCGAGCTTGCGCGAGGAATCGTCGCCGATGGTGCTGCCCCGGCCGATGAGGTCGCGCGCGCCGGGACGCTGCTGTTCGTGGCCGGCCGCTACGACGACGCGTCTGCCGCCCGCCTGCGCGCGCTCGAGCACGGGGCCGCGCCGCAGCTGCTCGCGTACCTCGACACGGCCTGCATGCTGCGCACCGGCAGCGGCCGTGCCGCGCGTGCCGCGCTCGCGCTCCACCTCGCCGCCGCGCCCGATCCCCTCCACACCGACATGCCGTGGCTGGCGGCCACCGTCGGCGCGCCCGTGCTGTCGTGGCAGGCCGCCCGCCGCGCCGGTCTGTCGCGGCCTCAGGCCGCGACGTTCGCCGCCCGCGGCGCGTGGCACCGGTCGCCGAAGCGCTCGTGCCGCGCGGTCTGCTCCCGCTGACCGCCGGGCAGGACCGCGCTCCTGCCGTAGAATCCGCCCCCACAAGCGCCCAGGAGGATCCGCGAACGTGAAGATCGCGATCTGCGTGAAGGAGGTGCCGGATCCGACCGCCGACAAGCGGCTCGATCCCGGCACGAACCGGCTCGTCCGCTCGGGCGAGAACACGCTGAACCCGTACGACCGCCACGCCATCGAGGCCGCCGTGCGGATCAAGGAGTCAGGCCGGGAAACCGAGATCAGCGTCGTGCTGGTCGGCCCCGCATCGGCCTCGCGCACCGTCGACAAGGCGCTCGCGCAGGGTGGTGACCGCTCTGTGCACCTCGCCGACGACGGACTCGCCGGCTCGGACGTGATCGCGACTTCAAAGGCGCTCGCCGCGCTGCTCGAGCGTGACGCGTACGACCTCGTGCTGTTCGGCCAGCAGGCGTCCGACGCCGAGTGCTACGTGATGGCCTCGGCCGTCGCCGAGCGCCTCGGCCGGCCGTGTGTCACGCAGGCCGCGAGCCTCGATCTCGAGGGCGACTCGCTGAAGGTGAAGCGCCAGACCGAGACGGGCTACGACACGGTCGAGCTGCCTCTCCCGGCGGTCGTGTCGGTCTCCGACGCGATCAACGAGCCGCGCTACCCGTCGCTGCCCGCCATCATGGGCGCCAAGCGCAAGCCGCACGAGGTGCTGTCGCTGGCCGACGCCGGCCTCGACGCCGCCGC
>JBBQFB010000065.1:0-18277 GCA_038321545.1 Gaiellales bacterium
GCGTCGAAGAGATCGGCCATGCGGGGATCTTGGCACGGTCCCACGCTACTGTGAGCGCATGGCAGACGAGCCCCTCCGACTCGGGGGCATGGCCCTCCGCAACGGCCTGTTCGTGCATGGGCCGACGCACTGGGCGGCCGCGGTACGGGCCCCCGAAGGCGACATCCGCGTGGCGTCCGGCAAGAAGTCCGTGCGCTCCGGACTCGCGTCGCGCGTGCCGATCGCGCGCGGCGTGCTGCGCCTGTCCGAGATGATGGCGATCCTGCCGCAGGTCAAGCGGTCGCTGCCCGAGGCGAAGCTGGCGTTCGAGAACCCGGCCGTGATCGCGCTGTCGGTGTCGACGATGGCGCTCACCAAGGGCGCGAAGACCCGCGGCGTGTCGCCGGCCGCCGTCGAGGCGCTCGGGTCCGTGCTGGCCGTGCTGCCGGCGCTGGCGATGCTGCGCTCCGGCTCGCTGGCGCGCTACCACGGCGCCGAGCACAAGACGATCGGCGCCTACGAGTCGGGCGGCGAGGCCTCCGACGAGGCGAAGGAGCACGACCGCTGCGGCTCGCACCTCGTGACGCCGCTGGTCGCCCTGTCGATGGTCGGCAACCTGCTCGCATCGCGCGCCCGGAAGGAGCACCAGGTCGCCGCCCGCACGGGCGCATCGCTGGCCGCGATGGGCATCGCGGTCGAGCTGTTCGGCTGGGCGTCGCGCAACGCGGCGCACCCGCTGTCGCGGGCCTTCCGCGCACCCGGCACGGCGCTCCAGCGCGTGGTGGGGACGCGTGAGCCGAGCCCGGAGGAGCTCGACGTCGCGCGCGCGGCACTCGACCGTCTGCTCGTGCTGGAGGGCTGACCGGTAGGCCACGGGCACGACCACATCGACCGCTCCAAGAGCCGTAGCTCGCTGCGGCTGACGCTGATCCTGACGTCGCTGTTCGGGCTCGCGCAGGTGCTCGGGTCGTTCTGGCTCGGCTCGGTGGCGCTGCTGGCAGACGCCGCCCACAACGTCTCCGACGGCGTCGCGGTCGGCATCGCGCTGGTGGCCGCCAGCCTGTCGATGCGGGCCGCCTCCGGCCGGCGCACGTTCGGCTGGGGCCGCGTCGAGATTCTCGCGGCGCTGGTGAACGGCCTCACGCTGCTCGGTCTCGGCGTGCTGATCGCGATCGAGGCGATCGGCCGGCTCGGCGACCCGCCCGACGTGCACGCGCCGGGCGTCATCCTGTTCGGCCTGGCCGGCGTCGCCGTCAACGGCGCCGCCGTCGTGGCCATGCTGCGCGCCGGCTCGAGCCGCGACGATCTCAACCTGCACGGCGCGCTGCTGCACACCATCGCCGACGTGGCAGGCTCGGCCGGCGTCGTCGTGGCCGGCGTGCTGGTGGCCGCGTTCGGCTGGAACGAGGCCGACCCGGTGATCGCGCTGCTGGTGGCCGTGCTCTGCATCGGCTCGGCCCGGCGCCTGATCGCCGAGCCCGTGCGGATCCTGCTCGAACGCGCGCCGCCGCACCTCGACCCGCAGGCAATCGGCCGCGCGCTGTGCACCGTGGAGGGCGTCCGCGAGGTGCACGACGTCCACGCGTGGACGATCACGAGCGGTTTCGACGCGGTCTCCGTGCACGTGATCGCAGCACCCGGCACCGACCAGCACGCCCTGCTGCACCACCTCGAAGAGGTGCTTCGGGAACAGTTCGACGTCAGCCACACGACGATCCAGGTCGATAGGGACCACCGCGCCCCGCTCAGCATCCATCGCGTTGGATGCCCCGAGGCGCCGAAGCCTCGGACCGCGGCGCCTAGGCTCCACGAGCACAACCACTGAACGGAACCGGAGACCCTTTCCTCATGCCCTCGGTCGAAGAGCTATCGATCACGACCATCCGCACGCTCGCCATGGACGCCGTGCAGAAGGCGAACTCCGGGCATCCCGGCACCGCCATGGCGCTCGCCCCGATCGCCTACCTGCTCTACGAGGAGGAGATGCGGCACGACCCGGGCGATCCGCACTGGCCGAACCGAGACCGGTTCATCCTCTCCGCCGGCCACGCCTGCATGCTGCAGTACGCCGCGCTGCACCTGTCCGGGTACGACCTCTCGATCGACGACCTGAAGGCCTTCCGGCAGTGGGAGTCGAAGACGCCGGGCCATCCCGAGATGCACCACACGCCGGGCATCGAGACGACCACCGGCCCGCTCGGCCAGGGCGTCGGCAACTCGGTCGGCATGGCGCTCGCCGAGCGGATGCTGGCCGCGCGCTACAACCAGCCCGGCCACGAGATCGTCGACCATCACACGTACTGCATCTGCTCCGACGGCGACCTGCAGGAGGGCGTCTCGGGCGAGGCGTCGTCGATCGCCGGCCACCTCGGCCTCGGTCGGCTGACGTGCTTCTACGACGACAACCACATCTCGATCGAGGGCGACACGGCGCTGTCGTTCACGGAGGACGTGGCCGAGCGCTACCGCGGCTACGGCTGGCACGTGCTCCGCTTCGACGACACGTGGACGCTCGACACGCTGCGCGGCGCCATCGCCGAGGCCCACGCCGATCCACGGCCCAGCATGCTCATCCTGCGCACGCACATCGCTCCCGGCGCGCCGAACAAGCACGACACCGCGAGCGCGCACGGCGAGCCGCTCGGCGTCGAGGAGATCCGGCTGACCAAGCTCGCCTACGGCTGGCCGGAGGATGCCGACTTCCTCGTGCCCGACGAGGTGCGCGATCACTGCGACCGCCGCGCCGAGGGCAAGGCCCTGTCGACCGCGTGGCAGGAGGAGTTCGATGCCTACCGTGCGGTCTTCCCCGACCTGGCGGCCGAGTTCGAGCGCACGCAGGCGGGCGTTCCGCCCGAGGACTTCGCCGACCACCTGCCCGCGTTCACGCCGGACGACGGTGCGATGGCGACCCGGGCGGCCGGCGGCAAGGTGCTGCAGGCGCTCGCCGGCGCGGTGCCCGAGCTGGTCGGCGGCTCGGCCGACCTGGCGCCCTCCACCAACACGCTCATGAAGGCGTACGGCAGCGTCACCGCCGAGGACTACAGCGGCCGCAACTTCCACTGGGGCATCCGCGAGCACGGCATGGCCTCGGTGCTGAACGGAATCACCGCCCACGGCGGGCTGCGCGGGTTCGGGGCGACGTTCCTCGTGTTCTCCGACTACATGCGCCCGGCCGTCCGCCTGGCCGCGATCATGGGCCTGCCGGTGACGTACGTCTGGACGCACGACTCGGTGTGGCTCGGCGAGGACGGGCCCACGCATCAGCCGGTCGAGCAGGTGATGTCGCTGCGGCTGATCCCGAATCTGATCTGCTTCCGGCCCTGCGACGCGAACGAGACGGCGTGGGCGTGGCGGGCCGCCATCGAGCGCCTCGACGGGCCGACCGGACTGCAGCTCTCGCGCCAGGCTCTGCCGACGCTCGCCGCGACGGCCGACGGCGGCACGGCCCGCGGCGCGTACGTGCTGGCCGAGGCCGAGGGCATGCTCGATGCGATCGTGATCGCGTCTGGCTCGGAGGTGCACGACGCGCTCGCGGCGCGCGAGACGCTGCAGGCCGAGGGCATCGGCGTGCGCGTCGTCTCGATGCCGTCGTGGGACCTGTTCGCGCTGCAGGACGCCGCGTACCGCGAGCAGGTGCTGCCGCCGGCGGTCACCGCCCGCGTCTCGATCGAGGCCGGAGTCACCGCCGGCTGGGAGCGGTGGATCGGCGAGCGCGGCCACGCGATCGGCATCGACCGCTTTGGTGCCTCGGCACCGGGCAAGGTCGTGGCGCGCAAGCTCGGCGTCTCGCCCGAGGCCGTCGTCGCGGCCGTGAAGGCGGTGCGCGATGCCTGACGGCGTCGACGAGCTGGTCGGCCGCGACGCCGTCCGCAAGCTCTTCGCCGGTGACGGCACGCTGTTCAGCGACGACCCGGAGCGGGCCGCCGAGATCGGCCGCTGGACGGGGTGGATCCCGGTCGTGGGCGAGATGCGCCGCGAGGCCGACCAGATCCAGACCTGGGCCGCCGCCGCGATGGCGGACTACGACCGCGTCGTGCTCTGCGGCATGGGCGGCTCGAGCCTGGCGCCGCTGGTGCTGGGCGAGGCTTTCGGCGGCCGGCTGCACGTGCTCGACACCACCGACCCGGACGCCGTGAAGGCCGTGCCGGTCGACGGCTCGCTGTTCGTGATCGCCTCCAAGTCGGGCTCCACGCTCGAGCCCGAGGTGATGGAGGAGTACTTCTTCCACGCCGCCGGCGGCGACGGCTCGCGCTTCGTCGCGATCACCGACCCGGGCTCGAAGCTCGCGGCCCGCGCCGACGAGCGCGGCTTCCTGCGGACGTTCCTGAACCGCGCCGACATCGGCGGCCGGTTCTCGGCACTCTCCTACTTCGGCCTCGTGCCCGCCGCCCTGGCCGGCATCTCGATCGGCCCGATCCTCGACCGGGCGGCCGCCGTGCTGGCGTCCTCGGGGCCCGGGGCGAGCCCGGTCGACAACGCGCCGCTGCGGCTGGGAGCGCTCCTCGGCGACAGCGTCGCCCAGGGCCGCGACAAGCTCACGATCATCGCCGATCCGGCCGTCGGCCCGTTCGGCCTCTGGCTCGAGCAGCTGATCGCCGAGTCGACGGGCAAGGAGGGCACCGGCGTCGTGCCACTGGCCGACGAGCCGATCGGATCACCCGCCGTGTACGGACCGGACCGCCTGTTCGCCTACCTGCGCGTGGACGGCACCCACGACGCCGCGGTCGCCGCCATCGAGGGCGCCGGGTTCCACGTGGAACGCTGCCCGCTCGCCGACCTGGACGACATCGGCACGCAGATGATCACGTGGGAGCTCGCGACCGCGTACTGCGGCGCGCTGCTGCACATCAACCCGTTCGACCAGCCGAACGTGCAGGCCGCAAAGGACTACGTGGTCGCCGCACTGGAGGGCTACGTCTCCACCGGCGAGCTGGAGTCGGTCGCCGCCGGCGACCTGTCCGAGGCCCTGCGCGGCGCCGTGCGCGGCCGCTCGTTCCTCGTGATCCAGGCCTACATCACGCCGACCGCCGCCAACGAGGCCGAGCTGCAGGAGCTCCGCGGACGGCTCCGCGACGCGTTCGGCGTGGCCACGCAGCTCGGGTTCGGCCCGCGCTACCTGCACTCCACCGGCCAGCTGCACAAGGGCGGGTCCCGCCAGGGGATCTACCTCCAGGTGCTGGCCGGGTCCAGCTCCGACGCCGACATCCCCGGGCGGCCCTACGGGTTCCGCACGGTGATCGAGGCCCAGAGCCGCGGTGACGCCCAGGCGCTGCGCGCGACCGGGCAGCCCGTCGCCCGCGTCGAGCTCGCCGACGTCGCCGCGACCGTGGGCGCCGCGCTCGGGGCCGCGTGATGGACGCGAACCCGTTGCGCGACGAGTTCCGGATGCACCGGGTGCCCGGATCGTGCGCCGTCGTGATCTTCGGCGGCCTCGGCGACCTGGCTGGACGCAAGCTCGTGCCGGCGCTGTACAACCTCTACCTGCGACGTTTGCTGCCGGCCGGCTTCGCGATGATCGCCATCGGCCGCACCGACCCGGGCGGTGACGAGGGCTACCGGACGGCGATGCGCAAGAAGTGCGAGGAGTTCTCGCGGACGCCCGTCACCGACGCCGAGTGGGACGGGTTCGCCGAGCTGCTGAACTGGATCACGGGCACGTTCGACGACGCCGAGACGTACAAGCAGTTGCAGAAGCGGCTGGGCGAGGTCGAGACCAGCCACGCCACCGCCGGCAGCGTCCTGTTCTACCTGTCGGTGCCGCCGAGCCAGTTCCCGGTAATCGTCGACGGCCTCGGCGACGCAGGGCTCGCGACCGAGACCGGCCAGTGCTTCCGCCGGGTCGTGATCGAGAAGCCGTTCGGCGAGGACCTGGCCAGCTCGGCGGCGCTGAACGACGAGGTGCACCGGGCCTTCCAGGAGCGTCAGATCTTCCGGATCGACCACTACCTGGGCAAGGAGACGGTCCAGAACATCCTCGTGTTCCGGTTCGCGAACGGCATCTTCGAGCCGGTCTGGAACCGCAACTTCATCGACCACATCCAGATCACGGTGGCCGAGTCGATCGGGGTCGAGGGACGCGGCCGGTTCTACGAGGAGGCCGGCGCGCTGCGCGACATCGTGCAGAACCACATGCTGCAGGTGCTGAGCTTCGTCGCGATGGAGCCGCCGGCGTCGTTCGCCGCCGAGGCGGTGCGCGACGAGCGTGGCAAGGCGCTCGTCTCGTGCCGGCCGCTGCGTCCGTCCGACGTCGTCCGCGGGCAGTACGCAGCCGGCCACGCGGAGGGCAAGCCGGTGCGTGGCTACCGCGAGGAGGAAGGTGTCGCGCCCGGCTCCGACATGGAGACCTACATCGCCGCGCGCCTGCACATCGACAACTGGCGGTGGGCCGACACGCCCATCTACCTGCGTACCGGAAAGCGGCTGCCGAAGCGCGTCACCGAGGTCGCGATCCAGTTCAAGCGCGTGCCGCACCTGCCGTTCTCGTACGCCGCCGCCGAGCAGCTCGAGCCGAACGTGCTGGTACTGCGGATCCAGCCGAACGAGGGCATCTCGCTGCGCTTCGGCGCGAAGGTGCCGTCGGAGCGCATCCAGATCCGCACCGTGAACATGGACTTCCAGTACGACACCGCCTTCTCGGCACCGCCGGCGGAGGCCTACGAGACGCTCCTGCTCGACGCGATGCGCGGCGACGGTACGAACTTCCCGCGCCAGGACGCGGTCGAGGAGTCGTGGCGCATCGTGCAGCCGCTGCTCGACGCCTGGAAGATCCAGGGCGGCGGCCCGCACCTCTACGAGGCCGGAACCTGGGGCCCGGAGGCGGCCGACGAGCTGGTCGCCCGCGACCGGCGCCGGTGGCGGCGGCCATGACTGCCGCCGTCAGCCCGGCGTCGATCGAGCGCGAGCTGTCGAAGCTGCGCGGCGATGCGGCGGGCGTCGAGGACGGCGTGCGCACGCAGATCGTCGACCTCGTCGCGTACGCCGACGATCTTGCGCTCGCCGACCAGATCGCCACCTCCATCGCCGGCCTCCGCCACTCGCGACCGAGCCGGGCGCTGATCTGCTGCGGACGCGACGGCACCGACGCCGTGTCTGCCGAGGCGAGCGTCTTCTGCTCGCCGATGCAGGACGGGGGCACGGCGATCGTCTGCTGCGAGGTGGTGCGCCTGGACGGCCCTCCCGCCGGTGACGGGCTGACCAGCATGGCCGCGAGCCTGCTGCTGCCCGACCTGCCCGTGTTCCTGCTCTGGGTCGCCCCGCCCGACTTCGACCGGCCGGTGTTCCGATCGCTGCGGACGCTGGCCACCCGGCTCGTGACCGACTCGACGCGGTTCCCGGAGACGCTCGCGAAGCTCGGCGCGGTGATCGCCCAGGATCGCGAGATCGTGACCGACCTGGCGTGGACCAAGATCACCGGCTGGCGCGAGGTGGTCGCGTCGATCTTCGACGACCCCGAGCACCGCGGGGCGCTGGACGAGCTCGAGCATGTCGCGATCGACTACGTGCGCGGCTCCGACGCCCAGGCCCGGCTGCTCGGCGGCTGGCTGGTCGCCAGCACCGGCTGCGACGCCGTCGTCGACGTCAAGCCGGTCGATCGCGACGATATGCGAGTCGGATCGCTGACCCGCGTCGTGCTCGACTGCGGCGGCCAGCGGTACACCGTCGACCGGCCGCAGGAGGGCATCGCCGTCATCGACGCCCCCGGCCGCGCCACCCGCCAGCTCGCGCTGCGGGTGCCGCCGACCGACGTCCTGGTCGGCGAGGAGCTCGAGTTCCTCACCAACGACCATGCGTTCCACGCCGCCTTGGCCGCGATCTCCGAGCGAGGAGGTTAAGCTCCGACCATGCCCGAGACGATGCGTTTCGCGGTGTACCCCACGCCCGAGCTGGCAATCCGGGCGGCTGCCGACCTGTTCACGGCGCTCGCTCCGCAGACCGTGGCCCTCGCCGGCGGCTCGACGCCGAAGGACCTGTACGGCCTGCTCGCGTCCGACGACTACCGCGACCGGACGGACTGGCACGAGCTCGAGATCTACTACGGCGACGAGCGCGCCGTGCCGCCGAACCATCCCGACTCGAACTACGGGATGAGCCGGCGGGCGCTGCTCGACCTCGTTCCGATCCAGCCCGACTCCGTGTACCGGATGGAGGCCGACGACGCCGATCTCGAGAGCGCCGGCGACCGCTACGCACAGCTGCTGCCGCAGCACCTCGACCTGGTGATGCTCGGCATGGGCACCGATGGCCACACGGCCAGCCTGTTCCCGGACGACGGCGCCTGCGACGAGCAGGAGCGCCGCTGCGTCCCGGCCAAGGCGCCGAACGGCACCCGCCGGCTGACGTTGACGTTCCCGACGCTCAACTCGGCACGGCACGCGATCTTCCTCGTGCTCGGGCCCGACAAGCGCGAGGCGCTGCGGAAGATCCGCGGCGGCGTGCAGCTGCCGGCTGCCCGTGTCGCACCGGGCCGCGGCGACGTCACCTGGATCGTCGACACGGCCGCGTACGGCGACGCCTGACAGCCGGGGCCTATCCTGCAGGTCGATGCGCACGCTGACGCTGGCCTTCTCGCCCTGCCCGAACGACACGTTCGCGTTCCACGCCCTGGTGCACGGGCTGGTCGACGCGCCGTTTCGGGTCGAGCCGGTGCTGCTCGACATCGAGGAGCTGAACCGGCACGGCCGCCTCGGCACCTATGACGTCACGAAGCTGTCGTTCGGCGTGCTGCCCGCGATCGGCGACGGCTACCGGATGCTCCGCAGCGGCGCAGCCCTCGGCCGCGGCGTCGGGCCGCTGGTGGTGGCCCGTGAGCCGCAGACGCTGGCCGCGGCGGCGGCCGGGTCGCTCGCGGTGCCGGGGCGCGACACGACCGCCTTCCTGCTGCTGCGCCTGGCTGCGCCAGCGCTTCCCGCCGTCGAGGTGCTGCGGTACGACCGCATCCTCGAGGCCGTCGAGACGGGCGCCGTGGACGCCGGCCTGATCATCCACGAGAGCCGGTTCACCTACGCCGACCACGGGCTGACCCGCGTGGCCGACCTGGGCGAGTGGTGGGAGGGGACGACCGGCCTCCCGATCCCGCTCGCGGCAATCTGCGCGCGGAGCGACATCGACGACCCGCTCGCGGCCGACGTGGAGCGTGCGATCCGGGCGTCCGTGGAGTACGCGTTCGCCCATCCCGAGGCCAGTCGGACCTGGATGCGCGAGCACGCCCAGGAGCTGTCGGACGATGTGTGCGACCAGCACGTGGCGCTGTACGTGAACGAGTTCTCGATCGATCTCGGCGACGAGGGCCTGGAGGCCATCGACCGCCTGCTGCAGCGCGCAGCCGCTCCTAGCCCGTAACGACGCTGAGCCCGTCGGGCTCCGGGGCCATCACGTGGACGACGACGGCCGGCTCCTCGCGGGTGACGCAGGCGGCGCAGCGCTCGACGTCGGCGGCACGGCACCACACGAGCACGCTGGGACCGGCGCCCGACAGCGTCACGCCGAGGGCGTCGATGCGGTTGGCCAGCTGCGCCAGGCGCGCGAACGTGGGAACGAGGTGGGCGCGGGCGTCCTGGTGCAGGCGGTCGGAGAGGGCAGCCGACAGGTCGTCGACGCTGCCCGTGTAGAGCGACGACACGAGCAGCGCCACGCTCTGCACGTTGTGGACGGCGTCGGCGCGCAGCGCCTGCTCGGCCAGCGCGGCCCGCGCGGCACTGGTGGCAAGGCGTTCGGGCGGCACCGCGAGCACGAAGCCGAGGCCGCGCGGCGGCTCGATCCTGCGCACCATGATCGGATCGCCGGCGGCGATCGTGAACCCGCCGTAGACCGCCGCGGCGATGTTGTCGGGATGACCCTCGATGGCGACCGCGCGCCGTGTGAGGTCCTCGCGATCGACCACTCGGCCGGCCAGCGCGTCGCACGCCGCGAGCCCGGCCACGATCGCCGCGGCCGACGAGCCGCAGCCCGCCGCGAGCGGCAGCTCGTTGACGATCCCGATCTCCAGCCCGTCGCCGTCGCCGCCGTCCAGGATGGTGGCCACGACGAGGTTCGAGGCGTCGGCCGGCAGATCGTCGGCTCCCTCGCCGACGAGGTGCACCGCGAGCGGACCGGGCCGCCGCGTGATGCTCACGGTGAGCCGGAGCGGCAGCGCGACGCCCAGGCAATCGAACCCGGGCCCGAGGTTCGCCGACGAGCCGGGGACGCTGACGGTGACGCGGGCCGGCAGGACCATGGAGAAAACACGGTAGCCGCGCTGGCGACGGGATGCCGCAGGGTGTACCCTCACGACCGCGGAGAACGAACGAACGGCGACCTGCAGACGGAGGTGACGTCGGTGAGTGACCAGATCACGCTGACGGTGAACGGAGCGGTCCACACCCTCGAGGTGGAGCCCCGGAGACTCCTCGTGCACGTGTTGCGCGAGGATCTCGGGCTCACGGGCACACATATCGGATGCGACACGAGCTCGTGCGGCGCGTGCACGGTGAACGTCGACGGCACGACCGCGTTGTCGTGCTCGATGCTCGCCGTCCAGGCCGACGGCGCCGACATCAGGACCGTCGAGGGCCTCGCCTCGAACGGCACGCTGCATCCGATCCAGAAGGCGTTCCACGAGCACCACGGGCTGCAGTGCGGGTTCTGCACGCCGGGGATGATGATGGCCGCCGTCGGCATCATCGAGCAGGCCGAGGGCGAGCTGTCGGAGGACGACATCCGGCACGCGCTGGAGGGCAACCTGTGCCGCTGCACGGGCTACCAGAACATCGTGGCGGCCGTACAGCAGGCCGCCGGCGAGATGGCGAGGGCCTGACATGGCAACCGTCTCCCAGCGTCCCGCCTCGGGCGGCATCGGCGAGAGCGTCCTGCGCAAGGAGGACGCCGCGTTCATCAGCGGCCAGGGCCGGTACGTGGACGACCTCGTGCTGCCCGGCATGCTGCACGCCGTCTTCGTCCGATCGCCGTTCGGCCACGCCACCATCGGGGCGATCGACACCTCAGCCGCCCTGGCCATGCCCGGCGTGGTCAAGATCATCACCGCCGACACGCTCGGCCTCGCGGGCGGCGTTCCGTGCGGCTCCAACCCGACCGGCACCACGCGCCAGCCGCGCCATCCGCTGCTCGCCGAGGGTCGCGTCCGGTATCACGGCGAGCCCGTGGCGATGGTGATCGCGAACGATCGCTACACGGCGCGCGACGCCGCCGACGCGGTGCTGGTCGACTACGACCCGCAGCCCGCCGTCACCGACGGGCGCAAGGCACTGGAGGCCGACGCGCCGCGCGTGCACGCCGAGTACGACGACAACCGCTGCTGCACGCTCGCGCACGAGACCGAGGGCTTCGCCGAGGCCTTCGCCGCGGGCGCGCGGATCGTGAAGGCGCACAACTTCAACCAGCGCATCACGCCGCTCTCCATGGAGACGCGCGGCTGCGTCGCCGACTGGGTCACGTCGACCGGCGAGGTGACGCTCTTCACGTCCACGCAGGTGCCGCACTTCGTGCGAACGTTCGTGGCCGTCGTCAACGAGACGTCCGAGTCGAAGGTGCGCGTGGTCGCACCCGACGTCGGCGGCGGGTTCGGCTCGAAGCTGAACTGCTACCGCGAGGAGTTCCTCCTCTGCGCGGCCTCCAAGGCCGTCGGCGCACCCGTGAAGTGGATCGAGGATCGCAGCGAGAACATCCTTGCGACGATCCACGGCCGCGACCAGTGGCAGTCGTACGAGGCCGCCGTCGACGACGACGGCAAGATCGTCGCCCTGAAGTTCTACGCCGTGCAGAACAACGGCGCCTACCTGCAGCTGCTGACGCCGTCGATCTCGCACCTGACGCTGTTCATGGTGCCGGGGCCGTACGACATCCCGCACGTCTCGATCACCATCGACCAGGCGTTCACGCACACCACGCCGACCGACGCCTACCGCGGCGCCGGACGGCCCGAGGCCACGCACGGCCTCGAGCGCCTGATGGACGAGATCGCAGACGAGCTCGGGATCGATCCGGCCGAGCTCCGGCGCCGGAACTTCATCCAGGACTTCCCCCACACCACCGCCGTCGGCCTCTCCTACGACTCGGGCAACTACGCGGTGGCGCTGGATCGGGCGCTCGAGCTGTCGGAGTACGCGAGCTTCGAGTCGCGCCGCACGGAGGCCCGCGGCCGCGGCCGCTACCGGGGCATCGGCCTCTCGTCCTACGTCGAGGTGTGCGGCCTCGCGCCGTCGGCCGTCACGAAGGCGATCGGCATCTCGGCGCCCGGGTGGGAGTCGTCCACGGTGCGGATGCATCCGTTCGGCAAGGTCACGGTCATCACCGGGTCGTCGCCGCACGGCCAGGGCCACGCCACCTCGTGGTCGCAGATCGTCGCGACCGAGCTGGGTGTGCCGTACGAGGACGTCGAGGTCATCCACGGCGACACGGCGTTCGCGCCGTACGGCCTTGGCACCTACGGCTCGCGCTCGCTGGCGGTCGCCGGCACCGCGCTCTACCGCTCGGTCCAGAAGGTGAAGGACAAGGCCCGCCAGATCGCGGCGCACGAGCTCGAGTGCGCCGTGGACGACCTCGAGTGGGCCGATGGCCGCTGGAGCGTGAAGGGCTCTCCCGAGTCCGGCCGCTCGATCCAGGAGCTCGGCACCTCCGCCTGGGTCGCCGCATCGCTGCCCGACGGGCTCGAGCCCGGCATGGAGGCCACCACCTTCCACGATCCGCCGAACTTCACGTTCCCGTTCGGCACGCACGTGTGCGAGGTCGAGGTCGACCCCGAGACGGGCCGGATCGAGATCGTCAACTACGTCGCGGTCGACGACTGCGGCAACGTCATCAACCCGATGATCGTCGACGGACAGGTGCACGGCGGCGTGATCCAGTCGATGGCCCAGGCGCTGTTCGAGGAGACCGTCTACGGCGACGACGGCCAGCTGCGCACGGCGTCGCTGGTCGAGTACCAGATGCCGTCCGCGGCCGACCTGCCGTCGATCACGTCCGACCGCACGGTGACGCCCTCGCCCGTCAACCCGCTCGGCGCGAAGGGCATCGGCGAGGCCGGCACGATCGCGGCCACGCCGGCGGTCGTGAACGCCGCCGTCGACGCGCTGTCGTCGCTCGGCATCCGACACCTCGAGATGCCGATGCAGCCGCATCGCATCTGGGAGGCCATCCGCACCGCCAACCCTGGAGCCGGCTCATGATCCCGCTCGCGCTCTCCTACACGAAGGCGACCTCGCTCGACGAGGCGCTCGCGGCCATCCGGGACGGCGCGAAGCCGATCGCCGGCGGCCAGTCCCTCGTCCCGATGATGCGGCTCCGGCTCGCCTCGCCGGACGGCCTGGTCGACCTCGCCGGCATTGCCGAGCTGACCGGGATCCGGCAGGAGGGCGGCGAGATCGTGATCGGCGCCATGACCCGGCATCGCGAGGTGGCGAGCTCCGCCGACGTGCACCGCGGCGCCCGCGCCGTCGCCCAGGCGGCGGCCGGCATCGGCTCGCCGGCGGTGCGCAACCGCGGCACCATCGGCGGCTCGCTCGCGCACGCCGATCCACACGCCGACCTGCCGGCCGCCCTGCTCGCCGTGGGCGGCTCGGTGACGGTGCGCAGCGCCTCGGGCTCCCGCTCGATCGCGGCCGCCGACCTGGTGCTCGACTACCTGACGACGTCGCTGGCCGACGACGAGCTGATCGTCGACGTGCGGCTGCCGACCGATGCCGGCCAGTCGGCGTACGCCAAGTTCCACCGGCGCGCCATCGACTGGTCGATCGTCGGCGTGGCCGTCGCGATCCGCGGCGGCAAGGTCAGCACCGGCATCACCGGCCTCGGGTCGCAGCCGGTGCGCGCTGCAGGGTTCGAGGAGGTCGTCAACGCGGGCGGCTCGCTCGACGAGGCCGCCGCGCGGGCCGGCGAGGGGACGTCGCCGATCGACGACCTGGACGGCTCCGCCGAGTACAAGCGGCACCTGGCCGGCGTGCTCGCCAAGCGCGCGCTGGCCGAGGCCAAGGGTCAGTAGCGAAGCATGATCGGGCGCGCTGCCGTCAGGTGACGGTGGCGCGCCAGAAGTGCGACGTGCTCGCGACGAGCCGGCCGCCGTGGCGCAGCACGACGCGGACCCTGACGGTGTACCGGCCGATCGGGTAGGTGGTGGGGATCCGCACCTCGGCGCCCCGCACGACCCACCGCCAGCTGCCCGTCTCGGTCTGCGCCCTGCTCGTCTGCAGCTTCAGGACGCTGGCGCCCCGGGTGAGCGTGACGAACACCTGGGCGGTGGCGGTCTTCCAGCGGGCCGGCACGTTGCGAACGACGTAGCGGGTGTCGAACTGGAGCGCCCGTCCGCGCGGCAGCTGCGCGATCTGCGTGCCCGCGGCGCTGCGAACCAGCGTCTTGCGCTTGAACGCCACCGAGGGCGTGGCCGCCTCCGCGGCCGGCGCCGCGCCCAGCGTCAGGACCGCGAACAGCACGAGGGCCCGTCTCATAGACGAAAGGGTAGCGCGCCGGGGCCGGAACGGCCGGGACCGCGCTGGCGGCGCACGGTCCGCGTACGATTCCGGCGACAACGAGGCAAGGACGGCGAATCGTGCTCGAAGGAAAGCTCGCGCTCGTGGCCGGCGTCGCGAACCGCCGCTCGATCGCCTGGGCGATCGCCCAGGGACTGCACGAGCGGGGTGCGAAGCTGGCCTTCACCTACCAGGGCGAGCGGATCAAGAAGTCCGTCACGGAGCTGGCGGCATCGATCGGCTCCGACATCGTCGTGGAGTGCGACGTCCGCTCGGACGAGGATCTCGATCGCGCGTTCGGCGAGATCGTCGACGGGCTGGGCGGCCTCGACCTGATGGTGCACTCCGTCGCCTACGCGCAGGCGCACGACCTGCAGGGCCGCTTCATCGACACGGCGCGCGACGACTTCTGGCTCGCGCTCGACATCTCCGCCTACTCGTTGACCGCGATGGCGCGCCGCGCCGAGCCGATCATGGCAGCCCGAGGCGGCGGCTCGATCGTGACGATGACCTACCTCGGCGGCGAACGCGCGGTGCCGAAGTACAACGTGATGGGCGTGGCGAAGGCCGCGCTGGACGCCTCGATGCGCTACCTCGCGGCCGACCTCGGCCCGTCGAACATCCGCGTCAACGCCGTCTCTGCCGGACCGGTGCGGACGCTCGCGGCGCGCTCGATCCCCGGCTTCACGACGATGGAGGAGATCGTGGCCGAGCGGTCGCCGCTGAAGCGCAACATCGACGCCTCCGATGTCGCGAAGACGGCGCTGTACCTGCTCGACGCGGAGAACGTGACCGGCACGATCTCCTACGTCGACGCCGGGTACCACGCGATGGGGATGTGAGCCGGTGCGGCTGACGGTCCTCGGCTCGTCGCCTTCGTGGCCGAACCCCGGGGAGGCGTCGTCCGGCTACCTCGTCGACACCACGGCGGGCAGCTTGCTGCTGGACTGCGGCAACGGCGTGCTCGGCCGGTTTCGGGCGCTCCGCGACGCGGGCCCGACCGCGATCGTGCTCAGCCACCTCGATCCCGACCACGTCAGCGACCTGTGGTCGGTGATGTTCGGCGTGTCGTACGGACCGCTCGACTGGGGCGCGACCACCACCCTGTACGCCCCGCCCGGTGGGCGGGTGGTGCTGGCCGAGGTGCTGGACGGGTTCGGACTCACGCTGGCGCACCTGGAGCGCGCGATCGCGGTGCGTGAGTACCGCACGACCGATCCGCTGGCCGTCGCCGGCGCGAGCCTCCGGTTCGCGCGCACCCGCCACTCCGCCCACTCGTACGCGACGCGGATCGAGGACGACGGCCGCGCGATGGTCTACACGGGCGACGCTGCGCTGACGCCGTCGCTGGTCGAGCACGCCCGCGGGGCCGACCTGTTGCTGGCCGAGGCCACGTTCGCGGTGCAGCCGGAGGAACCGGACGCGGTGCACATGACGGCGCGCCAGACGGCGGGCGTCGCGCGAGACGCGGAGGTGGGCCGGCTGGTGCTTACGCACCTGGCAGCAGAGGACCGGGAGGCGTCGCTGGCCGCTGCCCGGGCCGTCTTCGAGCACACCGATCTCGCCCTCCCGGGCGCGACGTTCGAGATCTGAACGAGGTCTTTACCCAAGCTGTACCGGGACGTGACACGGCGGCTGCGAGGATGCGGTTGCGGGCCCGGGGGGAACGCAACCGACTACCACCTTTCGACGGCCGGGCCTCGTGCCCGGCCGTTTCCCGTTCACGGCACGAGCGTGGTGACGAGCGCCCGGTACAGGCGGTAGCCGAGAATGCCGCGAAGCCGTTCGCGGGCGTTCTGGGTCGGCTCGGCGCCGGTCAGCGTGGAGACGTTCTGGACGGCGTCGAGGAGCCGAAAATCTGCCTGGGTGGACATCCGCTGCATGGATGAATGGATCGGAGGAATCGACTCCGCTCTCATCCCCCGTTCGTGGCGGTCTGTTCGCGCATCCGGAGGAGATTCCGTCAGAAAAGCGTCAGGTCGGCCTCGGAAGCGCCTCGCAGCACCGCCGGATCGAACACGACGCACTCCACCCCTCGGGCCTCGGCCAGCACGCGCGCCTGCGGTGCGAACTCGGGCGCGGCCACGATCGCCCGGCACGGCGCCAGCGAGGGAGTCAGGTCGACCTGCTCCCGGTACCGGATCACCTGCTCGACCGCGGCGGCGACCGCTCGCACCCGCTTCACCTCGACCAGCACCACGCCGCCGTCGACGTCCCGGCAGAAGAGGTCGACCGGGCCGACATCGGTCGGACGCTCCCGCTCGACCAGCACCAGTCCCGGCTCGATCAGGTGCAGCGCGCGGGCCAGCAGCGCCTGGATCTCCTTCTCGCGCCCCTGCCGCTCCAGCGCCGCGTCGTCGACGAGGTCGAACTGCGTGTCGGCGTGCGTGCCGAGGAGCAGGATGGTGAGGGTCTCGCCGCTGGCGGGACGGCGCACCCGGATCACGTCGTCCACCTCCTCCACGACCGTCGGGCCGGGCATGTAGTTGATCGGCTTCGCGCCCTTCAGCGCGTGCACGCAGACCGACCCGTCGTCCTTGAACAGGACGACACGGTCACCGGGCGCGAGGCGCGTGTCGAGCCGCCCCGCGTAGGCGATCTCGCAGTGCGCGACGAGGACTCTCACCCGGCGGGGATCAGTCCGGAGATCAGGCGCTCGATGCCCTCCACGTGCTCGCGCATCACGACGCGCGCGGCGTCGCGGTCGTGGCTCTCGATGGCCGCGAGCAGGCGGTGGTGCTGGCCGGTCGAGTTGTGGAGCGTCTCGTCGGAGCGCGGCATGCCGTTCATGACCTCCGAGATCACCCCGTGCGCCTCGGTGATCGCCTCGACCAGCTGCAGCGAGCCGGAGATGGCGGCGATCGCGATGTGCAGGCGGGAGTCGACGGCACGGTACGACGGGTACTGGCTCGCATCGAACGTCGCCACCTCGTCGATCAGCACCGCGAGCCGCTCGACGTCGGCCTGCGTAGCGTGCTCGGCGGCCAGCTCGGCGGCGCCGACCTCGAGCACGCGGCGCAGCACCAGGGTGTCCCCGAGCGTGGCGCGCAGCTCGCGCAGCACGTCGTGCGGGTCGCGCGCCTCGAGCTGCGGCAGCACCTCGGCGACGAACGTCCCGCCGCCCCGACCACGGCGCGCCTCGAGGTAACCCGCCTCTGCGAGCACGCGCAGCGCCTCCCGGACGGTCGACCGCGAGAGGGCGAGCTGGAGCGCGAGATCACGCTCCGAGGGCAGGCGCTCCGACGGCCGCAGCAGGCCCATCTTGATCGCCCGGCCGATCCGCTCCACCGTCTGCTCGAAGGCGTTTGCGGTGCGGATCGGCGTGAAGATCGCGTCGGTGTCGGCCGACGAGCCCCCGTTTGGCCGCATCCCCATCTGGCGCCCCAGGCTAGCAGGGTCTGCCACGCCGACCACGTGCGATCGGCGATCATCACCGGCATCGCACCGAAGGAGCACTGATGGCGTCGGATCTCACCAAGGCCGTTCTGCGCGCGGTCGACGCGGGCGCGTCGAGCGAGGAGTTCGCAGCGATCGAGCTGCCCGATTCCTACACCGCCGTCGCGCTGCACGCCGAGGATGCAGAGACGCTCGGAAAGCTTCCCCGAGATCAGAAGCGCCCGTCCGCCGCGATGCACGTCGAGAACGTGCCGCTGCCCGAGCTCGCGCCGGACGAGGTGCTGATCGGGACGATGGCGTCGTCGATCAACTTCAACACCGTCTGGTCGGCGATCTTCGAGCCGGTGCCCACGTTCGCGTTCCTGTCGCGGTACGCCAAGGTGCGCGGGTACTGGGGCAAGCGCCACGACCAGCCGTTCCACGTGGTCGGCTCCGACGCCGCCGGC
>JBBQFB010000066.1:0-18169 GCA_038321545.1 Gaiellales bacterium
AGAGGGATCGTTACCAGCAGGTCGAAGGGCTGCACCCGATCGTCGTAGCTGCGCAGCACGGCGGCGCCCGCGTCGACCTCGCCGGCGTTGAACTCGGTCACGAGCTCGATGCGTTTCGACGCCAGCAGGCCCGACAGCATCTGCGATGCGGTGGGCTTCGTGAACGCCCCGTCGAGGGGTGTCACGAAGACCAGCTCGGTGCGGTCGCGGATTCCTCGCTCGGTCAGGTACCATTCGGCCAGGAACGCGAACTCGAGCGGGGCGACCGGGCACTTGATCGGCATGTCCACCACGTTGACGACCAGACGGCCGCCCTCGAAGCGCTCGAGCGCCCCGGCCAGGGCGGTCGCCCCCGCGGCGGTGTAGAACGGGAAGACCGTCTCGAGCCACCCGTCGCCCGTCATGCCCTCGGTCTCCTCGGGCACGAGCCGGGCGCCCGTGGCGACGATCAGGACGTCGTACGGGAGGATCGCGCCGTCGCCGAGGTGCACCTCGGAGGTGGCGGTCTCGACCCGGTCGATCTCGGCCTGGACGAACCGGATGTCGCGGTGCAGCTGGCGCTGCCGTGGCCGGACGAGGTGGTCGGCTTCCGCCAGCCCGAACGGGACGAACAGCAGCCCGGGCTGGTAGAGGTGGGCGTCGTCGCGGTCGACGACCGTGATGTCGACGGCGTCGGGTGAGTAGAGCTTGCGAAGGCGGTTCGCCATGAGCGTCCCGCCGGTGCCCCCGCCGATGATCACGAATCGGTAGACCATGGTGCGATCGTTCCGCGTCCGGTCGCGCGTGACATCGGGAGGACCGCCGAGCCGGGTTGCGGGCAACCCGCAGATCGGGTCACGGCCGGCGGCGGTCCTCCCGGTGCGTCAGCGGTCGCCGTGCCCGAACGAGACGGCCGGGAGGACCCGGTCGAGCAGCCTCGGGTTCCACCACGCCCACCGGCCGAGCAGCCGGAGCGCGACGGGCACCAGCAACAGCCGCACGAGGAACGCATCGAGAGCAACGGCGACGCCGAGGATGATGCCCATCTCCTTCGGCGGCAGGGGGCCTGAGATCGCGAAGGTGAAGAACACCGCGACCATCACCGCGGCGGCCGCGAGGATGACGCGACCGGAGTGCGCGAGGCCGCCGATCATCGCCTCCCTGGCGTCGCCGCCGCTGTGCTCGAGGTGCTCCTTGGCGGAGGCCAGGAGAAACACGGTGTAGTCCATCGAGATCGCGAAGATCATCGCGAAGAAGAACACGGGCCCCCATGCGTCCAGGAAGCCCTGCGACTCGAATCCGAGGATGCCCGACAGGTGGCCCTCCTGGAACACGAGCCGGGCGACACCGAACGCGGCGCCGGTCGCGAGCAGGTTCGTGAGCACGCCGACGAGGGCGATGATCGGTGCCTGCAGCGCGACCAGCAGCAGCAGGAAGCCGAGCGCGAGCACGACGCCGATCACGCGCGGTGTGGCGTCTGCGAGCGCCGTCTCCAGGTCGTGGTTCTCCGCCGCCGCACCGCCGACGAGCGCGGCCGCGGGTAGCGTCGAGCGCAGCCGGTCGATGGTGGCACCGACGGCGGGATCCGACGGGTTCTGCTTCGGGATCGCCTGCACCAGCGCGTCGCGGCCGTCGGCCGACGTCTGCACCGGCAGGACGTTGGCGATGCCCGCGTCTGCCCTGGCCCTCGACTCGAGCGCCGCCGCGTCGGCGACGGGAGCGACGAGCTGCAGCGCACCCGGCGCGCCGGGGCCGAGCGCGGCCTGCACCTGCGTGTATCCGATTCTCGACGGATCACTGGCCGGGACGACCTTGATCGACGGCATGCCCGTCTTCAGCCCCATCACCGGGGCGGCGAGCGCGAGCAGCACCAGCAGGGCGGGTACGCCGAAGAGGAGCGGCCTCTCCCAGATCCGCCCGGCCCAGCGGGCGAAGAACGGCGACCGGTGCTCGCCGGAGTGCACCCACTTCAGCGCGAGGTTGTCGACCTTCGAGCCGAGCGCGCCCAGCACGGCCGGCAGCAGGGTCAGTGAGGCGGCCAGGATGAAGACGACCGCGACCATGATCCCGAGCGCCATCGACCGGAACGCCGGGCTCGGCACGAGCATCACCGCCGACAGCGAGATCAGCACCGTCCCGCCGGAGAAGAGCACCGCCTTCCCCGCGGTGTCCATGGCGACGCCGACCGCCTCCGCGGGTGACAGGCCGTGCCCGAAGTGGGCGGCGCGGTAGCGCACGACGATGAACAGGGCGTAGTCGATGCCGAGCGCCAGCGCGAACATCAGCGCGAAGTTCATCGACCAGATCGAGATGTCCGCGGCCAGCGTGCCGAGGTAGAGGACGCCGGCCGACGCGATCAGGCCGATGATGGTCAGCATCAGCGGCAAGCTGGCGGCGACCAGCGACCCGAACGCAAGCGCGAGGATCGCGAGCGTCACCGGCCAGGAGTAGAGCTCCGACTTCATCATCGCGGAGCGGTTCGCCTCGTTGAAGTCGGACCACATGCCCGATGCGCCGGTGAGGCTGACCGTGAGGTCGCCGCTGCCGAGCTCCTGCAACGGCCCCTTCAGCCGATCGGCTGCGAGCACCATCGCGGTCGGGGAGCCCGCCGCGCCCGCCGTCACGATCGCCGTGTGGCCGTCCTGCGAGGTCGAGACACCGGCAGACGGCGGCGTCACGCTCGCCACCGCCGGGTCGGCCCTCACCATTGCCGCCACCTTGTCGGCCGCGGCGGTGAAGGCGGGATCGGTGGCCGTCAGCGACGACGAGTGCAGCACGATCATGAGGCCGCTCGAGGCGTTGCCGGCGAACTGCCGCTGGATCAGCGAGCGCGCAGCGACGGAGTCCGAGCCGGTCGCCTCCCAGCCGGCGCCCGACAGCGCCGTCTCGACGCGCGGCGCGAGGAAGCCGAGGCCGACGGCGACGACCACCCACGCGAGGGCGACGACCCGGGCGTGCGTCGCGGCGTGGCGACCGAGCCGGCCGACGGGGCCGAGTTGCAGGGGCGGCGCGCTCATCGGGAGACCTCAATCGACGTTTCGGGGTGGGGGTGCGGACGAGCGAGCAGCTCGTCGGCTGCCTCCTGCATCGCGCGGCGGCGAACCTTCGCCGCCTTCTCGCGGTGTGCCTCGGCGCCGGAGGGGTCGGTGAAGTTCGCATCGAGCCATCCCGCGATCGCCGCCTCGCCGACCACGGCCGTGCCGTCATCGAGCACGAGCGCCGGGATCGAGTCGGATCCGGTCGCGGCAAGCAGCGCGCCACGACCGGCCTTGTCGACGGGCACCTGGTGCGCGACGTAGGTGACGTCGAGCTCGGTGAGCCGCTGGCGCACGTGTCGTGAGGCGGGGCACCACTCGGTCTGCCAAAGCTCGATCATCGCCGGCTCCTCTCGATCTCGATCGGGCCTTCGAGCACCTGCGCGAGCTCGGCGACCTGCTGCTGGAGGCCGCCGCAGACCGTCTCGCAGAGCGCGAACACCGTCTGGTCGGCGATCGAGTAGACGACGCGGTTGCCGACCTTGCGCCGTGCGACGATTCCGGCCAGGTGGAGCGCGCCGAGGTGCTTGGAGACGTTCTGCTGCGTTGCGCCGAGCGCGTCTGCGAGCTCGCCGACGCTCTGGTCGGCGAACCGCAGCCGGTCGAGCAGGCGGATCCGCATCGGCTCGCCGATCAAGCGGAAGCGCTGCGCGACGAGCTCGACGAGCGGGTCGGGAAGTGGATGGGGAATCGGCATGGCGTGGTCCTCCTCGGGAATACACTATACAAGTACGCAGTTGTAGAGTTGTGTATTCCCAATTCGAGGAGATCCGCCATGCCAGCCGTCGAAACCACCCGGTACGCGCTCACCCGCAGCGTCGAGAGCACCTTCGACGACGCCGTCGCCGACGTCACCGCGGCGCTCGCCGCGGAGGGATTCGGCATACTCACGACGATCGACGTGCAGGCAACGCTGAAGGCCAAGCTCGACCTCGGCGTCCTCCCGTACACGATTCTCGGGGCGTGCAACCCGCAGCTCGCAAGCCGCGGTCTGGCGATCGAGCCCGACCTGGGCGTGCTCCTGCCGTGCAACGTCGTCGTGCGCCGTGAGGGCGCTCGATCGATCATCGCGGCGATGGAGCCGCTCGCCGCCATGGCCCTCGCCGGCAACCCCGAGCTGGAACCGATCGCAGCCGAGGCGCGCGACCGCCTGCAGCGGGCGATCGCGAGCGTGCCCGACCGCCCGCACCTCGCGCAGCAGCCCGAGCGCGAAGCGGTATGAGCCTCCGAGACATGTTCCGCGGGGCCGGGGCGATCGACGTCGCGGAGGCCGCCCGCCTGCTCGCCGCCGGGGATCTGGTACTCGTCGATGTCCGCGAGAGCGCCGAGTGGCGCACGGGTCGCGCACGCGGTGCGCGGCACGTCCCGCTCTCCGGTCTGCCACGCTCGGTCGATGCGCTCGGCCGGGAGCAGAAGCAGGTCGCGTTCATCTGCCGATCGGGCCACCGATCCGGCGTCGCCTGCGCCGCCGCCCGATCTCGCGGTCTCCACGCGGTCAGCGTGCGGGGCGGCATGATCGCCTGGCAGCGCGCCGGGCTCTCGGTCACGAAGGGCTAAGGATGCTGGTCGCGCTCGTGGCGGGCGCGTGCGTGGGCGTCGCGGTCGGTCTTGCCGGCGGCGGCGGTGCCGTGCTGGCCGTGCCGATGCTGGTCTACCTCCTCGACCAGTCCGTGCACGCCGCGACCACCGAGTCGCTGGTGATCGTGGTGGCCGCGTCGGGTGCCGGCGCCCTTGGCCACGCACGGCATCGTGCGGTCTGCTGGCGGGTCGCCGCCGCGTTTGCCGCGGCGGCGCTGCCGGGGAGCGTGGTCGGCACGCTCGCCAACCGCGCGTTCGCGGCCGAGGTGCTGCTCGGGGCGTTCGCAGTCCTGCTGCTCGGGGTCTCGGTCCTCACCTGGCGCCAGGGCCGGAGGGCGGCGGGCGACGGGCCGGACGGCTGCCCCGAACTCGATCTCCGAGTCGTCGCGCTGGCGGGCTTCGCGATCGGCTCGCTCACCGGGCTGTTCGGCGTCGGCGGCGGGTTCGCGGTCGTCCCCGCGCTGGTGCTCCTCCTCCGGGTGCCGATCCGGCGCGCGATCGCGACGAGCCTCGTGATCGTCACGGTCGTCTCGGCCGCCGGCCTGGCCGAGCACCTCGCCGTGGACGCGGACATCGCCTGGGGCGTCGCGCTCCGGTTCGCGGCTGCCGCCATGGTGACGGCGTCGCTGGGCGGCACGCTCGCCCGCCGCATCCCGCAGCAGGTGCTGGTGCGCGGCTTCGCTGTCTTGCTGGCGGGGCTCGCGACCTACCTGATCATCTCCGTCACGCTGCTCGGCGGGCCGCCTCACGGCTGACCGCGAGGCCCCTGCCGTACGAGCACATCAGTCCATGTCGAGCGCCGGATCCGTGCCGCTCCGGCCTTCCTCAGCCGGCTTCTCAGACCTCGAGCGAGACGATCTGCCAGCGCTCCACGTCGATCAGGCCCTGATCGGTGATCTTCAGCGACGGGATCACCGACAGCGCGAGGAACGACAGGGTCATGAACGGCGCTGCGACGTGCACGCCCATCGCGCCCAGCTCGGCCACCAGCACGTCGAGGGCGGGCACCACCTCGGCGGCCGGGCGGTCGCTCATCAGGCCGGCCACAGGCAGGGCCAGCTCGGCGCGGATCCGGCGGTCCTCGATCGCGACGATGCCGCCGCCGATCTCGGCCAGCCGGCGCACGCAGAGCGCCATGTCCTCGTCCGACACGCCGACGCAGACGATGTTGTGGGCGTCGTGCGCGATCGTCGTCGCAAACGCGCCGCGCTGCAGGCCGAAGCCCTTGACGAACCCGAGCCCGACCTGGCCGGTGGCGTGGTGGCGCTCGACGACGGCGATCTTCGCCAGGTCGCGTGACGGGTCGGCGACGATGGCGCCGTCCTGCACGGTCGGCTCCAGCTCGAGCGCGTTCGTGATCAGCTGCATCGGGACGATCTCGATCACACGGATCTTCCGGCCCGTCGACGGCACGTGCAGCGCGGATCGGCCGAGCGGCGCCGGGTGGACGCTCTGGCGCACCCAGATCGGCACCTCCGGCGACGGGAAGTCGGTGACGACGCCGTCGCGGCAGACCTCGCGGCCGTCCTTGTAGACCGCCTCGGGCGCGAACGACACCAGGTCGGGCAGCAGCATGAAGTCGGCGCGGTAGCCGGGTGCGATCGCTCCCCGGTCGGTCAGGCCGTGGCAGCGGGCGCCGTTGGTGGAGGCCAGCAGGATCGCGTCCTCCGGGGACACGCCCTCCGCCACGGCCACGCGCGCCATGCCGTTGATGTGACCCTCGCGGAGCAGCTCGTCCGGCTCGCGGTCGTCGGTGCAGAACGCCGTGTAGTCAGGCCCGTAGCGCGTCACCAGCGGCAACAGGTCGCGCAGGTTGCGGGCGTTCGAGGCCTCGCGGATCAGCACGAAGCACCCGCGACGACGCTTCTCGAGCGCCTCCTCCAGACCAAACGACTCGTGGTCGGTCGAGATGCCGGCCGACAGGTACGCATCGAGGTCGCGGCCCATCACGCCGGGCGCGTGGCCGTCGGCCCGGGTCGCGAGCGCGCGCTTCGCCAGCTCGCGCTCGTCGCCCGCGATGACGGCCGGGAAGTTCATCATCTCCGCCACGCCGAGGGTGCGGCGGCGGCGCAGGATCGACTCCATGTCGCCGAGCGTGAACGGCCGCCGCGGCGTCTCGAACGGGCTCGCCGGCACGCACGACGGCGCCATCACGAACACGTCCAGCGGCACGCCCTCGCAGGCGTCGAGCAGCCAGTGCACGCCGTCGGTGCCGAGCACGTTCGCGATCTCGTGCGGATCGCAGACGATCGCGGTCGTGCCGTGCGCGATCACGAGCCGCGCGAACTCGGCGACGGTCAGCTTCGACGACTCGATGTGCATGTGTGCATCGATGAAGCCGGGCACGAGGTAGCGGCCGTGCGCCGGCACGCGCTCGCCGCCCTCGTAGGTGCCGACGCCGGCGAACAGCCCGTCCGCGATCGCGACGTCGCCGTCGAGCCACTCGCGCGTGAACGCGCAGAAGACGTGCGCTCCCTCGACGACGAGGTCTGGCTCCGCGTCGCCCCGGGCCACGGCGATGAGACGTCGGCGATCCATCCCCCGCAGTATGATCGGGCGCCATGGGCCGCCTTACACCGCATCCGGTAGACCCCCGAGCGGGAGAGGTGTCGTAGTGGACGCCGCGACCGTGATGGCGCGCTGCGACGCCCTCCAGGAGTTCACCGGCGAGCCGGGCAAGCTGACGCGGCTGTTCGCGACGCCGTCGCTCGAGGCCGCCACCGTCACGGTCGAGGGGTGGATGCGCGACGCCGGGCTGACGACCCGGCGGGACGCGGTGCTGAACCTGTTCGGCCGTTACGAGGGATCGAAGCCCGACGCGCCGGCGTTCCTGGTCGGGTCGCACCTCGACTCGGTGCCCGACGGCGGCCGCTACGACGGCCCGCTGGGCGTGCTGACCGCGCTCGCCGTCGTCGAGCGGCTGGCGGCGCGCAAGGCTCGGCTGCCGTTCGCGATCGAGGTGTGCGCGTTCTCCGACGAGGAGTCGGTGCGCTACGGCACGACCTACCTCGGATCCTCGGCGCTGGCCGGTGCCTTCCAGGAGGCGTGGCTCGACCGCGCCGACCGCGACGGCATCACGATGCGCGACGCCCTCCGTGCGGCGGGCGGCGACCCCGACGGGATTCCGGCCTGCGCGCGCGACGCCGCGTCGACCGTCGGCTGGCTCGAGCTGCACATCGAGCAGGGCCCGTCGCTCGAGGCGGAGGGGCTGCCGATCGGCGTCGTCACCGGAATCCAGGCGCAGGTGCGCCACTCGTGGGAGCTCCGCGGGACCGCCGGGCACGCCGGCACGACGCCGATGGCCGGCCGCAGGGACGCGCTGTCGGCGGCGGCCGAGCTCGTGCTCGCGATCGAGGAGATCGGCCGCTCCACGCCCGACCTGGTCGCCACGGTCGGCGTGCTGGACGCCGAGCCGGGCGCGATGAACGTGATTCCCGGACGGGTCGTCCTCACCTCCGACATCCGGCATCCCGACGACGCCGCGCTGGTGCACGCGCTGATGGCCGTCGACGGGGCCGCCGCTGCGATCGCTGCGAAGCGCGGCGTCGCGATCACGTCGACGGAGCTGTCCGGCGACCCGTCGGTGCCGTGCGACGCGCGGCTTCGGGCCGTGCTCGCCGACGCGATCGGCGCCGAGGGGTTCCCGGCCCGCGACCTCGCCAGCGGTGCGGGCCACGACGCCGCCGCGCTGGCGCGCATCTGCCCGGTCGCGATGCTGTTCCTGCGCTGCGAGGGCGGCATCTCGCACAACCCGGCCGAGAACGTCGACGTGCTCGACGTCGCGGTCGCGCTCGACGTGATGGAGCGCGCCATCCTCGACCTCGGCATGCGCCCGTGACGGATGCCGTCCGCATCACCAGCGGCGACCTCGTCTTCGACGCCCGGCTGGAGCGCGAGCGGGCGCCGCTCACCTGCGCCGCGTTCGAGCGGCTGCTGCCGTACGAGCAGCGGGTGATCCACGTGCGGTGGTCGGGCGAGTCGTGCTGGATCCCGCTCGGCGAGCTCGATCTCGGTGTGCCGTTCGAGGACGCCACGAGCTATCCGGCACCCGGCCAGCTGCTCTGGTACCCGGGTGGGATCTCGGAGACCGAGATGCTGTTGCCGTACGGGAGCTGCTGCTTCGCATCGAAGGCCGGCCAGCTGGCCGGCAGCCACTTCCAGACGATCACCGAGGGGCGCGAGCGTCTCCGCGACCTCGGTGTCAAGACGCTCTGGGAGGGCGCACAACCGATCCGGTTCGCGGCGGCGTGAGACTCGAGCGCATCGCGGCGACGTCCGAGGCGCTGCGCGCCACGCGGGCCCGTACAACCAAGGCGGCGCTGCTGGCCGACGCGATTCGCGAGCTCGCGCCGGACGAGATCGAGGCCGGCGTCGCGTTCCTGTCGGGCGAGCTGCGCCAGCGGCAGATCGGCGCCGGTTGGGCCTCGCTGCGCGAGCTGCCGCCGTCGGCAGGCGAGCCGTCGCTGACGGTCGGCGAGGTGGACGCCGTGTTCGCGCAGATGGCGACCGTGGCCGGATCCGGCTCGGCGACCGAGCGAAAGCGATTGCTGGCGAGCTTGCTCGGGCGGGCGACGGCCCCTGAGCAGCAGCTGCTCCGCGGTCTGGTGATGGGCGAGCTGCGGCAGGGCGCCCAGGCTTCGCTGGTCGCGGACGCCGTCGCCGCCGCCGCCGGCGTGCCGTCGGCCGAGTTGCGTCGCGCGCTGATGCTGCGGGGCGACCTCGGGGCCGTCGCCGTCGTCGCGCTCACCGAGGGCGCGACGGGGCTGGCCGCGATCCGGCTGGTCGTCGGGCGGCCGCTGGCACCGATGCTGGCGTCGCCGGCCTCCTCGATCGAGGACGCGCTGGCCACCCACACGCCCGCCTCGGTGGAGTGGAAGCTCGACGGCGCGCGCGTGCAGGCGCACCGCGACGGCGACGACGTCGCGCTGTTCACCCGGAGCCTCGACGACGTGACCGCCCGGCTGCCCGAGGTGGTGGCGACGGTGCGGGCGCTGCCGGCCCGCTCGCTGGTGGCCGATGCGGAGGCGATCCTGCTGCGGGCCGACGGCCGGCCGGCGCCGTTCCAGGAGACCGCGAGCGCGTTCGCGCGGCAGTCGGGTTCGACGCTCGACGTGCTGCTGTTCGACCTGCTGCACCTGGACGGTGACGACCTGCTCGACCAGCCGCTCGCGCAGCGGAGGGCCGCGCTCGAGGGCATCCCGGGGGCACCCGCGATCACGCGCATCGTCACCGGCGACGTGGCCGCCGCGACCGCGTTCTACGACGACGCCCTGACACGCGGCCACGAGGGCGTGATGGTGAAGTCACTGGAGGCGGCGTACGAGGCCGGGCGGCGCGGCTCCGCGTGGTTGAAGGTCAAGCGCACGCACACGCTCGACCTCGTCGTGCTGGCCGTGGAGTGGGGCAGCGGCCGCCGCCGAGGGTTGCTCTCCAACCTCCACCTCGGTGCCCGCGACGAGGCGTCGGGAGGCTTCGTGATGCTCGGCAAGACCTTCAAGGGCCTCACCGACGCGGTGCTCGCGTGGCAGACCGAGCAGCTGCTGGCGCGGGAGACCGGGCGCGACGGCCACGTCGTGCACGTGCGCCCCGAGCTGGTCGTCGAGATCGCGTTCGACGGCATCCAGGCCAGCACGCGCTACCCCGGCGGCATGGCGCTGCGCTTCGCGCGCGTGAAGGGCTATCGCCCCGACAAGCGGCCCGACGAGGCCGACACGGTCGAGACGGTACGCGCGATCTTCGCCGGCGGCATCGCATGAGCGAGGTCGAGCGTCCGCGCTCCCTGGCCGACGCCCTGTCGCTGCGGGCGCGCTACGGCGACGCCGTGGTGATCGCCGGCGGCACCGACGTGATGGTGGCCGTCAACGCCGGGCAGCGGCCGGAGCGGATGATCGACCTGACCGGCGTGCCGGAGCTGCTCGACTGGGAGCGCCGCGACGGCGCCGTCCGGCTCGGCGCCGGCGTGCCGTACACCCGGCTGATCGCCGAGCTGTCGGGCCAGCTGCCGGGTCTCGCGCAGGCAGCGCGCACGATCGGCTCGCCGCAGGTTCGCAACCGGGCGACGGTGGGCGGCAGCCTCGCGACCGCCTCGCCGGCGGGAGACGCGCTGCCGCCGCTGGTCGCGGTGGACGCGGTCGTCGAGGTGGCGTCGCAGCGCGGCGGGCGGACGGTCGCCATCTCCGACTTCCTGCTCGGCCCGCAGCGCACGGCGCTCGCGCCGGACGAGCTCGTCGTCGCGGTCGACATCCCGGCCGCCCGTGGCCCGCAGGTGTTCTCGAAGATCGGCGGACGGACCGCGATGGCGACCTCCATCGCCTCGTTCGCGATCGACGTCGACCCGTCCGGCCGCGTCGGCGCGGCGATCGGCTGCGCCGGCCCGGTCGTGCTCCGCGCGCCGGAGGCGGAGGCGTTCCTGGCCGGTGCGATGGCCGCCGGCGAGGTGGACGACGCCGTGGCGGCGCGGTTCGGCGAGCTCTGCGCCGCCGTCGCGCGGCCCGTCGACGACGTGCGCGGGACGGCAGCCTACCGTCGCCGGGCGATCGGCGTGATGGCGCGGCGAGCGGCCACGTGGGCGATCGCCGAGATCGCGGAGGAGGAGGCGTGAAGGTCTCGCTCGACGTCAACGGAGCGCCGCGGGACGCCGAGACGCCCGACCCGTGCGAGAGCCTGCTGACGCTGCTGCGCGAGCGCCTCGACCTGACCGGCACCAAGGGCGCCTGCGAGTCCGGCCAGTGCGGCGCCTGCTCCGTCTACCTCGACGGCGTGCTGGTGTGCGCCTGCCTGGTCGCCGCCGGCCAGGCCGAGGGCTGCCGGGTCGTCACGATCGAGGGCCTCGCGCAGGACGGCCGCATCGATCCGGTGCAGGCCGCGTTCGTCGAGGCCGGCGCCGTGCAGTGCGGCTTCTGCACGCCGGGCCTGGTGATGGCGGCGCACGACCTGCTCGAGCGCACGCCGATGCCGTCGGACGGCGCAATCCGCGAGGCGCTGGCCGGCAACCTGTGCCGCTGCACGGGCTACGAGAAGGTGCTCGACGCGGTGCGCATCGCGTCGGCGCGGAGGCCGATCACGTGAGCTCGCGCGAGTCCATCGTGCTCGTGCGCGGGCACATCGGCGAGCTGGTCGCGAACAGCGAGGACGAGCCGAAGGCGACGGGCCGGTTCGCGTACGCGTCCGACCTGCACGTCGAGGGCATGCTGTGGGGCGCGACGGTGCGCAGTCCGCACGCGCACGCGCTGATCCGCGGTATCGATGTGGCCGCGGCGCTCGCGACGGAGGGCGTGCGCTCGGTACTGACCGCGAGCGACGTTCCCGGCCGTCACACCCATGGCGCCGACCTCGCGGACCAGCCGGTGCTGGCGTGGGAGCTCGTGCGCTACGAGGGCGAGCCGGTGGCGGTCGTCGCGGCGGTCGATCTCGCGACGGCGCGCCTTGCCGCGAGCCGCGTGGCGGTCGACTACGAGGTGCTCGCGCCGGTCACCGACGCGGCTGCCGGCGAGGTGCTGCGGGCCGCGCGGATCAGCCTCGGCGACGCCGATCCGAGCGCCGACGTGGTCGTCACGCGCCGCTACGAGATCGGCGTCCAGGACCAGGGCATCCTCGCCCCGGCAGCCGCGCTCGCGATCCCTGCGGAGGACGGCGGCATCGACCTGCACGTCGAGACGAGCTCGCCGGCCGCCGACCGCGACCAGGTCTGCGCGTCGCTGGCGCTCGCGCCCGAGCTCGTGCGCCTGCAACCGGCCGGCCCCGGCGGTGCGTTCGGCGGCCGCGACAATGCGGCGATCGCGATCCACGCGGGCCTGCTCGCGATGCACGCGAAGCGGCCCGTGAAGCTCGTCTACGGCGGCGACGAGTCGTTCCGCTCGCACGTGCGGCGCCATCCCGCCCGGCTGCGCTACGAGCACGGAGCGAACCGCGACGGCGAGCTGGTCTACGTGCGGGCCGAGATCCTGCTGGACGGCGGTGCCTACACGTCGTCATCGCCCGCGGTGGTCGCGAACGCGGCCTGCCTCGCGGCCGGGCCGTACCGCGTCGCGAGCGCGCGCATCGACGTGCGCGCAACGTGTACCAACCACCCGCCGTGCGGTGCGCTGCCCGGGTTCGGGGCCGTGCAGGTCGCGATCGCGCACGAGGCGCAGATGGACCTGCTCGCGGCCGAGCTCGGCATCGACCCGCTCGAGCTGCGGCTCCGCAACGTCCTGCAGGCCGGCGACCGGCTCGTCACCGGGCAGCCGATCGACGGACCCGTTCCCCTGCGCGAGCTGCTCGAGCGCCTCCGATCGATGCCGATCCCACCCGAGCACGGCACCAGCCCGGTCGACCTCCGCGAGCTGCCCGGCGGCATCGCGAACACCACGCACGGTGAGGGCGTGGCGCGCGGGGTGGGCTACGCGATCGGCTTCCGCAACGCCGCCACCGGCACCGCCGCGGCCGGTCCGCTCGATCCCGGGGCGGACGCCGACGCCCCGCCGGTCACGCTCTGCTTCGCCGCGCACCGGGCCGTCTGCGCCGTCGACACGGCCCTCGGCCTGGTGCGCGTCGTCGAGATCGCGACCACGCAGGACGTCGGCCGGATCCTGCACCTCGCGCAGTGCGAGGGGCAGGTGCAGGGCGGGATCGCGCCCGGCCTCGGCCTTGCGCTGATGGAGGAGGTGCGGCTCGTCGACGGCATCGCTGCGAATGCCGGCCTCGGCGGCTACCTGATCCCGACCATCCTCGACATGCCGCCCGTGCGCATGGAGCTGCTCGAGATGCGGCCCGAGGCCGCGGACGGGCTCCACGATGTCGGCGAGCCGCCCGTGATCGCGGCCACGCCGGCCATCGCAGCCGCGTTGCGGGCCGCCACCGGACGACCCGTCACGCGCGTGCCCGTGCGGCCCGACGACCTGCTGGCCGAACCGTGACGCTGGACGACGTCAACGGGCTCGACCGCGAGGCGTTCACCGTCCGGCTGGGCGGCATCGCGGAGGACTCGCCATGGGTGGCGTACGGCGCGTGGGACTACCGGCCGTTCGCCGACCCGCTCGAGCTGGTGGCGGCCTTCCGGGGCGCGATCGCGCGGGCCGAGGACGAGCGGCAGATCGCGCTGATCCGTGCGCACGCCGACCTTGCCGGCTACGCGAACGCCGTCTACGAGGAGCGGTTCGGGTTCCCGTTCGTGATCTGCGCGCACGCGACGACCCCGGACTCGCTCGCGGCCGCGTACGAGCGACGCCTCACCCACGAGCCGGAGCTCGAGATGGCGATCGCCCTCGACGAGGTCGTGAAGATCATCCGGCTGCGGATCGCCGACCTGCTGGCGATCTAGCGGAGCCGGAGGCGAGGCTAGCGGTCGCCGCGATCGCCCCGGTCGCCACGTGGGCCACCGCGACGCGGCTTGTCGCCGCCTTCCTTCTCCATGATGTACGGCAGCAGCGCCAGCTCGCGAGCACGCTTGACCTCGCGTGCGGCGAGCGCCTGCTGACGCCGCGACAGGCCGGTCATGGCACGCGAACGGATCTTGCCGCGCTCGGACAGGAAGCGCTTCAGCACCTCGATGTTCGTGTAGCGGATCTCCGAATCGGCGATCTGGATCCGCTTGCGCTTCTTGGGCTTACCCGTCGCGCGCTTCGTGCGCTGTCTCATCGCTGCCAACTACGTGCCTCCGGAAGAAAGGTCGAGCGGGCCGCATTCTACGCGGCCGGCGCGGAGACGCGCTCCAGTTGCCCGGTCGGGGTCAGGCGTCGGGTGCGCGCCGGCGCTCGAGCGCCGTGGCGTCGGGCAGCTTCACGTCCCAGATCACGTGCCAGCGCTCGAGCAGCTTGACGACCTGCGCGGTGAGGTCGAACTGGCGCGGAAGCAGGCCGTGGCGGGCGCTGGCGGGGAACGCGTGGTGGTTGTTGTGCCAGCCCTCGCCGAACGTCAGCATCGCGACCGCGAGGTTGTTCCGGCTCTCGTCCCGCGTCTTGAAGTCGCGCGAGCCGAACCGGTGGCAGACCGAGTTGACGGCCCAGGTGGCGTGCTGGAACAGGAAGATCCGCAGCACGGCGCCCCAGACCATGGCCTGCAGCCCGAGGCCGACATCTCCGCCGCCGACCGCCCAGCCGATCGCGAACGGGATCGCGAACGTGAAGGCCACCCAGACGAAGTACAGGCGGTCGACGAGCCGGATGGTCGGGTCCTCGAGCAGGTCGCGCCCGTAGTGGTCGCCGCGCTCCATGCCCTTCGTTCGGAACAGCCAGCCGACGTGGGCGTGCCACATGCCGAACACGTTCGAGATCCAGGTGTCGCCGTGGTGCGTGTGCGGCGAGTGCGGGTCGCCCGGCTGGTCGGACAGGGCGTGGTGCTTGCGGTGGTCGGTCACCCACTGCGTGACGGGGCCCTGCAGCGTCATCGAGCCGAGGATCGCGAGCGTGACCTTGAACCACGGCCGCGCCTGGAACGAGCGGTGCGTGAAGTAGCGGTGGAACCCGAGCGAGATGCCGAGGCCGCAGATCACGTACATCGCGAAGAACAGCACCAGGTCGACGGGACCCGCCGCAACGCCCCACACCAGGCCCATCGCCAGCAACAGGCCGAGCGGCGGTCCGGCGACGGCGGCGAACGTGATGATCCGGCTCGGCCACGACGTCCGGTCGCGCACGGTCCCGACCGGACCAATGCTCTCGTCCACGATGCTCAATCCACCCTCGCGTCTCTTCCGGGATCCGATCCGGAGTTCGCCGTCGTGCGAATGATCCTTCGTTGACCGGCATGATGGCCCCATACCTCCCCACATGCGCATCGCAGTAGTCGGCACGGGCATCGCCGGCCTCGGTGCCGCACACGAGCTCGACCGCTCCCACGACGTGGAGCTGTTCGAGCGTGAGCCACGGGTCGGCGGCCACACCAACACGTTCGACGTGCGCGGCGGCGAGCATCGCCTCGCCGTCGACACCGGCTTCATCGTCCACAACGCCGTCAACTACCCGCGGCTGCTCGCGCTGTTCGCAGAGCTCGGCGTGGCGACGCAGGACTCCGAGATGTCGCTGGCCGTGTCATGCGCCGGCTGCGGTCTCGAGTTCTCGAGCCGGCGACCGCATCGCGCCGGCCGGCTGCTGCCGGAGATCCTCCGGTTCCAGCGCACGGCGGAGGCCGTGATCGGTCGTGACGAGCACGCCGGATCGACGCTCGAGCGGTTCGTCGCGTCGGAGCGGTACTCCGACAGGTTCGCGCATCACTACCTCGTCCCCCTGTGCGCCGCGATCTGGTCGACCCCGCCCGATGCCGCGCTCGACTTCCCGGCCCGCTACGCGATCTCGTTCCTGTCCAACCACGGCGTCCTCGGGCTCCGCCATTTCCGCTGGCGCACGGTCACCGGCGGCAGCCGCGAGTACGTCCGCGCGCTGCTCGGCCGGTTCGGCGGGCAGCTGCACCTCGATGGCGTCCACGCCATCGAGCGCGACGCGGACGGTGTCACGCTGCGGACGGCCGACGGCGAGCCGCGCCGGTTCGATCGCGTCGTGATCGCCACCCACGCGGACGAGGCGCTCGCGCTGCTGGCCGCGCCGACCGCGGAGGAGCGCCGCCTGCTGGGCGCGTTCGGGTTCACGGCCAACGAGACGGTGCTGCACACCGACGCGCGGTTCCTGCCGACGTCGCGCGGACTGCGCGCGGCCTGGAACTACCAGCTCGAAACGTGTGCGCCCGGGGGCTCGCATCCGACCATGACGTACTCCATGAACCGCCTGCAGCGCCTCACGGAAGACGAGGAGTACTGCGTGACCTTGAACCGGGGACGCGAGATCGACGAAGCCAAGGTCATCGCCCGCTTTGCCTACACGCACCCGCAGTACACGTTCACCAGCCTCGCCGCCCAGACGGAGCTGTCCACGCTGAACGGGCCGAACCGCACGGCGTTCGCCGGCGCGTGGCAGGGCTTCGGGTTCCACGAGGATGGCCTCGCCGCGGGGCAGCGCGCCGCGGAGGCGATCGTCCGATGACCCCGCACACGCTCTACACCGGCACCGTCATGCACGCCCGGCGCACGCCGGCCGAGCACGTCTTCCGCTACCGCGTCGCGTACTTCGGGCTCGACGTCGACCGGTTGGACGAGCTGAACCGGCTCCACCTGGCCGGGTACGGCCGCCGCCGGCTGGCCACGATCCGCGACGCCGACTACCTGGCCGGTGACCGTCCGCTGGCCGACGCGATCCGCACGTTCGTCCGCTCGCGCGGGCACGAGCCGCCGGACGGCCCGATCCGCCTCGTCACCAGCCTGCGGCTCGCCGGCTACGTGTTCAACCCGGTGTCCTTCTGGTACCTGGCGGGCGCCGACGGCGGCACGCGGCTCGTGGTGGCCGAGGTGAACAACACGTTCGGCGAGCGGCGGCCGTACCTGCTGGAGCCCGCGAACGAGGTCGCCGGCACCCGGCTGCGCAGCCACGTCCATCCCAAGGAGCTGCACGTGTCGCCGTTCTTCGGCATGGACCAGACCTACCGCTTCTTCCTGTCGGAGCCCGGCGAGCGCCTGTACGCGCGGATCGACGTCGAGCAGGACGGCGGCCGCCCGTTCATCGCCACGCTGACCGGCCGCGGCAGGCCGCTGACCGACCTCGCGCTGCTCCGCACGCTGGCCCGCAACCCGCTGCTCTCCGGGCGCGTCACCGGCCTCATCCACTGGCAGGCCGTCCGGCTCTGGCTGAAGGGAGTCCCCGTGTTCCGCAAGCCGCCGTTCGCGCCCGGTCAGGGGTCGGCCCGATGACGATCGCCGCCCGCCGCCCGGCGGCCCTGCGCGAGCTGCCCCGTCCCACGGCCGGACCGCTCGCCGCGATCGCCGAGCGCGTGATCTTGAAGGGCCTCGGTCTGATGACGCTCGGCGGCCTCGAGCTGCGGCTGCCGGACGGCACCGCGCACCGGTTCGGCGATCCGGACGCCGCCGAGTGGCACACGCTCGGGATCGTGCGAGACGACTTCTTCCGGCGGCTCGCGCTGCGTGGCCGGATCGGGTTCGGCGAGGCCTACGTGGCCGGCGACTTCGAGACTCCCGACCTGCCGGGGCTGATCGCCCTGCTGGGACGCAACATCGAGGTGGCCCGCGAGCGCGACCCGCTGCGGACCATCACGAGGCTGACGAGCCTGCGCCCGCGCATCGGATTGCCGAACACGCGGCGCCGGGCCGAGCGCAAGATCCACTACCACTACGACCTCGGCAACGAGTTCTACCGGCTGTTCCTGGACGACTCGCTGACGTACTCGTGCGCGATCTTCGAGCACCCGGGGCAGAGCCTCGCCGACGCCCAGCAGGCGAAGTACCGGCGCATCTGCGACCGGCTCGGCCTCGGCCCGGACGACCACGTGCTCGAGATCGGCTGCGGCTGGGGCGGGTTCGCCCTGCATGCCGTGCGGGAGCGGGGCTGCCGCGTCACCGGCGTCACGATCTCGCGCGAGCAGCACGACGAGGCCGTCCGGCGTGTGGCGGAGGCAGGGCTCTCCGATCGCATCACGATCGAGTACCGGGACTTCCGCGCGATTGAGGGGACATACACGAACGTCGTCTCGATCGAGATGTTCGAGGCCATCGGCGAGTCGCTGTTCGAGCCGTACTTCCAGACGCTCGACCGCGT
>JBBQFB010000067.1:0-18112 GCA_038321545.1 Gaiellales bacterium
GTGACCGTCTACCTGTACTTCCAGATCCCGCTCATGTTCCTGATCATCCTGCCCGCCGTCGCGGGACTGAAGAAGACGTGGCGGGAGGCGGCGGCCGTGCTCGGCGCACCGCCGTCGCGCTACTGGCGGTCGGTGGCGGTACCGATCCTGACGCCGGCCTTCATCGGCGGTTTCCTGCTGCTGTTCGTGAACGCGTTCTCGGCCTACGCGACGGCGTACGTGCTGAACCCGTCGACGCAGATCGTGCCGCTCCAGATCCGGTTCCTGCTGCAGGGGAACGTGATCACGGGTGAGCAGGACCTGGCGTACGCGATCGTCACCTGGACGGTGCTGCTGCTGCTTGCCGCGGTGCTCCTGATGGGCTTCGCGAACCGGCGCGCGGCGATCTGGAGCCGCGGATGACCCGCGGCAGCGTCCTGCGGACGCTCCTGATCGGCGGCGTCGCCCTCTACTTCGCCATCCCGATGCTGACGATGGCCCGGTTCGCCTTCCAGCGGATCCCGGTCGCGCTGCTGACGCCCGACCGGCTGTTCGAGGGCTGGTCGATCAAGGGCCTCACGAAGGCGCTCGGCGAGCCCGAGCTGCACCACACGGCGTGGGTGAGCCTGCAGCTCGCCCTGCTGGCAGTGCTCGTCAACCTGGCGCTGCTGCTGCCGATGGCGATCGCCGTCGAGCTCTACTACCCGCGCTTCAAGGGCCCGCTGACCATCATCACGCTGTTGCCGTGGGTGATTCCGCCGATCGCGCTCGTGGTCGGCATCGCCGCGACGTTCCGCTCGATCGCCCCCTGGTTCCTCTCGAGCACGTTCAGTCTGGTGCCCTTCTACGCGCTCACGGCCATGCCGTTCACGTACCGCGCGCTCGACAGCGGCCTGCAGTCGATCGGCGCGCGCACCCTCAACGAGGCCGCGCGGAGCCTCGGCGCCCGCACCACGACGATCCTGTTCCGCGTGCTGATCCCGAACCTGGGCGCGTCGCTGATCGCCTCCTCCGTGCTCACGATCGCGCTCGTGCTGGGAGAGTTCACGTTTGCCGCGCTGCTGCTCAAGAACACGCTGCCGACGTACATGGTCAACTACCAGCGTGGCGAGGCGCGCGCCGGCATCGCGCTCGCGCTCGCGGTGATGGTCCTGACATCGATCCTGCTCTGGTTCGTCGTGCGCCTCATGCGCCGGCGTGGGCTCGAGACAACACTGGGCGGGGTGGGCTGATGACGGCGGTCTCGATGCGCGGGGTGCGCAAGACGTTCGGCTCGACGGTCGCGCTGGAGTCGCTCGACCTCGAGATCGAGACGGGCGAGCTGGTCTGCCTGCTCGGACCGTCGGGTTGCGGCAAGACGACCGCGCTGCGCATCCTGGCCGGCTTCGAGCGGCCCGACGCCGGCGAGGTGCACGTCGGCGGCTCGGACATCACCGGCACGCCGACCGAGCGTCGCGGCTTCGGGATGGTGTTCCAGGAGTACTCGCTGTTCCCGAACATGACCGCCCGGGCGAACATCGAGTTCGGCCTGCGGGTGCGCAAGATCGCCTCCTCCGAGCGGAAGTCGACGGTCGACGGCCTGCTCGAGGTGACGGGCCTGACGGAGCACGCCGCCAAGTATCCGCACCAGCTCTCCGGCGGCCAGAAGCAGCGTGTCGCCCTTGCGCGGGCGCTGGCGACGCAGCCCCGGCTGCTCCTGCTCGACGAGCCGCTGTCGGCGCTCGACGCGAAGGTGCGCGAGTCGCTGCGCGACGAGATCCGGCGCGTCCAGCGCGAGTTCGGCGTGACGACGGTGTTCGTCACCCACGACCAGGCCGAGGCGCTGGCCGTCGCCGATCGGGTCGGCGTGATGTCGAACGGCCGGCTCGAGCAGCTCGATCCGCCGCGGCTCCTCTACATCCAGCCGCGCACGCCCTTCGTGGCGGGCTTCATCGGCACCGTCAACCGGCTCACCGCGACGTCGACCTACGACGGCTGGACGGTGCTCGGACGCACCGTGCGGGGCACCGTGGCCGAGTCGGCCGACGGGGCCGCCGCGCGCGCCGCGGTGCGGCCCGAGCAGCTGGCCCTCGACCGTGACCCGGAGGGCAAGGGTCGCGTACTCGACCTGTCGTTCCTCGGCCCGATCACCCGTGTCCGCGTTCACGACGAGGTCGAGGGCGAGGTGCTCGCCGACCTGCTCTCGTCCGACTCGGCCGATCTGCGCGTCGACCACCCCGTGCGCCTGCGGCTGCGCGACGACGTCACCGACGTCGTCATCCTCTAGTGGCCCGCGTGGGAAGTTCGTTGACAGCTCGCGCCACGGACAAGCCTGGCAAGGAGCGGGCCCGAGAGGAAGGCGGGACGCCTTTCCGAGGGTCTGCGACGCAGCCCGCCGGGTCCTCCGGCGGGTTTCCAGGCGCCGCTCCGTGGCCTCCGAGATGTCCGCGAACGTCCGACGCGGGACACTAGCTCCGGATGCGGTCGGCCTCCCTGCCGGAGGAGCTGCAGCGGTTCGTCGATGACCGGCTGGCCGACCGCACGCCCACCCAGCTGCGCCGCTCGGCGGGCGAGCTGAGCGCGCGGTACCGGTCGCACGACGCGAAGGGCCCGGCGGCGCGCACGACGGACGACATCGCGGCGTACGCCGCGACGCGGCTGCCGGCCACCTACGCCGCCGTCTCGGTGGCGCTCGACGAGCTCGCCGGAGCCGGTCTCGCGCCGGTCTCGCAGCTCGACCTCGGGACCGGCCTCGGCTCGGCCGTGTGGGCGGCGGCGGACGCGTTCGCCGGCTCGCTGCGGCTCGTGACGGCCATCGACGCGGTCGACGGCATGCTCACGACGGCGTCCGCCGCGGCGAAGACGTCCGGCCTCGAGGCCGTCCGCCGGGCCGACTGGCGCCGGGCCGACGCCACGCGGATGACGCCGGAGGGGCCGTTCGATCTCGTCACGGCCTCGTATCTGCTGAACGAGCTGGCGGCGAACGATGCGCTCGCGCTGCTGTCGCGGGCGTGGGCGCAGACCGCCGGGGCGCTAGTGCTGGTCGAACCCGGCACGCCGGCGGACTACGACCGGATGATGGCCTTCCGGGGCCACCTGATCGAACGCGGCGCGACGATCCTCGCGCCCTGCCCGCACGACGGGCCGTGCCCGATGCGCGGCGACTGGTGCCACTTCGCGGTGCGTCTGCCGCGCTCCGCCGCGCATCGCGCGGCGAAGGGCGCGAAGCGCGGGTTCGAGGACGAGAAGTTCACCTACGTGGTCGCAGTGCGCGACGCCGCCCTGGCAGATCGGGGCGAGTCGCGGATCCTCCGGCACCCGTTCGTGCGCCCCGGGCACGTCCGGTTCCGGCTGTGTGGGCCGGACGGCCTCACCGAGTTGACCGTCTCGCGCAGCGACCCGGCCTACCGAACAGCCCGCAAGCTGTCGTGGGGGGACCGGCTGCAGCACGAGGACCGTCATCTGACCGAAGCGAGCGATCCGCCCGATCCGTAACCCTCTACCCGAGCTCGGCGCCTCTCCTCATCCGCAACAGCTGCAGAGCTCGCCGCGCCAGCCGTTGACGCCCTCGCGGACGGCGACGACGCCGATCACGGCCGCGGCGGCCGGATCGGCCCACCACCAGCCGAGCAGCGCGTTCAGGCCGAGCCCGACCAGCAGCGCGACCGAGAGATACGCGCAGAGCATGTTCTGCGTTCCCTCGCGGGCCGTCGCCGACGAGCCGAGCGCCGTTCCGACGCGCCGCTTGGCGATTGCGAGCAGCGGCATCGTGGGTGCCGTGACGGCTGCCAGGCCGATCCCGAGCCAGCTCACCCCGGGGTGGTCGCCGGCCACGAGCGCGTAGCCGGACTCGACCGCGATGTAGGCCGCCAGTGCGAAGTAGGTGAGCGCGATCAGGCGCTGCGCGCGGAGCTCGGAGGCGGCCGATTCGAGGCGCTCGCGAGCCAGCAGCCAGACGATCACCGAGCCGGCGGCGAGCTCGATCAGCGAGTCGAGTCCGAACCCGATCAGCGCGACCGACGAGGCGGCGAGGCCAGCGGCGAACGCGATCGCGAACTCGACGAGGTGCCACGCGTTGCCCGCCCAGGCAAGCGTGCGCCCGCGCCGAACGAGCCGTGCGCGCTCGACCGCGTCCAGCCGCGGCGCGCGGCTGACGACGACAAGCGGGACGGGCCGGGCGCTCATCGCACGATTGTACGCCGCGCCTCGCCTATCGGGCCAGGCCCGCACTCTGCCATGCTCCGCGGCATGCGCGAGAACGACGTCCGCCGGGCGCTGGCCGCCGGCGAGTCCCCGGTCGGCATGATGGTGTTCGAGTACGGCACGCCCGGCGTGGCGCGGATGGCGCGCGCCGCCGGCGCCGACTTCGTGCTGTACGACATGGAGCACAGCGGCTGGACGCCGGAAACGCTGAAGGTGCTGCTCGAGACGTCCCGCGCGGCCGGGATCACGGCCTTCGTCCGTCCTCGCGACAGCCGGCGGAGCTCGATCTCGCTGTCGCTCGACCTCGGCGCGCTGGGTCTGATGGTGCCGATGGTGGAGAGCGCCGACCAGGCGCGCCGGATCGTCGAGTTCGCGCGCTACGCGCCGGCGGGGTCCCGCGGCGTCGCCGTCTACCACGCCGACGACATCGAGCCGGAGGGGCTACCCGCCACGCTCGCGAAGGCCAACCGCGAGATCGTGCTGATGGCCCAGATCGAGACGGTCGCGGGCGTCGAGCACGTCGAGGAGATCGCCGCCGTCGACGGCATCGACACGTTGTGGATCGGCCATTTCGACCTGACGACGTCGCTCGGCACGCCGGGCGCGTTCTGGAACGACGCGCACACCGCGGCGGTCGACCGCGTGATGGCCGCTGCCGCCGCGGTGGGCAAGCCGGTCGGATCGCTGGCGAATGACGTCGCCGACGCCCGGCTGTTGCTCTCCAAGGGCTTCCGGCCGATCCTGCTCGGCGACTCGCCGGTGTTCGGCGGGGCGCTCGCCGTGGCGCTGGCTGCCGTCCGCGCTGGCTGATGTCCCTCGCGCTCCGCCATGTCGACGCAGCGGCGGCGACGATCAACGCCGCCGCGCAGGCCGCGTAGAGCCGGCGGGAGCCTCGGCTCCGGCGCGCGCACCCCGCCAAGCCGGTGCCCGGCGGCGAACGGGTCGGCGTTCGCGCGCGAGGTGGCGGCGCCGTGTTCCGGCCGTGGGGCGACCTGTCGCAGTAGCCGGATCGTCGGGTGACCGAGGGCCTACCACGAGCGGTGGGACGGCCAGGGCTACCCGGACGGCACCGCCGGCGACGCCGTTCCGCTGGTGGCCCGGATCGTGGCCTCGCAACTCCGGCACCCAGTTCGATCCGGCCGTGGTCGCGGCGCTGCTGCGCTGCATCCGCTCCGGCGCGGTCGACGACGTCGTCGGCCCCGAGCGGGTGGCCGCGTGATCCGCTACGGCACGGGAAGCAGCGCGCGCGCTGCGACGAACCACGTGCCGGCGTAGATCGGCTCGCCGCCAAGCTCGGACGCCAGCGGGCCCGCCTCCAGGTACCGCTTGAACACGCGGTGCCGCGACCCGTCCAGCAGCACCCGCTCCTGGTAGCCCTCGGGCTCCACATCCGGACGCAGGGCGCTGTCGACGACCACCAGCTCGCGCGCGACGCGGGCCGCCTCGCGAAGGAACGCGGCCCGCTCATCGGGCGGCAGGTGACCGTAGAAGTGACCGGTGAACAGGCGGTCGAAGGCGCCGTCGGCGAACGGCAGGGCGAGGCTGTCGCCCACCACCGCGACGCCGCCGGGGATGCGAGCTTGCGTGATCGAGACCATCGCCGGGCTCTGGTCGAGCCCGACGACGAGGCCGCGCAGCTCGCGCGTCAGGAACCCTGTGCCGCAGGCCACGTCGAGCGTCCGCACCGCCTCCAGCCCCCGGAGGAGCGCGATCAGATCGGCCAGCTCGCCCTCCCACCCGGGCCGGGATCGCTGGGCGTGGAGCCCGGCTCCGAGGTACCAGTCGTCGTACTCGGCGGCCCGCCGATCGTAGTAGGCGGCCGTACCGGGATTCCGCGCGAACGCCATGCGGGCCATGCTATCGGAGCGCGGGCTGCCGGAAGGAGCGTCCCGCGCTCTCACTATGATGAGACCTAGCGTGGCAGGGATCACCGATGGTTCGGGAGGGTTCGACGAACTGCTGCGAGCACTGCTCGACGGCGGCTGGACGTACGGCCGGCCGTCGCCCGCCGAGCTCGTGGCGGCCGTCGACGCGCTGCCGCTCGCGATCTGGGTGTCGACCATCGACGGCGAGCCCGTGGCGGTCAGCGATCGCTGGACGCAGCTGACCGGGCAGACGACGGCCGAGTGGCGCGCACATGGCTGGGACGGCGTGATCCACCCCGACGAGCGGGCCCGGGTGACGGCCGAGTGGACGCGCTTCATCGACTCCGACGAGCGCGCGTGGATCGACCAGTACCGCATCGTGCACACCGTCACGGGCGACGTGCGCGTGCTGTCCGACCGCGTCGTCCGCGTCGATTGCGGCGACGCGGCGCTGCTCGTCGGCATCACCGACGACGTCACCGTGCCGACTGCCGAGTCGGCGGAGGTGCGGCGGCTGGGCGCGAAGCAGGACGCGCTGCAGCGCGTCGCCGAGTTCGTCGCCGCGCGCGCCGACATCGCGGCCGTCGCGGAGGTGGTGTCCCGCGAAATCGCCCTGCTGTTCGGCGTCGACACCGGCGCGGTCGTGCGGTTCGAGGACGATGGCTCCGGCCGGATCGCCGGCCTCTGGTCGCAGTCGCCCATGACGGGCCAGGAGGTCGGCACGCCGATCGACCTGGCAGGCCCGCACGCCTCGGCGGAGGTGTGGCGGACCGGAGTCGCCGCTCGCGTGCATCCCGCGCCCGGCGCCGACGTCGTGCGCCCCTTTCTCGTCGAGCGCGTCGCGGTGCCCGTGCGCGTCGGAGGCCGTCTGTGGGGCGCGTTGTCCATCAACGCGGCCGACGTCGGAGGCATCGATCCGTCGGCCGAGGAACGCCTCGTCCGGTTCGCCGACCTGGTCGCGATGGCCATCGCCGAGACCGAGGCGCGCGAGCTGCTGCTGCGACGCGTCGTGCAGCAGACCGCCGTCAACGAGCTGAGCGCGCGGGCGCTCTCGGGCGACAGCGCCGAGGACCTGCTGGACGCCGCGATCGGCAAGGCCGCCGAGATCCTCGCCGTCTCGGCGGCGTACGTGGTCGAGACGCTGGGCGACGGCGGCGCCGTCGCCCGGGCCTCGGCCGGCGGCACGCCCGACCACATCGGCGTGCGGTTCGACGCGTCGCCCGACACGCTGACGGGCGCGGCGCTCGCCAGTGGCGGGTCAGTCGTGATCGAGGACTTCGCGGCCGACGCGCGGTTCGGCGCAGGCTCGGCGACCACGACTGCGACCGGCATGTTCGGCGGCGCCTGCTTCGTGATCCGCCTGCCCGAGCGGGTGTGGGGGATGATCTGCGTGCTGCATGCGCGGCGCCGCGTCTTCACGTCGGACGACCTGCTGTTCCTCGAGTCGGTCGCCAACGTGATCGGCAGCGCCATCGAGCGCAGCGCGGCGGAGTCCACGATCCGCCACCAGGCGATGCACGACGCGCTCACCGGCATCCCGAACCGGGCATTGCTGCTCGATCGCCTGGGCCTTGCGCTGGAGCGCGCGGCCCGCGACCGGACGCTCGTCGGCGTGCTGTACATCGACCTCGACCGCTTCAAGGACGTGAACGACTCGTATGGCCACTCGACCGGCGACGCCCTGCTGGTGGCGGCGGCCGAGCGGCTCACGGCCACCCTCCGTCCGGGCGACACGATCGCCCGCGTCGGCGGCGACGAGTTCGCGGTCGTCGCCGAGGCGCTGACCTGCCCCGAGGAGGCGTTGGCGATGGCGGAGCGCCTGCTGCTCGCGCTGCTGGATCCCGACAACTCGCTGCCGGGCGCCAGCATCGGCGTCGCGGTGCGCAAGGGCGGCGACTCGCCGGAGGACGCGATGCGCGACGCCGATACCGCGTTGTACCGCGCGAAGGCGTCCGGCCGCGGCCGGGTGGAGCTGTTCGACAACGAGATGCGCGCGCGCATGCTCGACCGGCTGCAGACCGAGGCCGATCTGCGCGGTGCCCTCGAGCGCCGCGAGTTCGACCTCTACTACCAGCCCATCGTCGCGCTCGCCGACGGCGTCGTCACGGGGCTCGAGGGCCTGGTGCGGTGGCGGCACCCGACGCGCGGGCTGATCCCGCCGGTGGCGTTCATATCGATCGCCGAGGAGACGGGCGCCATCATCGAGCTCGGCCGGTTCGTGATCGCGCGGGCGTGCGCCGATGCCGCCCGCTGGAACGTGATCAGCCCGGCGACGCCGCGCATCTCCGTGAACGTCAACCTGTCGGCGGTCCAGCTGGGCGACACCGGCCTGCCCGAGTTCATCGCGATCAGCCTCGCGGCGTCCGGCATCGCGGCGAGCCAGCTGGGTCTCGAGATCACGGAGTCGGTCGTGATCGACGACGACCCGGAGCACGCCGCCCGCCTGCTCGAGATCAAGGCGCTCGGCGTGCGGTTGCTGCTGGACGACTTCGGCACCGGCTACTCGTCGTTCGGGCACCTCCGCCGGTTCCCGCTCGACGTGCTGAAGCTCGACCGGTCGTTCGTCGCGGGCATGGGGCGTGACGAGACCGACACCGCGATCGTCGTCGCGACGCGGCAGCTGGCACGGGCGCTCGGCCTCGACGTGGTCGCCGAGGGCGTGGAGACGCGCGAGCAGCTCGTCTCGCTGCAGGGGATCGGGTGCGAGTACGCGCAGGGCTACTACTTCGCGCGCCCGCTGACGCGCGAGACGGTTGACGCGCTGGTGGCGGCCGATCCGCCGTGGCGCATCGACGAGCGCCCCGCGCGGCTCGATCCCGACAGCCGCTGACACCATCTGCGCGTTTCGGAACCCGTCGCTATCGGGTAGTAGTGCTGTGGGTGCCCGGCGTTCCGATGCCGGGCCGAGAGGAGTCACCGTGGAACGCCAGGACCATGCGGCGGGGAACCTGCCGACCGAGACCGAGCGGGCCGGCACGATCAACGAGTCCGACAGCGCGCTCGTCCCGCACAACTACTCGGTGAACGACCGGGTGCGCCTGAACCACGACTACACGTTCGGCGAGCGGTTCTATCGGGCCGGCACGACCGGGGTCGTCACCGAGCTGGACGTGATGACGTACGGAGCGACCGAAGGCGTCATGGAGACGCTCGGCGCTCGAGTCGAGTTCGACGGGGACGAGAGCTCCTCCGCCGGCTGGGCGCCGTACACGCTGCTCGAGCCGGTCTCCGCGGCCTGATCCAGATCCGTCGCGCCCGCGACGAAGTCCGGGGACAATGCCGCCGTGTCCGAGGCCGACCAGATCGCCCGCAGCACCGCGCCCGTCACGAGCGAGACGCTGGCCGCCGATCTGCGCCGCCTCGGCGTGCCGCGGGGCGGCCTGCTGGTCGTGCACGCGTCGCTGTCGCAGCTGGGCTGGGTGGTGGGCGGTGCACCCACCGTGCTGCACGCGCTGCTCGACGTGATCGGCGGCGACGGCACGCTGATGGTGCCGGCCCACACCAACCACCTGTCCGACCCGGCCGGCTGGTCGAATCCTCCGGTGCCGGAGGCGTGGTGGGCCGAGGTGCGCCGGTCGATGCCGCCGTTTCGCGCAGACGAGACGCCGGCCCCGTGGATGGGCGCCCTGGCCGACACGGTGCTCCGTCGCCGCGATGCGGTCAGGAGCGCGCACCCGCACTTCTCGATGGCGGCGCTCGGTCCGCTGGCCGAGGAGTTGTGCGGCGGGCACGAGCTGGACTGGAGCATCGGCCCGGCGTCGCCGCTGGGCCGGGTCGGAGACCACGGCGGCCAGGTGCTGCTGCTCGGCGTCGGCCACGGCTCGAACACGTCGTTGCACGTCGCAGAGGTCGCCAGCGCGTGGGGTGGACGGCACGTGGTCGAGGGCACCGCCCCGGCCGGCGACCGGTGCGAGTGGGTGACCTGGCAGGACGTCGCGTACGACGAGGACGACTTTCCGGCGATCGGCGCCGCGTTCGCAGACCAGACCGGCCTCGAGCGGATCGGTGCCGTTGGGCAGGGCGAGGCGCGGCTGATGCCGCAGCGAGAGCTGGTGCAGTTCGCGCGAGCCTGGATCGACACCAACCGCGCGTGATCCGAGCGAGATGAGTCTCGGCCCTGGGTCACGGGCGGGGCGTCCCCTGCGCGCCCCTCCCCGGGGAGGCCTGCCAATAAACGAAAACCCCCGCGATTGCAGGGGTTTTCGGAGGTAGCGCATACGGGATTCGAACCCGTGTTACCGGCGTGAGAGGCCAGCGTCCTAGGCCCCTAGACGAATGCGCCACGGCCCGGTGCTCCAGTGTACCGAACAGGAGCGAGGGAGGCTGCGGGACTAGGATTCGAACCTAGATAAACGGAGTCAGAGTCCGTTGTCCTGCCGTTAGACGATCCCGCATCGGCTCGCTCACCGTAGCATACGGACGTGCCGCCGCCTCCAGCCTCCAGCCTCGATTTCGGACCGCTCGATCTGCGCCTTTATCCGGTTTTCGTCCTGACCGGATTCGTCGTCTGGATGCTGATCACCGCCCGCATCTGGCAACGCGGCGGCGGCGACCCCGTCGACGCGATGTGGACGTGCATCCTGGCCGGTCCGATGGCCCTCGTCGGCGCGCGCCTCTACTCCGCAGCCACCGACGCGCTGCGCGGCGTCGACTCGCCGCCGCTCGACTTTTCCCACGGCGGGCTCGGCATCTACGGCGCGATCCTGGCCGGGCTCGCGGCGATCGTCGTGTCGGCGCGCGTGCGCGGCTGGCCGGTCGGCACGTTCCTCGACTGCACGGTGCCCGGGCTCGCGCTGGGCCAGGCCATCGGCCGGTTCGGCAACTACTTCAACCAGGAGCTGTTCGGCGCTCCCACCTCGCTGCCGTGGGGCCTGCACGTCGACGAAGCGTACCGGCCGCCCGACTACCTGGACGTGACCACGTTCCACCCGGTCTTCGCGTACGAGGCGCTGTGGGACGTGACCGTCTTCTTCCTGCTGCTCTACCTGTGGCCGCGCCTGTGGGAGCGGTTCCGCCCCGGCTCGGTCGTCGCCTGCTACCTGATTCTCTACGCGGTCGGCCGAGTCGCGATCGAGACCGTCCGGCTGGACGATACGCCGGAGTTCGCCGGCGTCCGGTTCAACCAGATCGTGTCGGTGTTCGCGATCGCCACGGGCCTGCTCGTGCTCGCGATGCTCGACCGCAAGCGCCGCACTCGGTAGTGTCCCCGGCCATGTCGCCGGAGCCGAACTACCCCTATCCACCCGCGTACTATCTCGCGCTCGTCGAGCACGCGGCCGAGCCGCCGTTCGAGTCGGCGCACGAGCAGACGACGTACTGGGGCCGGGAGTGGGGCGCCACCGACGAGGTCGGGCAGCTGCGCTCCGTCCTGATGCGCAGGCTGCGCGACGAGTGGAGCGTCGTGCGCGACGACTGCTGGGACGAGCGCGCGCAGGCGCTGATGGATCCCGCCGGCCGCTGGTACTGGGACGACCGCAAGGCGCCGGACATCGCGCGCGGACAGGCCCAGCAGCAGGGACTGATCGACACCCTCGAGGCACAGGGCGTCGAGGTGCATCTAGTCGAGAGCTACGACCCGGGCCACGTCCGTGCCATCTACACGCGCGACCCGCTCGTGACCGTGCCGGGCGGCGCCATCCTCGGGCGGCTCGCGCCGGTCATGCGCAAGGGCGAGGAGCTGCACATCCACCGGGCGCTCGGCGCGCTCGGCATGCCGATCCTCCGCACGATCCACGGGACGGGCATGCTCGAGGGCGGCTCGTTCGCCAAGATCACGCCCACCGTCGCCGCGTACTCCACCTCGATCCGCTGCAACGACTCCGGTGCCCGCCAGTTGCAGGAGACGCTCGCGTGGCTGGGCATCGAGCTGATCGTGGTGCCGATGGGCGGCTGGTCGATCCACCTCGACGGGCACTTCGGCATGGTCGCGCCCGACAAGGCGCTGGTCGACCCGCTGGGGTTGCCGTGGTGGTTCCTCGACCGGCTCACCGAGCTCGGCATCGAGCAGCTGATCTGTCCGCCGGGCGAGGAGTGGGCGATCAACTCGCTCTGTCTCCGGCCCGGCCTGATGGTGATGTGCGAGGGCTACCCGCGGGCGCGCGAGCTGCTCGAGTCGCACGGGATCGAGGTGATCGCGATCCCTTACGACGAGGTCCAGAAGGGCGGCGGCGGTATCCATTGCTCGACGATGGAGCTCGTGCGGGATCCCGCGTAAGGGGGCTGTGAGCGCGTTCCGCCCGGCGCTAGCGTGCGGGCATGCAACGTGTCGAGACCACCGGCCGCAGCGGCCGCGCCGCCCACCTCGTCGCCCGCACGGCTGCCCGCGCCACCTGGCAACGGCTCCGTGACCAGGCCGGCGAGACCATCACGAAGGAGGCGGCCGACGATCTGCGCACGGCGTTCCGCGCCGATGTCGCCGCACACGGCAACGCCTGGTGGGTCGACCCGGTCGACGCGGCGATGCTGGCCGCCGTCGAGCTGGCCGTCGACGCCGAGGCCGCCCAGCTGTACGCCGACGGCGAAGGCGCTGCCGCGGTCGCGCTGGTGGCCGAGCACCTGAGCCGGTGCGGTGTCGACCTCGGCGCTGCGGGACGCAGGCAGCTCGCCGCGGTCTCGTACCCGACGTGCCCGGTTGCGGCCGCACTCGTGGACGGCGGCGACGCCCGCCTGCTGCCCCGCTCCGAGCAGCCGCGGCTTCGTCGCGCGTACCCGGCGCTGCTGCCGTCCGACGCCGGCAGCGCCGCGTTCTACGCCGATCTCGCCGCGCGGGTCCTGCCGATCGCGGGCTGCACGACCTTCGCCGACCTGCTGACGCGCTGCGAGGCCGAGCGCGGCTCGCTGGCCGGTGACGACCGGTTCCTGCTCGTCCGCCGCGGCTTCGATCCGGCGATCCTGCCGCTCGAGTGCCGCTACCTGGTCTGCGACGGCGCGCTGCTCGTGATCGGCGCCGATGCGGCGGGTGGCGAGCAGGTCTGGGCGGCCGAACCGCTGTAGAAACAGACGAAAGGGCCGGAGCCGACCGGCTCCGGCCCTTCGTGCTGCGGAGCTACATCTGAATCATGCGCATCGAGTTGCCGAACGGGTCGCGGAAGCCGGCGTCCAGCCCGTAGGGCTGCTCGGTCGGCTCCTGGCTGAACTCGACGCCCTTCGCCTTCAGCTCCTCGAAGGTCGCGCGGCAGTCGTCGGTCTTGAAGAACAGGCCGCCGGTGACGCCCTTCGCGACGAGTGCCTTGAGCGCCTCGGAGGTCTCGGCATCGAACATCGGCGGGCCGGGGACGGTCATCAGCGCGAGAGCCACGTCGGACTTCGGCGGGGCGACGGTCAGCCACCGGAAGTTGCCCATCTCCGGCACGGTGACGTCGTCGCGGACCTCCATCCCGAGCGACTTCGTGTAGAACTCGAGCGCCTCCTCCTGGTCGGTCACCCAGACGTTCACGGTCGTCAGGTTCTTCAGCATGTTCTTCCTCCTGGTCGTGGTTCCGAGCTCACGAGGGTCACGTTAGAGCGGCTGCGCGCGGCTGTCTTCTCGAAACGTGCTGGACTGCAGACGGGCGCGCGCGAGGATCACGCAGGTCGGGATCATCGCCCGGTTCGCGGCCGGCGGGTAGGTCGCGCGGTACGCCGTCGGCGACATGCCGTAGGTGCGCCCGAAGCTGGTCGTGAACGACCCGACGCTGCGCAGGCCGACCGTCAGGCAGATCTCGGCGACCGACCGGTCGGTCGAGCGCAGCAGCGCGGCGGCGCGCTCCAGGCGGCGCGTCAGCAGGTACTGGTGCGGGGTTTCGCCGAACTCGCGCCGGAACTCGCGGCTGAAGTGGGCCGGGGAGAGGCGGGCGGCCTGCGCGGCCGCGGCCACGTCGAGCGGCTCGAAGTACCGGGCGTCCATCAGGTCCTTCGCGCGGAGCAGGTGACGGGCGGGCGCGACCGGCTTCATCGCAGCCGCTACAGACGCACGACGGGGACGAGCAGCTTCTCGGACTCGCCGTCGATGTGGGCGAACACCTCGATCCAGTCCTCGAGGCCGGAGCCGCGCAGCTTCTTGCGCAGCAGCTCGTCGATCTGGTAGACGCCGGCCGAGTTGTTCATCTCGATCTCGACCATGATCGGGCGCTCGACGCCGTCCCGGATGGTGACCGTCTCGATCGCGGCCGCCGACAGCGAGTGGATCGAGGTGCGGCCCTCGGCGAACGGGATCCGCGAGCGGCCCTTCGCCATGTCGAGCGCGTCGGCGACCCGTACGACGCCCGCCTCGAGCGAGAGCGGCTCGCCGTCGGCGCGGTGCGCGGTGATGCACTGCAGCACCTCCGCGATCACGACGGTCTTCATCGGATCCTCGTACAGGCCGTCGAGCATGTCGGGCAGCCGGTCGGCCGCCATGAACAGGCTCCAGTCCTCGTGCCCTTTGCGGTGCACCGCCATGCCGACGCAGTGCCACAGCGCGCCCAGCACGACGACCACCTCGGCGTCCTCGTTGGTCATGCCGTAGTCGTCGACCATGCCCGTCTTGGCGCCCTTGCGGACGAGATCGCGGAGCAGCTTCAGCGCGATGTTGGCGACCACCTGGATGTGGACCCACGAGTGGTCGTTGATGCGCATCCGGCGCACCGCGTTCACGTTCGCGACGTGCCACCAGGCGCGCAGCGAGACGTCGGCGTTGGCCCGGGCGACGACCTCGCGGAGGATCCGGTTGCGACGCGCGGGGATATTGATCCGCATCGCCGCGACGGCCTCTTCCGGGCCCATCGCCGCGCCCCGCTCGGCCTCGACGGAGACGCCCCGCTGGCCGGTGGGGGGCGGGTCGATCTGCTCGTCGTCCGCCATGGCGCATACCGTACACCAGGTGCTGACGACGCCCCGGACGTGGCCCGCGCGCTACCGGCTGCACAAGTACTGGTCGCGCAAGCCGCCCGACCTCGTCGCGGCCCGGATCGCCGCGGCGACGGAGGTCGGCGACCTCGTGCTCGACCCGTTCTGCGGCTCCGGTGTCGCTCCGATCGAGGCCGCTGCGCTGGGCCGCCGGGCCGTGGGTGTCGACGTGAACCCGTTCGCGATCTTCCTGGCCCGAACCACGGCCGCGCCATGCGATCCCGACCTGCTGGCGGCCGCCGGTGGGCGCGTGCTGGAGACGGTGCGAGCCCTCGAGGGCGCATGGCATCGCACGCCTTGCCGCCGGTGCGGCGCCGACGCGGCCCTGGCCGGGACGGCCCGGCGCGGGGCGGAGATCGTCGCCGTCCACGTCCGCTGCGCGCGGTGCGGCGGCACCGTCCGCGCGGAGCCGCTGCGGGCCGACCTGCAGCTGGCCGCGCTGGCCGACGCGGCGGGCGACGGCGCGGCTCCCCGGCCGGCGGTGTTCGCCGGGTGGCAGACCCGCAAGCTCGTCCGCGCGGGCCTGCACGACTTCGGCGAGCTGTTCACGACGCGCAACCTGCGCGCGCTGGCGACGATCCGTGCCGCGATCCTCGCCGAGCCCGATGGAGCGATCCGCGACTGCCTGTTGCTGGCGCTGACGGGGGCGCTCGCGCAGGGCTCGCGGATGATGGCCGACCACGGCCGCGATGGCGGCGGCGCGTCCTGGAAGCTGAACATCTACTGGCTGCCGGAGCGCAGCCTCGAGCTCGACCCGTTCCGCTGCTTCGCGAACCGCCTGCTGCGGGTGGTCGCGGCGAAGCGCGAGACGGCGTTGCTGCTGGCGGACGTCGGTCCGCCGCGATTCGTCTGCGCCGACACGCGCAGCCTCGCGTCGCACGTGGCGGACGGCACGGTTGCCTACGCGTTCGCCGACCCTCCGTACGGCGGCGAGGGGATCCAGTACGCCGAGCTGTCCGCCCTCTGGTGCGCGTGGCTCGATCCTCCGCTGGAGCCCGCGCACGATCGCGAGATCGGCGAGAACCCGCACCGCGGCCGCGACCGCGACGCGTTCGCGTCGGGGCTCGCCGACGGCTTCCGGGCCGTGCACCGGGCGCTCGCGCCGGGCGCGCGGATGACGGTCACCTTCGCGTCGCGCGACCAGCGTTCGTGGCGTGCGCTCGACGCGGCGCTGGCCGGGGCCGGCTTCCGCGTCGTCGAGCAGGCCGAGCTGGGCCGATCCGCGCCGGGACTGACGGAGCGCACGTCGCCGGGGGCGACGCGGACGGACGCGTGGCTGGAGTGCGTCCGGCTCGAGCGGGGGGAGCCATCTCTGAGAGACTAGTATCTTAATGTGATAGGATACTAGTTATATGGCACCGATCATCGAGTTCCACCTTGACGCCGGTTCGGGGCTCTCGCCCTACCAGCAGCTCGTGCGGCAGGTGCGCCACGCACTCCGGCTTGGCCTGCTGCGCGAAGGCGACCAGCTGCCGACCGTCAAGGACGTGGTGGCGCTGCTGGCCATCAACCCCAACACCGTGCTGAAGGCCTACCGCGAGCTCGAGCATGATGGGCTCGTGGCAGCGCGTCCGGGAGTGGGCACCTTCGTCACGCGGACGCTCACCGACGCGACGCTCGCCGCGCACGGCCCGTTGCGCATCGACCTGGGGGGCTGGCTCGCGAAGGCGCGCCTGGCCGGCCTCGACGACGAGAGCATCGAGGCGCTCTTCTCGAGCACCTTTCGCGCCGAGTCGCGGGAGCGCGTAGCGTGAGCGCCGTCCTTCGGGCCGAGGGCCTCACCCGCCGCTTCGGGCGCCGCGTGGCGCTGTCGGACTGCACGCTCGACGTACCGGCCGGACATGTGGTCGGGCTGGTCGGGCCGAACGGGGCCGGCAAGAGCACGCTGCTCAACCTCGCGGTGGGCATGCTGACGCCCACGGCGGGCACGATCGAGGTGCTCGGCGGGCGCCCGGCGTGCGGGCCGGAGCAGCTCGCGAAGGTCGGGTTCGTCGCACAGGACGCGCCGGTCTATGACGGGCTCAGCGTCGCGGATCACCTGGATCTCGGCGCCCGGCTCAACCCGGCCTGGGACGCGGGGCTCGCACAGACCCGGATCGAGCGCATCGGCCTCGATCCCGGGCAGCGCGCGCGAACCCTGTCCGGCGGTCAGCGGGCCCAGCTGGCCCTCACGCTCGGCATCGCGAAGCGGCCCGAGCTGCTGCTCCTCGACGAGCCGGTCGCCGCGCTCGACCCGCTCGCCCGGCGCGAGTTCCTGCAGGACCTGATGTCGGCCGTCGCCGAGCACGAGCTCAGCGTCGTGCTGTCGTCGCACCTGGTCTCCGACCTCGAGCGCGTCTGCGACTACCTGATCGTGCTCGTCGACTCCCGCGTCCAGCTCGCGGGTGACCTCGACACGCTCCTTGCGACGCATCACCGGCTGACCGGCGCCCGCCGTGACCCGGCCACCCTGCCGGCCGACCAGCACGTCATCGCCGCCAGCCAGACCGATCGGCAGACGACGCTGCTCGTTCGCACCGACGGCCCGATCCACGACCCTGCGTGGACGATCGGGCGGCTCAGCCTGGAGGATCTCGTGGTCGCCTACATGGGTCGGCGGGCGAACGAGCCCAGCAGCCGGCCGGCGCTGGAGGTGCTTCGATGATCTGGCTGACCTGGCGTCAGTTCCGCAGCGGCGCGACGCTGGTGTCCGCGGGGCTCGTCCTGCTCGCCGCCCTCCTCGCGCTGACCGGGCCGGGCCTCGCCGACGACTACGCGAGCGGCCTGGCCGCCTGCACCGGCCAGGATGGCGGTTGCGTGGAGTTCGCCCACGCGTTCTTCCGCGACCACCAGGCCGGGTTTCTCGCAGTCACGTGCCTGATGCTCGTCCTGCCCCCGCTGCTCGGCCTGTTCTGGGGAGCGCCGCTGATCGCGCGTGAGCTCGACGCCGGCACGCACCGGCTGGTGTGGAACCAGAGCGTCACGCGCACCCGCTGGCTGGTGGCGAAGCTCGGCCTGGTCGGCCTCGCGGTCGTGGCGGCAGTGGGGCTCGCGAGCATCGCCGTGACCTGGTGGGCCGGCTCCGTCGACGAGGCCGCCGCCGGCGACTTCCCGCGAATGGGCCCCCTGCTGTTCGCCGCCCGCGGTGTCGTCCCCGTCGGCTACGCCGCCTTCGCCTTCGCGCTCGGCGTCACGGCCGGCCTGCTGATCCGCCGGACGGTGCCGGCGATGGCCATCACGCT
>JBBQFB010000068.1:0-17793 GCA_038321545.1 Gaiellales bacterium
GACGGAGGCTGCGCTACTGGAAGGCGCCCCCGATCAGGATCTGCTGGGCGCTGGCGACGTCCGGGAGGGCGCTGTTGACCCGGATCTGATCGCGCGAGACAGCGAAGAGTCCCAGGTTGTAGGCGGCCATCGCGCCGGCGCCCCCGCGCAAGGTGATCGTGCCGACGGGGCCGAAGTCGAGCGTCACCCACAGCCGCGTTCCGTCAGGCAGGTTCACGTTGCTGACCTGGACCGACAGGATGCTGAAGCCGCCGCAACCGCTGAAGCGCGTCTCGTCGGCGACCGCCTGACCGCTCGGCGTCCGCCCGTTCAGTGCGGCGCCCGTGAGCGCCTCCCTCACGACGCCTCCGGTCTGGCAGCCAGGCGGCGTCGGCGGTGGCGGGTCGGTGACGGTGATCGAGAACGTCCCCGTCGCCGTCGCTCCGGCCGCGTCGGTCACCTTCACCGTGAAGGTCGACGTCCCGTTTACGCTCGGCGCGCCCAGCAGGAGGCCCGAAGGGCGCAGCACGAGGCCCGCCGGCGCCTGCGCTGACCACGTGTACGGCGCCGTGCCGCCACTGGCGAGGAAGCTGGTGGAGAAGAAGTTCTTCGCGAACACGTTGCGATCCGCGCCGATGTCGCACACGCCGCCCGCGCAGGTGAAGAAGCGCGAATCGATCGCAAGCGGCGCGTTCTGGCCGGTACCCGTGCCGGTGATCGGCACGGTATGCGGGCTGCCGGCGGCGTTGTCGGTGAGGATGAACGTCGCCGACCGGGTGCCGGTCGCAGTCGGCGAGAAGGTGATCTCCACCGCGCAACTCGAGCCCGCGGCGAGCGTCAGGCCGGAGCAGCCATCGTTGACCTGGGTGAAGTCAAGCGGGTTCGCGCCGCGCGTGGCAGCACTGCTGATGAACAGCGCGCCGCGTCCGGTGTTCGCGATCGTGACCGTCTGCGGCCCGCTCGTGGTGCCGATCGGCCGGGCCGCGAACGTCAGCGACGTCGGCGTGAACGTGACCGCGGGCGCCGAGGCCGGCGGTGGCGGAGGATTCCCGCCTCCTCCGCCCCCTCCGCCGTGTGAGCCAAGAGCGATGGCGGGTACGGCGAGGGCGCCGATGAACGCCCCTGCAAGGATTGCCATTCGAACTGGCCCGATTCCGGTCATCGTTGCTCCCCCACGTCAGACTCTGGGAACGGTACGGAGAGGTCGACGGATCGGTTTTGGGCGTGGCGCAGCGACCCGTCCTGGCCCGGGTCGCGGAAATCGGCGTCACGAACCCGGTCAGCGCGGCACGCTGGTCCTGTTGGCGGCCGAATCGGACCGCAACGCGCGGACGCTGAACGTGCCGTGCTCGGAGACCGCTCCAGGACCGGCAGAGAACACGAAAGGCCCGCATTTGCGGGCCTTCGTGAGTGGGCGGTACTGGGCTCGAACCAGTGACCCCTAGCTTGTCGAGCTAGTGCTCTACCAACTGAGCTAACCGCCCCGGGGAGACGATGATAGCAGCGGCCCCGAGACCGGCTCGTCAGACCTTTTCGATCGGCGCGTACCGCACGTGCAGGGTCTTCTCGCCCTGCTCGGGGAAGCGCACGACGACCTCCTCGGCCGAGCGGATGCCCGTCACGATGCCCTCCCCCCACTTCTTGTGCCGCACCGTGTCGCCCGTCGCGAGCCGCGGGATGTCGTGGTCGTCCTTCGGTCGCACCGGCGGCGGCCGAGTGGCCGCGACGCTCGGCGTGAGCAGCCCGAAGCCGCGCTGGCGCTCGCGCTCGTAGCCGGCCCGGCCGGGGCCGAACGACGATGCCGTGCTGCGCGATCCGACCGACACCGGTGCGGGCCGCTGGCGCTCGTGCTCGACCACGTCGGCGGGGATCTCGGCCAGGAAGATCGACGGCGGGTTCGAGTTGCGGTTGCCGAACAGCGTGCGGCTGCGGCAGTACACCAGCGTCAGGCGCTCCCGGGCCCGGGTCATGCCGACGTAGCAGAGGCGGCGCTCCTCCTCGAGGTTCGCCTCCTCGATCGCGCGCTGGTGCGGGAAGACGCCGTCCTCCATGCCGACCAGGTACACGACCGGGAACTCGAGGCCCTTCGCCGTGTGCAGCGTCATCAGCGTCACAAGCGAGCGCACCGTGTGCTCGTCCTCGTCGGCGTCGGACACGAGCGACAACTCCTGCAGGAACGTCTCGAGACCGGACACGTCGTCTCGGGCATCGAACTCGCGCGCCACACCGACCAGCTCGTCGAGGTTCTCGAGCCGGCCACGGGCCTCGATCGTGCGCTCCTCGCGCAGCACGTCGCGGAAGCCCGTGTCGTCGAGCACGCGCTCCAGCAGATCGGCGACGCCCTTGTCCGGAACGAGCTCCTCGAGCCGGTCGAGCAGCTCCGAGAACGCGCGCACCGACTTGCGCGCGGCGGCGTTCGGCAGCGCATCGTCGGCCTCGCGGAGCGCCTCGCGCAGCGTGATTCCGAACGCCTCCGCGTGCTGGATCAGCCGCGACACCGTCGTGTCGCCGATTCCGCGCCGCGGCGAGTTGATCACGCGCCGCAGCGAGATCGCGTCGTTCGGGTTGATCAGCACCTGCAGGTAGGCGAGGGCGTCCTTGACCTCGGCGCGGTCGTAGAACCGCAGGCCGCCGACCACCTGGTACGCCACGTCGTGGCGCCGGAGCAGATCCTCGATCACGCGGGACTGCGCGTTCGTGCGGTAGAAGATCGCGATGTCGGACGCCGAGTAGCCGCCCTCCCGCAGGAAGCCGCCGATCTGCGACACCACCATCCGGGCCTCGCTGTGCTCGTCTTCGCACTCAACGATGTGCACCATCTCGCCGGAGCCGAGATCGGACCAGAGCCGCTTCTCCTGCCGGTCGGAGTTGTGGCTGATGACCGCGTTCGCGGCGTCGAGGATGCGCTGCGTCGAGCGGTAGTTCTGCTCCAGGCGGATCGTCTGCGCGTCCGGGAAGTCCTTCTCGAAGTCGAGCATGTTGCGGATGTCGGCCCCGCGCCACGAGTAGATCGACTGGTCCGAGTCGCCGACCACGCAGATGTTGCCGTGCGACGCCGCCAGCGCTCGCACCAGGCGGTACTGCGCGTGGTTGGTGTCCTGGTACTCGTCGACCATCACGTGCCTGAACTTGGTCTGCCACTTCTCGCGCACGTCGGGCACGTCCTCGAGCAGCCGCACCGCGTGCGCCAGCAGGTCGTCGAAGTCCATCGCCCCGGCCTGCGTGAGGCGCCGCTGGTAGCCGGCGTACACGTCGGCGACTGTCTGGTCGAAGAAGCCCGACACCGCGGCGGCGAACTGCTCGGGCCCGACCAGCCGGTTCTTCGCGTCGGAGATGCGGGCCTGGATGCCCCGCGGCGGATACCGCTTCGGGTCCTTGTCGAGCTCGTCCTCGAGCACGTCCTTCACGACCCGGATCTGGTCGGCCTGGTCGTAGATCGTGAAGCCCGGCCGGAACCCGATCCGATCGGCCTCGGCGCGCAGGATGCGGGCGCAGGCGGCGTGGAACGTCATCACCCACATGCCGCGGCTGCGGGCGCCGAGCAGGTCGTCGACGCGCTCCAGCATCTCCTTCGCGGCCCGGTTGGTGAACGTGATGGCGAGAATCTCCCAGGGCGCGACACCGTGATCGCGCACGAGGTGCGCGATCCGGTGGGTGAGCACGCGCGTCTTGCCGGAGCCGGCGCCCGCCACGATCAACACGGCGCCCTGGACGGCCTCGACTGCTCTGCGCTGCTCGGGGTTCAGCTCGTCGAGGAGACCCTTCGGCATCGACCTGCAGGGTACCAGTGCGACCCCCCGCGGACCTCGCTCAGACCGGCCAGCCGGGGAGGTCGCGGAGCGCCTCGAGGTCGACGTCGGTGCGTGCCCACCTCGCGATCGACGGGTCGGCCTCGAGCGCGACGCGCAGATGCTCCATCGCCACGTCCAGGCGGCCGTCGAGCGCCGTGTAACAGGCCAGCTGGTAGTGCATGACCGGGTGGCCCGGATGCTCCTCGAGGCCGGCCGAGACGATCTGCTCGGCCTCCGCGTAGCGACCCGCGGCGTACGCCGGCTCGGCCGCGAACCAGTGCTCGAACGGCGACGTCGGCAGGCCGGTGCCCGGCCGGCCGCCGATCACCACGACGGTCGTGCCGGCTGCCGTGGCGACCGCGCCACGACGGGTGGCCGGATCGGGCACGAACACCAGGCTGCCGGTCGTCGCCGCGACCTCGTGATCGTCGAGCTCGAACCGGGCGGCGCCGGCGATCACGAGGTACAGCTCCTCGTGGCCACCGGCGCCGGCTCCCAGCTCGTCGTGCTCCTCGATCACGCGCTCGCCCGCGTCGGCCGTGTAGCCGTTGATGCCGAACGCGGTGATGCCGAGCGCCCGCCGGACGGGCCGGAAGTGCACGCCCGCGACGGCGATGTCGTCGAGTTGGTCGAGGTGCACCACACGCGGCTCACGCCGCTCGGCGGCGGACGGCGGGATCGTCATGCCGGCGAGCCTACCGCAGCCAGACCTGCCTCGCAGGGGATCGCGCCTCGCCCGTCGTGGCCCGGAAGATGTACAGCCCCTTGCGCCTGAGCGCGATCCGCGTGGCGAACGTGCCGTGGGTGACTCTCAGCGTGCGAACGGCCCGCCAGCGACCGGACGCGTACGCCTCGATCACGATCGCAGCTCTCGCCGGGAGCACCGTCCCGGACAGGCGCACGACCTTCGCCACGCGACGGGCCGTGAGGGTGACGCCACGGGCCATCTTGACGACGAGCAGCGCCCTGACGCCGGCGCCCGTCGCGGTCAGCGTGCCCTCGCGGCGGCCGTTCAGCACGACGTCGGCGATGCCACGCTCGTCGGTGACCGACGAGCCGGCGACCGCGCCGCCCGGCCACGTGAACCGGATCCGCAAGCCGCGTTCGGCCGTGGCTCCGCGCAGGGCTCGCACCGTGACGTGCGTGGCGCCCACCTTGACCGTGATCGACGCGACCGAGAACCGCAGCACGAGCGCCGCCGGTGCACCCGGAACGCCCGGCACGCCGGGAACGGGCGGGGCGCCGGGCACGCCGGAGATCGCGAACGTCCAGCCCTGTGACGTCGTGTTGCCGGCGTTGTCGGTGACGCGGGCGACGACTGCGTGTACACCCGCGCTCAGCGGCGACGGTGCGACGTAGCGGAACGACCCCGCCGAGAACTGGCCGGCGGCGTCGACGTCACGTCCGTCGAGCGCAACCGCGATGCCGGCCGCGACCAGGCCGCTCTCGGCGTCGCGGGCGCCGAACGAGAAGCCGTCCGCGTCGGCCGTGAACCCGTCGACGACCGGGGCGATGCGGTCGGCGATGGTGACCGCCGCCGTGGCTTCGGCGACGTTGCCCGCGGCGTCGGTGGCGTGGAACCGTGCGGTATGGGCGGCGTACGGCAGCGGAGAGACCGGCCGGCCGTGCCAGCTGCCGTCGGCCGCCGGCGTGAGCGAGACGGCGACGCCGCCGATGCCGGCCGAGATCTCGGCCAGGCCGCTGACGGCGTCGCCCGACCGGACGACCACCTCGGGCTGGCGGTCGGCCGTGTCGGCGGCGACCGTGCCGCTGATCGTCGGCGGCGTGTTGTCGACGTGGATGGCCGCCACCACGGGCGCCGCCGCGTTGCCGCCGGCGGCCGGGCCGTCGGTCGCCCGGAACACCGCGGACAGGTAGCCGTCGTGCAGCGCGTGCGTGTCGATGCAGAGGTCGCCGCCGAACGCTCGCGGCCGCGGCTGCAGCACCGGGCCGGCCGGTGCCGGGAGCGCGACCGTCTGGCCGTCCACGTCGAGGTAGATCGCGAACACACCGAGGCCGCCATCGCTGGCATCGGCGCGCGCGCAGACCACGCCGCGATGCCACGCACCGTCGGTGAACGGGCCCGCCCGGAGCGCGACGGCCGGCAGGCCGGCATCGCGGAGCCACACGGCGATGTGCTGTACCTCGAGGACGTTCGCGTTCGGGTCGGTGATCCGCCCCGCCGGCACCGCCGTGCGGGCGTACAGCGACGGCCCGAACTGCGCGGAGCCCGGCGGGATGCCGACGGCGACGACCGCGGGCGCAGCCCGGTCGGCGAGCACCACCGGCTCCCACAGGCCCCCGGGCATCTTGAACAGCAGGCGCCCGTGCACGCCGGCGTCGCTGGCCCCGTAGCGGACCGTGACGATACCCGTGGCGATGGTCGTACCCGCAGGTGGCGTGAAGATGAAGTCGGCCGAGTTCCAGGCCGGAATCGCGACGCCCGGCGCAGCGTGCGCCGTGACCGCGCCGGGCGTGCGACAGAGGTTGCCCGTGGCGCCCGCCCCACAGCCCGCGAACCCGGTCCCGACGGCCGCCCGGAGCGCCGACTGGTCGGCCGCCGGGTAGGCGAGGTCGACGCGGTAGTCGACCGCTTGGGCCGTTGGCGCCGTGAGGGCGGCGAGCGCCGCGAGCACGGGCAGGAGGAGGATTGGTCGCATGGCTCGAGGCTCCCACGAGACGGGCGCACGTGTCTGTGACGAAGCGTCACGAAACAGGCGCAGTCGGCACGGGACGCCGATACGCTGCCGCCGTGCGCGCCGTGGTCCCCTGGCTTCCTGCGATCGCGATCGCCGCGGTCATCTTCACGCTGTCCGCGCAGCCGAACCTCCACGTCGCGGAGGGCGATCTCGACCTCGTGCTGCGCAAGATCGCGCACCTGACGGTGTACGCGCTGCTCGCCGGGGGCTGCCTGCGCGGCCTCACCTTCCACGGCGTCCGTGGCCGCGCCGCGGTGCTCGGCGCCGCCGGCCTCGCGACGGCCTACGCGATCACGGACGAGTTCCACCAGACGTTCGTGGCGGGACGGACGGGATCTCCGATCGATGTCGCGATCGACCTGATCGGCATCTCGATCGGGCTTGCCGTCTTGGCGTCCAACCCTCGCCTGCGGGCGCGCATCGTGGCACCCGCGTGACCGCGCTGTACGTCTCCGACGCGGCCTTCGGCGACGCCGACGCGGTGTTCGCCGCGGCCGTCACGCACCTGGCCGCCAAGTACGCCGCCATCCGGCCGCTCGCCACCGCCGACGTGCCCGGCGACCGCGCCGCGGCGATGCCGGCCCTCGACGCCTGGGCCGGCGATGCCAGCTGGCGCACCGAGGTGGTGCGCTTCTACGAGGCGTCGGCCCCCGTGCTGCTGCGCCCCGACCCCGAGCTGAACGGGTTGCTGCGCCGCGCCCGCAAGGCCGGTCATGAGCTGACCGTCGTCTCGCCGCTGCCCCGCGCCGCCGTCGAGCTCTACCTCGCGCAGCTGGGCGTCCGCCGGATGGCGAGCGACGTGCTGGGCGAGGAGGACGCGCCGCCGCCGGCCACCGTCACCACGCGGGCCGAGCTGGTCGCCGCGCTCAGCTGAGCGCGATCCGCTCGAGGGCCTCGAACGTGGCCGGGACGCGCAACACCCCGGCGCTGCGGGCGATCGCGGTGTCGGGATCCTTCAGGCCGTGGCCGGTCAGCACGCAGACCACCCGCGCACCCTCCTCCACCGTTCCGGCCGCACGGGCGCGGGCCAGGCCCGCGACGCTGGTGGCGCTGGACGGCTCGCAGAACACGCCTTCCAGCTTCGCGATGCGGCCCCACCAGTCGAGGATCTCCTCGTCCGGGGCCGCCACGAAGCCGCCCTCCGACTCACGTGCCGCCCGCGTCGCCTCGGTGCGCCGCACGGGCGAGCCGATCCTGATCGCGGTCGCGATGGTGTCGGGCTCGGCGATGTCGGTGTCCTGGAGCATCGCCGCGGAACCCGCCGCCTGGCACCCGAGCAGCCGCGGCCGGTCGGTCGCATCGCCGGCCAGGACCGCCTCGTTGAAGCCGCGCCAGTAGGCCGTGATGTTGCCGGCGTTGCCGACCGGCAGGGACAGCCAGTCCGGCACCCCGATCTCGTCGACGATCTCGAACGCCGCCGTCTTCTGCCCTTCCAGGCGGTAGTCGTTCAGGTTGTTGACGAGCGTGATCGGATGGCGGTCGCACAGCTCGCGCACCAGCCGCAACCCGTCGTCGAACGAGCCGTCGATGACGCACACCGTGGCCCCGACGGCCTGCGCCTGGGCCAGCTTGCCGAGCGCCGTCTGGCCGCTCGGGACGACCACCAGGCACGGGATGCCTGCACGGGCGGCGTAGGCGGCGGCGGAGGCCGACGTGTTGCCCGTCGAGGCGCACACGACCTTCTGGGCGCCGTCCTCGGCGGCCTTCGACAGCGCCATCGTCATGCCGCGGTCCTTGAACGAGCCGGTCGGGTTCGCGCCCTCCAGCTTCAGGTACAGCTCGACGCCCAGCAGCCCGCCCAGCCGATCGGCCTTGAGCAGCGGCGTGGAGCCCTCGCCGAGCGAGATCACCGGCGTCGCGTCCGACACCGGAAGCCGGTCTCGGTAGCGTTCGATCAGACCGGTCGGAGCGATGCGATGCATGACGCCGCTAACGGTACCGAACGGTTACGCTCCGGTGCCGCATGACCGAGCACACCGCAATCGGACTTCTTGGATACGGCACCGTCGGTTCGGCCGTCGACCGTATGCTGCGTGACCGCGGCGAGGAGATCGCGCGCGTCGCCGGCGGCCCTGTCGAGGTGCGCCGCGCGCTCGTGCGCGACACCAGCCGCACCCGCGCCGCCGCGGCCCCCAACGGTCTGCTGACGACTGACTTCGCCGCCCTTCGCGACGACCCCGACATCCGCGTGGTGGCCGAGGTGATGGGCGGCATCGATCCGACCCGGCAGTACCTGCTCGAGCTGTTTCAGGCCGGCAAGTCGGTCGTGTCGGCCAACAAGCAGCTGCTCGCGCGGCACGGCGAGGAGCTGTTCGCGGCCGCCGAGCGCCACGGCGTGCAGCTGCGGTTCGAGGCCTCCGTCTGCGCCGCCATCCCGGTGGTCAAGGTGCTGCGAGAGTCGATGATCGCGAACGACGTGTCGGCCGTGCTCGGCATCGTCAACGGCACCACCAACTTCATTCTCACGGCGATGGCGGGCGGCCAGGACTACGCCGCCGCGCTGGCCCGCGCGCAGGAGCTCGGCTACGCCGAGGCCGACCCGACCGAGGACGTGAACGGCGCCGACGCGGCCGCCAAGATCGCGATCCTCGCGTCGATCGCCTTCCACACCCGCGTGACCATCGAGGACGTGCCGTTCGAGGGCATCGAGCAGCTCGAGGCGATCGACTCGGCCGTCGCGAAGGAGCTCGGCTACCGCATCAAGCTGATCGCCTCCGCCGAGCGGCTGGAGGGCGGCGTCGCAGCGCGCGTGCACCCCACGCTCGTCCCGAACGGCCATCCGCTGTCGACCATCGAGGGTTCGTTCAACGCGGTCATGCTGCGTGGCTCGGCGATCCGCGAGATCACGCTCGCCGGCCCGGGCGCGGGCGGCGACGAGACGGCGTCGGCCGTGATCGGCGACGTGATGACCGTCCTCGGCACGTCCGGCACCGGCTTCTTCACCCACGACGGCTACTTCCGGCAGGTGCCGATCGTGCCCGAGGCCGACGTCCCGAGCGCCTTCTACCTGCGGCTCGACGTGCTCGACGCACCCGGCGTGCTGGCGCAGATCTCGCGCGTGCTGGCCGACCAGCAGGTGTCGATCGAGTCCGTCATCCAGCGCGCCTTCGACGGCCGCGCGCAGCTGGTCGTGACGACGCATCCGGCCCCCGAGGGCCGCTTCTTCTCGGCCGTGCACGGCATCCAGGCGCTCGGCGTCGTGGCCGGCGATCCGCACGTCCTGCGCGTCCTCCCCCGCTGACCAGGAGCCCGCCGTGCTGTTCATGATCATCGAGCACTTCCGCGACGGCGACGCGCTCTCCGTGTACCGCCGGTTCCGCGACGAGGGCCGCGGTGCGCCCGACGGGCTCACCTACGTCGACTCGTGGGTGGATGCCGGGCTCGAGCGCTGCTTCCAGTTGATGGAGACCGACGACGTCGGCCTGCTGCAGCAGTGGGTCGCGTTCTGGTCCGACCTGGTGGAGTTCGAGATCGTGCCCGTTGCGACGTCGAAGGACGCCTACGCCGCCATGGGGCCCAAGCTCTAGGGGGCCGGCAGGGGCGCCGGCGGGGGCGGCCCGACGTAGCGGGCGCTGGGCCGGATGATGCGGTCGTCGGCGGCCTGCTCGAGGACGTGCGCGCACCAGCCGACGATGCGGGCGGCCGCGAACGTGGGCGTGAACAGCGCGCGCTCCAGGCCGGAAAGCTCCATCACGACGCCCGCGTAGAACTCGACGTTCGTGCGGATGCGCTGGTCGGGCTTCAGCTCGGCCAGGGTGGCGAGCGTGATCGTCTCGACCTGCTCCGCGAACTCGGCCAGCGGCCCGCCGATCCCGCGCGCAATCTGCCGGAGCATCACGGAGCGCGGATCGTCGGTCTTGTAGACCGGGTGGCCGAAGCCCATGATTCGCTGCCCGTTGCCGACGGCGTCGCGGATCCAGGCGGCGGCGCGGTCCGGCGTGCCGATGGCGTCGAGCGTGTCGAGCGCCCTGCTGGGCGCCCCGCCGTGGAGCGGACCGGACAGCGAGCCGAGCGCCGCCACGACCGCCGAACCGAGGTCGGCGCCGGTCGACGTCACCACGCGGGCCGTGAACGTGGAGGCGTTGAAGCCGTGCTCGATCGTCGAGATCATGTACGACTCGATCGCCCGCACACGGGCCGGGTCGGCTTCCTCGCCGGACAGCATGTAGAGGTAGTTCGCGCAGTGGCCGAGGTCGCCGCGGGGCTCGATCGGCTCCTCGCCACGGCCCAGCCGGTGCAGGGCCGCGATGATCGTCGGGGTGACCGCCGACACGCGCAGGCCGTCGTGGCGCAGCTCGGCCGTCGTCGCGTCGAGGCTGGGCCGGAAGCCCTCGGCGAGCGCGAGCACCGACAGCGCACTCCGCAGCGCCGCCAGCGACCCGGGCACCGCGGATCCGGCGATGATCGGCAGCACGCCGCGAACGGCGGCGGGCAACGTCCGCAGCGCGGCCACCTCGGCGGCGAAGCGTTCGCGCTGCTCCGCGGCCGGCAGGTCGCCGTCGACCAGCAGGTACCAGGCGTCCTCGAAGGTCAGCCGCTCGGCGATCTCGACGGCGTTGTACTGGCGGTAGTGGTAGAAGCCCTCGAGCCCCCTGACGTCGCCGATGGTCGTGTCGGCGACCTGGACGCCCTTGAGGCCGCGCGGGACCGGCGGCGGCTCGATGGTGGTGGCTGCTGGCATCGTCGCTCTCCTGCTTGCTCCGTGACGGTTTCTGTCTGCAGTATCGGCGAGCGTGAAGCTCGAATCAACGTTGATTCATTAATCAATGCTAATGTCTCACGCATGGCCCGAGACTGGTACACGGCGGGCGAGGCAGCCGAGCGACTGGGCATCCAGCTGGCCACGCTGTACACGTACGTGAGCCGCGGGCTGGTCGCCAGCCATCCCGTCCCCGCCGCCCACCGCGGCAGCCGCTACCGGGCGGAGGAGATCGAGCGTCTCGCCAACCGGCCGCGGGGTCGCGCGGCGCCGTCATCCGCCGGCTTCTCGGTGGTCGTCGACTCGGCACTGACGCTGGTGGATCCAGCCGGGCGTCTGTCCTACCGCGGCTGGGACGTGCCGGCCGCCAGCCGCGAGGCGAGCTTCGAGCGCGTCTCGGAGTGGCTCTGGACCGGCATCGAGGCCGGCGAGCCACCGGCCTGGACCGCGGCGCCGGCGAGCCTCGTGTCGATTGCCGCCACGACGGCGCACCTGTCGCCGGGCACCGCACTGGTCGACCGCATGCGCATCGCCCTTGCGGTCACGGCGGCCATCGACCCGATGCGCCACGACCGCCGTCCCGAGGCGGTCGCGCTCGTCGGCCGCACGCTGATCGCCGCGCTCGTCGACAGCCAGCCCGACGTCGACGGCGGCGGCGCGCACCGCGAGGGGTCGATCGCCGCCCGGCTGTGGCCGAAGCTCAGCGCCCGCCACCCCGCGCCGACCGAGATCGCAGCGCTCAACTCCGCCCTGGTGTTGCTCGCCGACCACGACCTGGCGGCCTCGACGCTGGCTGCTCGGGTCGCCGCCAGCACCTGGGCCGATCCCTACCTCTGCGTCCAGGCCGGGCTCGCGGCACTCGGCGGGCCATTGCACGGCGCTGCCGCCGACGGCACGCGCGCGCTGTTCGACGACGTGCGCGCCGGGCGCACGGCGGAAGAGGTCATCGGCGCGTACCTCCGGGAGGGAGGCGGCGTGCCCGGCCTCGGCCACGTCGTCTACGAGGCGGGAGATCCGCGAGCGGCACCCCTCCTCGCGGCGATCGAGGCGGCTGACCCGCCGAACGATGCCTGGCGGGCCGTCCAGGCCGTGCAAGCGGTGATCGAGGACCGCGCCCTGCCGCCCGTGAACGTCGACTTCGCGCTGGCCGCGCTCTGCGTCTGCATGGATCTCGGCCCTGGGTCGGGCGAGGCGATCTTCGCTGTCGCCCGGACCGCGGGATTTCTCGCGCACACCATCGAGGAGTACCAGCACCGTCTGCGGTTCCGGCCGCGCACGGTCTACGTCGGGCCGCCACCAAGTGCATAGGCCGACGGACGGTGGCGGTACACCTCGACCAGCCACGCGGTGGTCGCCACCAGGCTGACGGCATTCGTGATGATGAGCGGCTTCAGGTCGATCGCGAAGCCGTACGCGAGCCAGAGGCCAAAACCGACCAGCAGCACCATCAGGTGGCCGGTCGAGACGCTGGCCGACGACCGCGCGGCGCGGATGCGCCGGATCTGCAGGATCGGCGCGATGGACATGACGACGCCCCACACGGTGGTGGCGACGCCGAGGACGGTGGTGGCTTGCACGAGGTTCCTCCTACGAGCAGGGACGGGGACGGATGCGTCCCCGGTCAGTCGTGGAGGTCGCCCCGCTCGCGGTTCTGCCCGTACAGGTACGGGGCGTCGGTGCACCTCGCCATCGTCAGTCCTTGACGAACAGCGTCCGCTCGATGTTGCAGAAGCACTCGGCGCCCTGCGGCGTGACGCGGAACGTCTCCGACAGCTCGTAGCCCCAGTCGTCCATCCACATGCCGAGGATCACGTGGAACGTCATGTCGGCCTGCAGCTCCGACGTGTCGCCGGGACGGAACGAGACGGTGTGCTCGCCCCAGTCGGGCGGGTAGTTGAGACCGACGGAGTAGCCGATCCGCGACTCCTTCTCGAGGCCGTGCTTCGAGATCACCGCGCGCCAGGCGGCCTCGACCGACTCGGCCGTGACGCCGGGTCGCACCGCGGCGAGCGCAGCCGCCATGCCCTCCGCGACCACCTCCGCCGTATCGGCCAGCTTCGGCGGCGGCGTGCCGAGGAACACCGACCGCGCCATCGGCACGTGATAGCGGTGCCGGCAGGCGCCGAGCTCGAGGATCGTCGCCTCGCCTTCCACGAACGGCGCGTCCGACCAGGTCAGGTGCGGCGTGGACGTGCCGACACCGGTCGGCAGCATCGGCACGAACGACGTGTACTCGCCGCCGAACCCGGCCACGCCGCCCACCTGCGCGGCGTAGATGGCAGCGACGGCGTCGCACTGGCGCACGCCCGGCCGCACAGCGTCGATGCCGACCCGGATCACGTGCTCCATGATCTGCGCCGCCTCGCGCATCACGGCCAGCTCGGCGGGCGATTTGACGACCCGCACCCAGTTGACCAGCTCTGCCGAGTCGACCAGTTTCGCAGCGCCCAGCCCGGCCTCCAGCGCGTGGTAGGCGCGGGGCGTGAAGTAGTAGGCGTCGCTCTCGACGCCGACCGTGCCGCGTCCCAGGCCGCGCTGCTGCAGCGCGCCTGCGACCCAGTCCAGCGGGTGCTTGTCGCGGGCCTGGACGTAGTGGTCCGGGAAGCCCAGGATCGCGTCGTCGTCGAGGTACGTCGTAACGCGGGCGCCGTTGGCGTCCATCAGCCGCGTGAACAGCACCGGATCCACGTCGAGACCAACCGCGACGCCCTGCGGCGTGTAGAACGACCAGCCGTCGTAGCCCGTCAGGTAGGCCATGTTGGCCGGGTCGGACACGATCAGCGTGTCCAACCCCTGGTCGGACATGCGAGCCCGCACGCGGCGCAGGCGATCGTCGTACTCGGCTCGTTCGAAGGGCGGCATGTCAGACGGCTCCCGTGAGGACGCGGTGGGCGAGCAGAGCGTACGTGCGCGCGGCGATCGCGAGGTCGGCCAGCGGCACCGACTCGTCCGGCTTGTGCGCCTCGGTGACGCTGCCGGGTCCGAACACGACCACCGGGATGCGGCCATCGCGGTGGATGAACCCGGCGTCGGTGGCGTAGGTGACGCCGATCGGATCGCCATCCGGCGCGCCGGCCTCCTGCGCGGCCGCCGACAGCGCCGCCAGCAGCGGGTGCCCGGCGGGCGTCTCGAACGGCGGCATCTCCATGGTCATCTCGACCGTCACCTTCGCGTCGACGGGCTCGATCGGACGCGCTGCCAGCATCCGCTCGAGATCGGCCAGCGCGCCGGCGCCGTCCTCGCCGGGCAGCGTGCGGCGGTCGATCCGGATCGTGCAGCCGGGCGCGACAGCCGACACCAGCAGGCCGCCCTCGATCATGCCGACGCCGGTGCGCGGCGGGATCAGCAACGGGTGCGTGCGCGTCTGCAGCTCCCGGTCGAGCTCGACCACGCGCTCCACCACCTGCGCCGCGGCATGGATGGCGTTCACGCCCAGATCGGGGTTGCCGGCGTGGGCCGAGACGCCCGCGACGGCGACGTCGAGGTAGCAGTTGCCGCGGGCGGCGCGGACGGCCCGCAGCTCGGTCGGCTCGCAGACCACCGCCCAGTCGCAGTCGAGGCCGTCGGCGATCGCGGCGCGGGTGCCGCGGCCGGCATCCTCCTCGTCGATCACGAGCGTTAGCAGCAGCCGTGCCTTCGGGTCGGGCACGGCTCGCGCACAGGCCACGAACGCCGCCATCGCACACGCCACGCCGGCCTTCATGTCCGCCGAGCCGCGGCCGTACAGGCGGCCGTCCACGATCTCGGCGCCCCACGGGTCGCGCGTCCAGCCGTCGCCGACCGGCACCACGTCGTAGTGCCCGTTCAGCACCAGGCCGCGCGGGCCGCTGCCGATCGACGCGATCACGTTCGGCCGCCCGGGCGCGGCCTCGACGATCTGCGCCTCGACGCCGCGCTCCCGCAGCCAGCCGGCGGCGACCTCTGCCACCGCCTGCTCCGCGCCCGTCACGCTGGGCGTGGAGACGAGCAGCCGGAGGAGCTCGGTGAGCTCCTCCGGCTCGATCAGGTCCGCGATCACGCGGGAAACGCTACGCGAGGTTGACGATCAGCGGGATCAGCAGGATCGCGACGATGTTCGCGATCTTGATCATCGGGTTGATCGCGGGACCGGCGGTGTCCTTGTACGGGTCGCCGACGGTGTCGCCCGTGATGGCGGCCTGGTGGGCGATCGAGCCCTTGCCGCCGTACGCGCCGTCCTCGATCAGCTTCTTCGCGTTGTCCCAGGCGCCGCCACCGGACGTCATCGCGATGGCCAGGAACAGGCCGGTCACGATGGTGCCCATCAGCAGGCCGCCGAGGGCCTCCTTCGAGAGGAGGGCGACGGCCACCGGGATCACGATCGGGATCGCGGCCGGGACCATCATCTCGCGCAGGGCCGTCTTGGTGACGATGTCGACGCAGGTGCCGTACTCGGGCCGCTCGGTGCCTTCCATGATGCCGGGCTTCTCGCGGAACTGCCGACGAACCTCCTCGACCACCGCGGCGCCTGCCCGGCCGACGGCCTGCATGCAGAACGAGGCGAACAGGAACGGCATCGCGCCGCCGATCAGCAGGCCGACGACCACCCACGCGTTGCCGAGGTCGAACGCCAGCGCCGACGGCTTGCCGGCCTCTGCCAGCTTGATGCTCAGCTCGTCGCGATAGGAGGCGAACAGCACCAGCGCGGCGAGACCGGCCGAGCCGATCGCGTAGCCCTTGGTGACGGCCTTCGTGGTGTTGCCGACGGCGTCGAGCGGGTCGGTGACCTTGCTGCGCACCTCTTCCGGCATGTTCGCCATCTCGGCGATGCCGCCCGCGTTGTCCGTGACCGGGCCGAACGCGTCGAGCGCGATGATCACGCCCGCCATCGAGAGCATCGAGACGACCGCGAACGTGATGCCCGGCAGACCGGCCAGCTTGTTGGCGATCAGGATGCCGGCGCCGATCACGACAACGGGGCCGGCGGTGGCCTGCATCGAGTAACCGAGGCCCGCGATGATGTTGGTCGCGTGGCCGGTGGTGGACGCCTCGGCGGTGGCCTGGACCGGCTTGAACCGGGTGCCGGTGTAGTACTCGGTGATCGCCATCAGCAGCGCCGTGACCGCCAGGCCGACCAGCGCGCAGACGATGATGTCCGCGGTCGAGATGGTGGAGAACGCGTCGCCGGCCTCGTCGAACCGCTTGCCGACCGACGCGATGGCCGGCAGGAACAGGATCGCCGAGATGACGGCCGAGACGAGCACGCCGACGTACAGCGCGTTGATGATCGAGCCGCCCTCGCGAACACGCACCAGCAGCGTGCCGACGATCGAGGCGAGGCCCGACAGGCCGGCCAGCACGAGCGGGAGCCCGACGATGGCCTGCGATCCCGCGGTCGGAACGCCGTTCACGCTCGTGAACTGGTCGAGCAGCAGCATGGCCGCGACGATCGTGACCGCGTAGGTCTCGAACAGGTCGGCCGCCATGCCGGCGTCATCGCCGACGTTGTCGCCGACGTTGTCGGCGATCACGGCCGGGTTGCGCGGGTCGTCCTCGGGGATGCCGGCCTCGATCTTGCCGACCAGGTCGGCACCGACGTCGGCGCCCTTCGTGAAGATGCCGCCGCCCACGCGGGCGAAGACGGAGATCAGCGATCCGCCGAAGCCGAGGCCGATCAGGCCGCGGATCGCGTCGCCCTGCTCCACGCCGCCGGCGCGCAGGATGCCGTAGTAGCCGGCCACGCCGAGCATGCCGAGCGAGATCACGAGGATGCCGGTGACCGTGCCGCCCTTGAACGCCACGGACATCGCCTGGGGCAGGCCGTTGCGGGCCGCCTCGGCCGTGCGCACGTTGGCGCGCACGGCGACGTTCATACCGATGAAGCCCGCCGCGGCCGACAGGGTTGCGCCGATCACGAAGCCGAGCGAGACGCGCCAGCCGCCCAGATCGGGGATCAGCAGGATCGCCGTCAGGACGACCGCGACGATTGCCACGGTGCGGTACTGCCGGCGCAGGTAGGCGGCTGCACCCTCCTGGATCGCAGCGGCGATCGCCTTCATCTCGTCGTTGCCCTGGGGCTTGGCCAGGACCCAGCGGATGAGCGCGAGGCCGTAGATCAGCGTCGCGGCACCGCAGATGAGTGCAATGAGCACCGCGTGCTCTTGAAAGAGGGTATCCATCGAGTGAGTCGTCCGCTCCTGAAATCGGATGGGGCCGGTTAGACGGCGAGCGATTGTAACAACCAGAACCGGACGGCTGTGCCGATCGCCGGGCGCCTTGTGACGGGCGGCGCTTCCCCCGATCGGGGTACGTCATCCCCCGGACGGGTTGCCGATACCGGATGCAGGCAATGAACGTGAAAGGGACGGACGCCATGGAACGCCTGCTGAAGAGGCCGTCGGTGCCGACGGTGATCGCGACGCTTGCGCTGGTCTTCGCGATGGCGGGCGTCGCCCCGGCCGCGAAGAAGCTGATCGCCGGCAAGGACATCGCGAAGAACGCGATCACGACGACGCACATCAAGGACCGGACGCTGAAGGCCGTGGACTTCGCGCCCGGCGTGCTGCCGAGCGGCGGCGGCGTGGCCGGCGCCGCCGGTCCGGCCGGCGCCAAGGGTGCCACCGGCGCACAGGGCCCTGCGGGCGACTCGGGTGCGCCCGGCGACAAC
>JBBQFB010000069.1:0-17769 GCA_038321545.1 Gaiellales bacterium
CCCCCCGGGGCCCCCCCCCCCGGGCGGGGTGCCGCGGGCGCCGCCCGGGCGGGCCCCGTGCCCTACTCGGGGCGGGCCCCGCGGCAGCGCCAGCCGTGCTACTTGACGATCAGCACGTCACAGTTGGCGTGGTGGACCACCCGGTCGGATACCGACCCCAGGAGCACGCGCTGGACGCTGTTCTGGTTCCGGCTCCCCACCACGATCATGGTGTAGCCGTCGCGCTCCGCCGCCTCGCAGATTGCCGAGCCGGGATCGCCGATGGCGGCGATCGTGACGGGCTCGATTCCGCGACCGGCGAGGAACGAGACAGCCTCGGCGAGCTCGGCGCGATGCTCGGTCGGCCCGTCGCCCGCGACGAACGGACCGCCGGAGCGAGGGCCGCCCGCGACGATCGGGGCGACGCTGATGACGCCGAGCGTGTCGCCGAACAAGGTCATCCCGGCGGCCCGCTCGAGCGCGGCCTTGGCACTATCGCTGCCGTCGTAGCCGACAAGCAATTTCGACATCCCGACCTCCTCGGTCTGACAGGTGGATTTTCCCCAGCGTCCCACGCGAACACGCTCGCGGCATCGGGAATCTGGCGATGCCGCGTGCGGAAAACCCGCGTCGCCTCATAGCTGGATCAACAGGCCACCCACGAGCAGCAGCAAGGCGATCAGCATCGACCACGCACCGTTGCGCCTGGCGCCGAGGGCGATCGCGACGTAGCCGGCGAGAATGCCGAGCGGCGCCCACAGGAACGGGCTCTGCCAGAGCGACGGGATGGCGAGCGCCACGCCGCCCGCCGCGAGCAGACCGGCGAGCACGTCGCGGGGTTCCTCGCGCGCCATCGCGTCGGCGCGGGCGTCCTCGACCGGCTTCGGGCCGACTGCGCCGGCCAGCCACGTGACGCCGAGCGTCCGCGCCAGGTTGTACGCGAAAATAGCCTGGCCGATCACGATCAGGACCACGAACGGCATCGCCAGCTGGCTCATCGTCAGGTACTGGTCGGGCAACACTGCGAACCGGCGCGGTGCGCCCTCGAGACCCTGCCACATCCACGGGATGACCGACCCGTAGCCGCCGACGACGGTCAGCGCCAGGTGCCAGTCGGCGAGCCGCAACGAGTGCCACGGTCGGCCGATCATCCCTGGCAGATACGCGTACACGGCTCCGAAGATCACCATTCCGATGTGGATCAGGGCCATGTTGTGGAAGTGCCCGACCACCCACAGGGTGTTGTGTGCGACGACGTCGTACTGGATCGTCGCCAGCCCGACGCCCTGCAGCCCGGCGATCAGCCACGACACCAGCGCGACGGACAGGAACCGCGCGGCCGGGCTCGTCCAGTCGAACGCCGACCGGTAGATCGTGAACCCCAGCGAGAACAGGGAGATCGCCGACGGGATCGTGACGGCGTACGTCAACGGTTGCGTGAACGTGTTGACCGATTGCTGCAGGTCCTCCGGGAAGTCGGTGTACATGTGGTGCGCGCCGATGATCACGTTCGAGATCACCGCGATCGTCCAGGCCACGGCGATGATGTGGCCGGCCACCAGATCGCGGCCCGCCAGCTTCGGGATCAGGTGGTAATACACCGCCACCGCGGGAAACAGCAGCAGGTACACCACCGGGTGGCCGAACCACCACAGCATCGTCTTCGCGAGCAGCGGATCGACGGTTACCGACGGCTGGATCGCCTGCACCACCATCAGCACGAGCAGGATCGCGAGCGGCAGCGTCGCGATGATCATGTCGATGGCGATCACCGCCAGCGGGATGGCCGCATACGGCAGCGGGCGCTCGAGCGCGAACCGCTCCTTGCGCAGGTACCCGAAGCCGAGCGCACACAGCACGCGGTGCCCTGCGCTCGATCCGGGGCGCGCACCGAGCTCGGTACCGGTCAGGATCGCGAGCAGGCCGAAGCAGTACGTGAAGATCGACAGGCCGACCGAGAGCACCGACAGCGAGAACAGGGCCGTGGTCGCCTCGGTCCACTGGCCGGTCGAGGAGAACGGCAACGGGTACAGGAAGACCCACGAGCCGGCGAAGTGCTCGGCCAGGACGGTGATCACGATGCCAACGACGCCGATCACCATGGTCCACCACGACAGCACCGCCCAGCGATACCCCCAGCCGCGCACCTGGAAGCCCGACTCCTGCAGCACCCAGAACGACAGGCCCATCAGGCAGAACGCGGCCCAGCCGACGAACGTGGCGAGGCCGTGGGCCGTCATCAGCTGGTACCACAGCGCCGGCGAGACGGTGATGATCTCGGCCTGGCTCTGACGGAGGATGCCACCGAGCGAGCCGCCGACCAAAAAGAACGCGGTCGACGTCAGCACGTAGCGGACGACCAGGGCCTTCAAGCGGTCGCGGACGGCGTCGGCGGTCAGCTCGAGCTCCTCTGCGCGCTCCGCGTACCCGGTGCGCAGGCTGACGGTGCTCACGGCACGACCTGGAAGCTCGTGACCATCGTGTGGTGCCCGATGCCGCAATACTCGAAGCAGCGCACGGCGTAGACGCCGGGCCGCTTCAGGGTCAGCCGCAGCACCGATGGGTGCGCCGGCATCATCTGCGCCTGCGCGACGAAGGTGCCCGAGGGGTCGTAGATCGCGAACGCGTGGTTGACGTCCTTCGCCGTCATCCGGAACTCGACCTGCCGGCCGGCCTTGACCTTCGTCGTCGAGAACGTGAACCCGTACTGCTGGGCGAGCACGTCGACCTTCTGCTGGTCGGCGCGCGCCTCGGCGTTCCACGGCGTCTTGAAGATGGTCGCGGCGAGTGCGCCGATGAGGGCGACGACCACGACGCCGAACCAGACGTTCTCGCGTCGCTTCCAGCGCGAGATGTTCATCGGCTTCGCACGCGCCTTGGCACGCGTCGACAGGAAGATCACGACGAACACGGCCACCCCGATCACACACAGCCCGAGGTAGATCAGGTTGAAGACCACCATGGTGCGGTTCATCGCCGCTGACCGTAACGACCGCGGAAGATCGTGGCCTCGGTAAACCCCGCATGCCGGTTGCGGAAAACCCGCACCGCCGGGCCGATCCTAGCCGACCGTGTAGTCGCAGTTCTTGAACGTGTTGTTCGCGGCCGCCGGCGCTATGCAGATGTCGTCGGCGCCGCCGCCGCCGTCGAGGGTGTTCTTCGTCCCTGCCCCGCCGCCCGCGACGATGCAGTCGGAGCCGGCCTTGCCGTTGTAGTTCACGTTGCCCTTGCGGTTCACACCGAGGATCAGGTCGTTGCCGCTGGTGCCGTTGACCGACGACGAATTCGCGGCCATGACAATGGTGTTGGTAAGCGGCAGAAGCGTGCACCAGCCCGGGGCCAGCTGCTGCTCCGTCACGGCCTGCGAGGCCTTGCCGGCGTACGTGATCGGGACGGTGTTACTGGCCGTGAAGCCGGTCACCGTCGAGATGATCGCGACGATCAGCACGAGCACTCCCACCGCTCGGGCGAGCATGCGCCGCGACATCACGGGGCCGCGCGCGAGAAGCGCACCGGGGCTGCGACATCACCGGTCCGCGCGCGCGCTCCCGGCCCGCGGCGCATGATCCGGTAGATGTACAGGCGGCCGTCCTCATCGACCGCATAGGTTGCATCGCGGCCGCGATGCTCCTCCATGATCAGGTGCTCGTAGTGCTGTGCGAGCCGCGCCAGGCTGTGGAAATCGGGCAGCTCGATCACGACCCTGTTGTCCGGGTTGATCGCGACGACGGGGACCAGCAGGCTCCCGTACCGCTTCGAGATCAGGTCGGTCTGGCGACGCGCGCGAATCGGCGGCCGCGTGATCGCCAGCACGACCATGCCGGCGAAGATCAGCCCGATCAGCAGGAGACCCAGCACGCGGAGCTTCAGCACGTTGACGTGCAGCGCTGCGAGGTTCACGGTATTCCCGACCTGATGCTCCAGGCTGCCGCTCTGCTCGGGGCTCAGGATCGCGGCCAGCGCGTTCGTATCCGACGACGGGTCGGCTGCGGCGCCGGCTGACGCCGCGGGCGTGGCCAGCTTGATCAGCTGATGGTTGTAGGTGAACGGCAGCACCGGGTTGAACGTCTCGTGGATCGGCTTGCCGTCGACGACGCCGGTGAGCGTGACGACCGCCTGCAGGTCGACGAGATAGTCGGCGCCCGTCGCGCCGGAGTCGGCGGACAGCTGGTCGAAGAACGCGCGCGACTGGACGAGGTCGACCGAGCCGTTGATCGTGGCGGTGTCGCCCACGAACGGGATCGCCTTCGTCAGCACGAACGTGCGGTGCAGCGTGGTCGCCGCGGTGAAGACGGTGTTGAGGGCGATCGTGCCCCTGACCTCGTGCGGCAGCCGGCTGTTGAACCGGTAGTTGAACCGCATGTCGGCCTTGTGGAAGAGGTCGAGCAGGAGCGGGTCTCCGGTCTGTGCGAACCCCGTCGGATACGCGGCGTTCGGCGCGACGAGCTGGCTGACGTACGAGAAGTTGCCGATCTGGTTGAAGGCGCCGGGATCCTGGGCGCTGCGGTGCGCGGGTACGGCGAACGCCACGAGCGTCAGCACGATCGCGAGCAGCATCGCGCCGGCCAGCGGTGGCCACGCGCGATGCAGGTTGACGCCGTTGAACATGAAGTCGCTCGGGGCGACGGTCTGCAGGTTCGATTTCGTCGAATGCTCCTTCGGCGCGGCCTTCGGCGCAGGCTGGGCGGGCGCGACGCGATCCGGTAGCTCGTGCGCCGTCTGGAGGCCTCGCAGCCCGAAGTCGCGCGCCGCGACAGGCACCGGAACCGCTGGCGTGGGCAGCTCGGCGCGCTCGGGACCGGCCGGCCACTCGGGCGCCATCGTCTGCTGCGCCGCCGTCTCCGGTCGTCGCGCGTGCGTGCGCCGGCGATCACGACGGCGCTTCGTGGCCTTCCCACCGAGCAGGAGGAACATCGCCGCGACGACCGCGATCATCGAGGCGTGCGCGGGCGCGCTGAGCCAGCCGACCCACCCGCCGACCCGCGGGATGTGAAACCAGAGCTGACCGACGATCGCGCTGGCCGGCACCGTGCCGGGATCGACGAAGTCGTTGTTGTCGCCCTGGAGCGAGTACTGGCCGTCGTGGACGGCGATGATCCGGTGCAGCACCGGCCGGTGGAGGACCGGGCTGTTGTACAGCACGGCGTCGCCCACGCCGTACGGCGGGCCCGCTCGCACGACCGCGAGGTAGCCCGTGTGGAGCTTCGGGAGCATGCTGATGCCCTCGGTGGCGACGTACGACGTCGAGCCGCCGACCTGCACCGGCGCGAAGACCAGGAACACCGCCGCGAACACCGCGAGTCCGGCTACCCACCCGATGATTCCTGTCCTGTGCGAGCGCATCGTGCTTCTCCCTGCATCGTTCGGTCTCCGGGCGGCACCACCGTGCGGTGCCGCCCGGCATCATTGGGGTCGACAATGCCGACCACCGCGGCCTACTGCGCGGCGATCACCGTGAGGCTGGTCAGCTTGTCGGCCAACAGTTGCGGGCTCGTCGTGGCACAGGTGACGATGTCGCCCGTGGTGTTCGACGTGCACGTGTAGTTCGACGGTCCACCGCTGGTCAGTGCCGCCTGCACGATGACCTTGCCGGAGCCGGTGCTCGGGATGACCGGCGAGACGGTGAACGTGACCGAGTCGATGTTCGCCGGCGTGGTCGCGTTGAGCGCGTAGTGGATGTTGGTGATGGTGAAACCGCTGACGGTGCCGACGCCGCTACCGGCGGTCGTGTTCGGAACGGTGTTCGAGGCGGTGAATGCGTACGCGCCGGTGCCGAGGATGGCAGCGATCCCGATGGCGATCACCAGCCGAAGCGGGCTATGGCCCACCTTCGAGCCAAGTGCACGAGCAGACATGATTTCTCCTAGGTGGATGTGTGACGTTTGCCCAGTTCCGGGTAAACCCCGCGAGCCACACGTTCTGGCCACTGGCACCGGAGAGTCGTCCGGTTCGATTCACGCTGGAGAGGAAACCCTCCACTCTCCTCATCGGAGGCGCACGGCGCCCGGCTTCCCCAGCCCGGGGGTGCGGGTGATCCCCCGTCCGGGGGAGTGGGCTGGGGCAGTCCGCGCGTCGTGTCGGCGGGAAACCCGAACCGCTGTCGCGCCGTTCCGCGGATGCCCGCCATCGCGCCCCAACGCACGATGGACGCGGTCGCCCGGCCGGGCGACCGCCAACGCGTGGAGGCGACGATGGCTGTACTACAGCGCGAGCCGGAGCTGTTCGAGCCCGGCGAGACCGTCGCCCAGGGCGTCGCGCCGGCGGAGGCCGGCCGCGATGCCTGAGACGCTCGTCGACATCGCCCCGTACGTCGGCTCGGAGGTCGGCCGGCTCCGGCAGGTCGTCCTCCACCGGCCAGGCCCGGAGATCGCACGGCTGACCCCGCGCAACAAGGACGAGCTCCTGTTCGACGACGTGCTGTGGGTGAAGCGCGCCCGCCAGGAGCACGACGCGTTCGCAGACACGCTGGCCGAGCGCGGCGTCGACGTTCTGCACCTGCACGATCTGCTGGTCGAGACGCTGGCGATCGACGAGGCCCGCGAGGAGATCGTCGAGCGGACGCTGCAGGCCGCGCGTCTCGGCCCGGTGCTCGGCCCGGCGCTCCGTGAGCGGCTGGCCGATCTCTCGCCGACCGACCTCGCGTTGCGCCTGATCGGCGGCATCGCGTGGGAGGAGCTCGGCGTCTCGAGCGACAGCCTGGCGCAGCGCGCTCCCGTCGGCGACTTCGCGCTGGCCCCGCTGCCGAACCACCTGTTCACGCGCGACACGACGGCCTGGGTGTTCGGCGGCGTCTGCGTCAACCACATGGCGAAGCCCGCCCGCGACCGCGAGACGGTGCATCTCGACGCGATCTACCGCTTCCACCCGCGATTCGCGGCCTCGCCGGCGGCCCGATGGCTGGAGGGACGCCCCGAGGACCCGCCGCTGGAAGGTGGCGACGTGCTCGTGGTCGGGAACGGCTGCGTCCTCGTCGGCATGGGCGAGCGGACGCGTCCGGCCGCCGTCGACCTGCTGGCTCGGAGGCTGTTCGAGGCTGGTGCCGCGACGCGCGTGCTGGCGGTGCGCCTCCCGGAGCAGCGGTCGGCGATGCACCTCGACACCGTCATGACGATGGTCGACCAGGACGCCTTCACGATCTACCCGGCGCTGCGCGGGCAGCTCGACGCGTGGGCGCTGACGCCCGGCCCGCACGGGCCGGTGATCGACCACGTCCCCGACCTGTTCGCGGAGCTGGCGCGCGTGCTGGACGTTCCCGAGCTGCGCCTCTTCGAGACCGGCGGCGACCGGTACGAGGCCGAGCGCGAGCAGTGGGACGACGGCAACAACGTGCTTGCCGTCGCGCCGGGCGTGATCGTCGCCTACGAGCGCAACGTCGACACCAACACCGCGCTTCGACGGGCCGGTATCGAGGTCATCACGATCGCCGGAGCCGAGCTCGGCCGCGGTCGCGGCGGACCCCGCTGCATGTCCTGTCCCGTCGTTCGCGACGGACTCTCCCTGCAGACCGATCGGAGCGAGCCATGAGGTCCGAGACCCGCCACTTCACGGCCGACCACTTCCTGCGGATCGCCGGTCTGACACCGACCGCGCTGTCCGAGCTGCTCGACCTGGCCGTGCACATGCGCGAGCACCCGCGGCGGTACACGAAGATGTTGCGCGGCGAGAGCATCGCGTGCTTCTTCGAGAAGCCGTCGACGCGCACACGCGTGTCGTTCGAGGTCGCCTGCCACCGGCTCGGCGCTCTGCCGATCATGCTCCGGCCGGACGAGCTGCAGCTCGGCCGGGGCGAGCCGATCGCCGACACGGCACGCGTGCTGTCCGGCTACTGCGCGGCAATCGTGGCGCGGGTGTTCGCCCAGTCCACGCTCGAGCAGATGGCAGCGGCCGCCGAGGTGCCCGTCGTCAACGCGCTGTCCGACGACCACCACCCGTGCCAGGCATTGGCCGACCTGCTGACGATCCGCGACCGCTTCGGCGACCTGAAGGGCCTGCGCCTCGCGTACCTCGGAGACGACAACAACGTCGCACACTCCCTGATGGAGGCGGGCGCGATCGCCGGCATGGACGTCGTCGTCGCCGCTCCCGACGGCTACAGGTCGCTGCCGGCCGTGCTCGCCGACGCGACGGAGGTCGCCGCGCGCAACGGCGGCTCCGTGCGTGTCACCGCCGATCCGGCCGAGGCCGCTGCGGACGCCCACGTGGTCTACACCGACGTGTGGGTCTCGATGGGCGACGAGGCCGAACGCGACCGCCGGCTCGCCGATCTCGCCGCCTACCGCGTCACGCCCGAGCTGATGTCGCGCGCGCGACCCGACGCGATCTTCATGCACTGCCTGCCGGCGCACCGCGGCCAGGAGGTCGACGCGGCCGTCATCGACGGCCCCCAGTCGGCCGTGTGGGCCGAGGCCGCCAACCGGCTGCCGACCGAGCAGGCGCTCCTGCATGCGCTGGTGGCGCATCGCATCGACGACGAGGATGCCTGAGTGCGAATCGTCGCCGCCCTCGGCGGCAACGCGCTCGCGCGCCGGGGCGAGGCGATCAGCGCTCAGAACCAGCGCGCGAACGCCGCCCGCGCCGCCGACGCGCTGGCCCCGCTGATCACGGAACACGAGGTCGTCATCACGCACGGCAACGGGCCCCAGGTGGGACTGCTGCTCGACGAGACGGAGCACGACACCTCGGTGCCGGCGTACCCGCTCGACGTGGTCGGCGCCGAGACCGAGGGCATGATCGGGTACCTCGTCGAGGAGGCGCTCACGCGCCGTCTGCCCGGCACGGCGTTCGCCACGCTGCTCACGCTGACCGTCGTCGACGCCGACGACCCGGCCCTGCGCCGGCCGACGAAGCCGATCGGACCGGTGCTCGACGAGGCGACCGCCCACCGTCTCGCCTCGGAGCGCGGCTTCACCGTCGCGCGGGACACGGGCGGCTGGCGGCGCGTCGTGCCGTCTCCGGTACCGTTGCGCCCGCTCGAGCTGCGGGCGATCGCCCACCTCGTGGACGGCGGGTTCACGGTCGTCACGTCGGGCGGCGGCGGTGTCCCGGTGACCCTCGATGCCGCCGGCCGGCCGACCGGCGTGGAGGGCGTCGTCGACAAGGACCTCGCCGCTGCCGTACTGGCCCGCGAGCTCGGTGCGAGCGTGCTCCTGCTGCTGACCGACGTGGACGGGCTCTACCGCAACTTCGGTTCGCCCGCCGCCGAGCTGATCGACCGGCTCGATCTCGGCGACGCCGCAGCGATGCTCTCGGGCGGCGGGCTGCCGGCCGGCAGCATGCGCCCGAAGCTGGAGGCCGCGGTCGCGTTCGCGACGGCCGGTGGGACGTCGATCATCGCGTCACTCGACGACGCGGTGCGCGCGCTGCTCGGTCAGGCGGGGACCACCGTCGCGCGCTGACGGCCGCTAGAACGCGGCCGGTGCGGCAGCGCGGGACCGGAGCCGGCGACCGGTCAGCGCCTTCCGCGTCTCCTCCAGCGCGAGGAGCGCGAACGGCATCGGCAGCACCAGCAGCCAGCCCTGCACACCGAGCGCCGTCTGGCCGAGCACGTTGCTCAGCCAGGGCACGTGCACCGAGGCCACCAGGAGGACCAGCTCGACGGCCACGGCGCCGGCCAGGAGCCGGTTGGTACCCCAGCCGATGGTGAACACCGAGTCGTGCAGCGAGCGGCAGCTGAACGCGTTCGCCATCTGCATGGCGACGATGGACGCGAACACCAGCGTCGACAGGATGGCCAGATCGTGGCCCGAATCGGGCAGCGCGTCACCCGGCCCCCAGCCGAGCAGCACCGCCGCGCCGATCGGCACCAGGGACAGCGACAGCATGGCCTCCACCGGGCCGAGGAAGCCGAACGCGCGCCCGAGGACGCCACGATCGAGCACCGGGGTGCCGTGGGGGCGGGGGGCGCGGTCCATGACGCCGCGTTCCGGCGCCTCGCCGCCCAGCGCGACGGCGGGCAGCAGGTCGGTGCCGATGTCGAGCGCGAGGATCTGCAGCACCGACAGGACGAGCGGGAAGGACCCGCCGCTGAGCGCCCACACGACGAACGGGGCGAGCTCCGAGACGTTGTCGGTGAGGTGGTAGGTGAGGAACCGCCGGATGTTGTCGAACGCCGCGCGGCCCTCCTCGATCGCCTCGACGATGTGGGCGAACGAGTCATCCAGCAGGACGATGTCGGCCGCGGCGCGCGCGACGTCGGTCCCGGCGATGCCCATCGCGATCCCGATATCCGCCTGCCGCAGCGCGGGCGCGTCGTTGACGCCGTCGCCCGTCATGGCGACGACGTCGCCCGCCGACTGGAGGGCGCGCGCGATGCGCAGCTTCTGCTCCGGCGCGGCGCGCGCCACGACTGCCCCCGGCCCCGTGAGCAGGGCCGCGAGCGCGGCGTCGTCCTCGGGCAGCTCGTCGCCGAGCAGGACGACGGCGTCGCCGATGCCGCTCAGCCGGGCGATCGCGGCGGCCGTCGCCGGGTGGTCGCCGGTGATCATCACGATGCGGACACCGGCCTGCCGGCAGCGGGCAACCGCTTCGGGAACCTCCGGGCGAATCGGATCGCGGAGGCCGATCAGTCCGAGCAGCTCGAGGTCCCGCTCGGCATCGTCCGCGTCGACCGGGAGCTCCGGCGACGTCCGGGAGGCGAGTGCGAGCACGCGGAAGCCCGCGTGCGCGAGCCCGTCGGCATCGGCGAGCGCGCGCGACTGGTCGAGGCCGCGGCACCGGGCGACCACCGACTCCGGCGACCCCTTCACGAGAATCGCGACCTGGCCGTCCGGCCTGCGGTGGACCGTCGTCATGCGCCGGCGGTCCGAGGTGAACGGAAACCCGGCGACCCGCGGCGCGCGCCGTGCCGCGTCGTCGTGCTCGACGCCGCCCTTCTGCGCGAGCACGAGCAGCGCGGCCTCCGACGGATCACCGATCACGTGCTCGCGACCGACCTCGCCCTCGATCCGCGCGTCGCCGCAGAGCGCCGCGGCCTCGAGCAGAGGACGGAGCTCGTCCAGCGCGAGCTCCCCCAGCGGCAGGCCGGCGAGCTGGATGCCGCCGGTGGACGCGTCGTAACCGGCGCCGGTGACGTCGTAGGAGTGACCGAACGCCGCCACGGCGGCGGCCGTCATCTGATTGGCCGTCAGCGTGCCGGTCTTGTCGGTGCAGATGACGGTCGTCGCGCCGAGCGTCTCGACCGCCTCGAGGTGACGTACGAGCGCGCCGCGACGGGCCATGCGCGACGCGCTCATCGCGAGCGACAGCGTCAGGGTCGGCAGGAGGCCCTCGGGTACGAGGGCCACGATCACGCCGACGCCGAACAGGAAGCCGTGGTTGGCCGGCATCCCGAGCGCCAGCGAGACGACGAAGAAGACGACGCCGCTCACGACGGCGACCGCGGCGATCAGCCGCACTGCGCGATCGAGCTCGATGCGCAGCGGCGCCGGGCGGCGGTGGACGTCGCCGGTGATCTGGCTCAGAGAACCGAGGCGCGTGTCGCCGCCGGTCTGCACGACGACGCCGACCGCCGATCCGGAGACCGCGAACGTTCCCGCGAGCAGCCGCGTGCCGACGGGCACGGGTTCGGACTCGCCCGTCAGCAGCGACACGTCGACGCGGAGCTCGTGGTCCTCCACCACGTCCGCATCGGCGGAGACGTGATCGCCTTCCGCGATCAGCAGCACGTCGCCGGGCACGAGCTCGACTGCGGGAACCGTCAGCCGGCGCCCGCTCCGGACGACGCGCGCCGTTGCGGGCAGCAGCTCGGCAAGGGCCCGGGTCGCGCGCTCCGCGCGCACCTCCTGCAGGAAGCTGAACGCGGCATTGACCAGGACCACCACGACGATCGCGACGGCGAGCGTGGGCATGCCCCCGATCCAGGCCAGTACCGCCGCCGCCCACAGGACCAGCGCGAAGAAGTGCACGACCTGCGAGACGAACTGCCGTCCGAAGCCGGGTCCCGTGACGGTCGGCAGAACGTTCCGGCCGTGCGTCTCGAGCAGGTGCGCGGCCACGGCGCTGTCCAGTCCCGGCCGCGGGGCGTCCGCGGGCGGCCGATCCGGCGTGATGACGGTCGCCATGGGACCCGTCAGCCGGGATCGCACGGCAGGGGCGGGTGCGAAGCCATCCCGGCACCGTCGCGTCCCGCCGCTCGTCGCCCATCGGCGAGGGCGCGCACCCGTCGTGCGGGATACCCGCGCATGGGATCGACTCCTAGCGGACGCGCTCCAGAAACCGCTGTGTCTCCGGTGCCCTCGGGGCGTCGAAGATCGCCTCGGGCGCGCCTCGTTCCAGGATCACGCCCTGGTGCAGGAAGCACACCTCGTTCGCAACGGCGCGGGCAAACGCCATCTCATGTGTTGCGAAGATCAGCGTCATCCCCTCGGCCTTCAGCTCGGCGATCACGTCGAGCACCTCGCCGACCAGCTCGGGGTCGAGCGCGGAGGTGACCTCGTCGAGCAGGATCAGCCGCGGGCTCGTCGCGAGGGCGCGGACGATCGCGACGCGCTGCTGCTGGCCGCCCGAGAGCCGGTCCGGGTAGTCCCGCTCGCGTCCGCCGAGGCCGAACCGGGTGAGCAGCGCCTGTCCGCGGGCCTCCGCCTCGGCACGGGGAACGCCGTGCACGCGCACCGGTGCGAGCACGACGTTGTCGAGCACGGACAGGTGCGGGAACAGGTTGAACTGCTGGAACACGAAGCCGATGCGGGCCCGGATCCGGTCGGGGTCGATCGACGGGTCGGTGATCACCTCCCCGTCCAGCAGCACGTCACCGTCGTCGATCTGCTCGAGCAGGTCGATGCACCGCAGCAGGGTCGACTTGCCGGAGCCCGAGGCGCCGATCAGCACGACCGCCTCGTGCTCGTGGACGGCAAGGTCGATGCCGCCCAGCACCTCACGGTCGCCGAACGCCTTCGTGACGCCCTGCACCTCGACCACCGGCGTCGTCACACCGCACCACCCGCGGCCCGCGCGCGCTCGCCGCGCGCCTGCAGCACGTCGACGACGCGCGCCAGCGGCAGCGTGACCGCGAGATACAGCACGGCGGCGGCCAGCAGCGGCGTGAAGTTGAACTTCAGCGATGCATACACCTGTGCCTGCCGAAAGGCCTCGAGCGGGCCCAGGATCGACACCAGCGCGACGTCCTTCTGCAGCGAGATGAAGTCGTTCAGCAGCGGCGGCACGACGCGCCGCACGGCCTGCGGCAGGATCACGAAGCGCATCGCCTGGCCGCCCGACAGGCCGAGCGCGCGGGCCGCCGCACGCTGGGACGGGTGCACGGAGTTGATGCCGGAGCGGTACACCTCCGCCACGTAGGCGCCGTAGGACAGCGCCAGCGCGATCGCGCCCAGGATCACGACGCTGTCGGGCACGAAGCCGAAGCCCAGCGCCGGGACGCCGAAGCCGATCAGGAACACCACGAGGATCGTCGGCAGGCCGCGGAACACATCGGTGTAGACGGCCGCCAGCAGCCGCAGCGGGTACAGCAGCGGCGTCTGTGCGAACCGCGCCAGGGCGACGGCGAGGCCGAGCACCAGCACCACGATCTCGACGCCGACGAACAGGCGCACGTCCAGCCAGAACCCCCGCAACACGTCGGGGAAGGCCTCCTTGAAGGCGTCCCACGAGAAGAACAGCTCCTTGACGTCGTTCCAGCCCGACGACGTCACGATCGCGACCACCACGAGGCCGATCACGACGACGGTGGACACGCCGGAGACGATGCGTCCCCGGCGTGTCCTGAGGCGTCGCGCCCCCTCGCGGATCTCCCTGCGGGTCGGCTCCGCTACTGCAGCTCCGGCGCGCCCGCGCTGGTCGACATCCACTCGGTCGTGATCGAGTCGAGCGTGCCGGCCGTCTTGAGGGCGGCGAGCGCCTCGTTGAGGCAGGGTGTCAGCGCGGAGTCCTTGCCGGACACGAGGCCCCAGTCGTCACCGCCGGGCGCGGCGAACTGACCGACCACCTTCGCGTTGTCGAGCTCGGCAGCGGCGAGGAACAGGCCCGTCGGCAGGTCGACCACGAGGCCGTCGATCTGCTTGTTCTTGAGCGCGGCCGTCGCGGCCGACGTGTCGTCGTACACCTGCACGTCCTGCGACGGGCTGATCAGCGTCTTGGCGGCGACGAGGCTCGACGTGCCGATCTGCGTGCCGAGCTTCGCGTCCTTCAGCTCGGCCAGCGACGTGGCGCCCGCGAACTTGGAGGAGTTGAACATCACGATCGACTGCGGCGCGGTGTAGTACGGGTCGGAGAACGACACCGTCTTCTGGCGGTCCGGGTTGATCGACACCTGGTTGATGTCGAAGTCGAACTTCTTGTTGCCGGGTGCGTACGACTGCTCGAACGTCACCTTCTGCCACTTCACCTCGTCCTTGGTGAAGCCGAGCTGCTCCGCGATCGCGTAGGCCAGCGCCGACTCGAAGCCCTTGCCGGAGGTGGGATCGTTGTCCTCGACGTAGGGCGGGAAGGCAGGATCGGACGTGCCGATCGTCAGCTGACCGGGCTTCTGCAGGGTCAGCGACTCCTTCGCGCACGCCGTCGAGAGGCCGTTCGCGGCCGTCGCCGGCGCGGCCTCGCTGGTGGCGGGCGCCGCCTCGCTGGTGGCCGGCGCCGCCGTGGTGGCCGCCGCCGGCTCAGACGTGGTGGTGTTGTCGCTGCCGCCACAGGCCGCAAGCGCGAGCGTCGCGGCGAGTGCGACGAGGATGGTGGAAAGACGCGTCATCTGGCTCCTTTGGACCGCGTATTCAAGCACCTGGGCTGCGCGGCCTGCAGCGGTCGCCGCCCCGGCCTCGGACAGGGTACCTCAGACATGCTCACGGACGAATGTCACCCATTAGCATTTTCTATTGATCTCGATCTCTGCCCCAGCACGACCGGGCCGCGGACGGGTACACTCGCCGCCACCACATGCACCCGCTCGATCCGCTCTCCGCAGACGAGATCCGCCAGGCCGTCGCGACCCTGCGCCGGGAGCGGGAACTGGCGCCCACGTTCCGCTTCGCGTGCGTGACGCTGGAGGAGCCGGCGAAGGCCTGGCTCGCGGCGTGGGACGGCACGGAGAGCGAACGGCGGGCGCGGATCGTGACCTGGAACCGCGCCGACGGGGCGGCGTACGAGGCGCTGGTCGACCTGCGGGCCGACGCCGTCACCGGCTGGGAGCCGCGGCCCGGCCTGCAGCCGAACTTCACGCCGGACGAGTACCACGAGTGCGACGAGATGCTGCGCGTCCATCCCGACGTGGTCGCGGCGCTCGGGCGGCGCGGCATCACCGACCTGTCGCTGGTCCTGTTCGACGTCTGGGCGTACGGCGACGCGCTGGTGCCCGAGCAGTGGCGCGACCGTCGCGTGGGCTGGTGCGACGTGTGGCTGCGCGAATCGCCGCGCGCTAACCCGTACGCGAACTTCCTGCGCGGCCTGCATCTCGTGGTCGACATGAATGCGCTCGAGCTGCTCCAGATCGAGGACGACGGCACGTCCGGCCAGCCGGCCGTGATGGGCGAGTACGTGCCCGGCCTCGTGCCGGGCCAGACGCTGCGCGACGACCTCCGCCCGCTCCAGATCACCCAGCCGGAAGGCGTGTCGTTCACGCTCGCAGGCAACGAGCTGCGCTGGCAGCGATGGCGCATGCGGATCGGGTTCAACTACCGCGAGGGGCTCGTGCTGCACGCGGTCGGGTACGAGGACGGCGAGCGCGTGCGACCGATCGCTGACCGGCTCTCGTTCGCCGAGATGGTGGTCCCCTACCGCGACCCGACGCCCGACCACTACCGGCGCACCGCGTTCGACATCGGCGAGTGGGGTCTCGGCCTGATGACGCAGTCGCTCGAGCTCGGCTGCGACTGTCTCGGCGAGATCCGCTATCTCGACGCGGTGCTGCCCGACTCCCGCGGCGAGCCGTTCGAGATCCGCAACGCGATCTGCGTCCACGAGGAGGACAACGCGGTGCTGTGGAAGCACGTCGACGCGCACGCCGGCGCCGAGGTGCGACGTATGCGCCGGCTGGTGGTGTCGTTCCACGTCACCGTCGCGAACTACGAGTACCTCGTCTACTGGCGCTTCTACCAGGACGGCAACATCGAGTGCGAGGTGCGGGCGACCGGGATCATGGTCACCACCGGCCTCGGTGTCGACACCGCATCGCCCTACGGCACGACGGTCGACGCGCACACCTACGCGCCGCACCATCAGCACTTCATCATCGCCCGGCTCGACCTCGATGTGGACGGCGCGGACAACACCGTCGTCGAGATGCACTCCGAGGCGATGCCGGTCGGGCCCGACAACCCGTACGGGGTCGGTCTGGTGACGGTTGCGACACCGCTCGAGACGGAGTCGGCCGCGCGGCGCGACTACGACTGGGCGTCACAGCGCAGCTGGAAGGTCACGAACCCGGGCCGCCGCAACGCGCACGGCGTGCCAGTCGCCTACAAGCTGGTGCCGACCGGTTGCGTGCCGCCGCTGCTGCCGGAGGGCTCGGCGGTGCTGCAGCGGGCGGAGGCGATCCGTCATCAGCTGTGGGTCACCGCGCACCGCGACGACGAGCGCTGGCCGTGCGGTGACTTCCCGACCCAGAGCGGCGAGGACCTCGGCCTGCCGGCCTGGACGGCGGCCGACCGTCCCATCGCAGACACCGATCTGGTGCTCTGGTACGTGTTCGGCATCCATCACATCACGCGCGCCGAGGACTGGCCCGTGATGCCCGCCGACGTGGTGTCGTTCTGGCTGAAGCCATTCGGCTTCTTCGACCGGAACCCCGCGCTCGACGTCCCTCCCGAGAAGGAGCGCTGCCACGGGCAACACGCGCGTTGATCCGCGAAGCCGGTTCAACCTCATCTCCCGCACGGGGCTGTACGACCCGTTGACGGCCCTGACCTTCGGCCGCTCCGGCCGCCGCATGCACCGCGAGCTGGTGGCGGCGGCCGGCATCGAGCCCGGCGCCCAGGTGCTCGACGTGGCGTGCGGCCCGGGGCGCAACCTGCCGTTTCTGCTCGACGCCGTCGGGCCGGGCGGTCGCGTCGTCGGCGTCGACATCTCGTCGAGCATGCTCGCGCGAGCCCGCAGCCGCGCGGTCGATGCGGAGCTGCTCGAGGGCGACATCTCCGGCGCGCTGCCCTTCGCCGACGCGATGTTCGACGCCGTCGTGTCGTCGTTCGGGCTGTCGTGCGTGCCGCGCATCTCGCCCGCGCTGGACGAGATCCTGCGCGTGCTGCGGCGGGACGGCGTGCTCGCGGTCGCCGACGCGCGCATGGTCAACTGGCACCCGCGGCCGCTCGGGGCGCTCGTGACCGCGGCCGTCTCGCCGTTCAACTCCTGGTATCCCGAACGCGACCTGGCCGCGATGGTCGAGGCCCGCGGGATGGTGGTGCAGCGGCTGCCGACGCCGTCGGACGCGTTCGTGCTGTTCAAAGCGCTGCACGCGACGTGATGCAGATGCACATCCAGTGCGGGCCCGGCGACATCGCGCCGGCCGTACTGCTTCCGGGCGACCCGGGCCGCGTGGCACGCATGGCGACACAGCTCGACGACATCCGCCAGGTGGCGACGAGCCGCGAGTTCACGACCGTCACCGGCAGCACCGGCGGCGTCCCGGTCACGATCACGTCGACCGGTGTGGGAGCGCCGTCCACGTCGATCGCGGTCGAGGAGTTGTGGAATCTCGGCGCCCGCCTGTTCATCCGCGTCGGCACGTGCGGCGGCATCCAGGACGCGACGCGCTCGGGCGATCTCGTGATCGCGACGGGAGCCGTGCGCGGCGACGGCACCTCGGTCGAGTACGAAGACGTCTCGTTTACGGCCGTGTCCGAACCCGACGAGACG
>JBBQFB010000070.1:0-17740 GCA_038321545.1 Gaiellales bacterium
GCGTGAGCGAAGGGGTTTCTCCCGCGCTCGGTGCTATGAGCCCTCACTTAGCGGTTCGCCGTCGAGCACGACGAGTCCCTAGCGGAAGCGATCGGCGAGGTCGTCGCTTTGGCACTCGCGCGGGCCACCATACGGTTCCGATTGGACCTGTTCACGCCCCAAATGGGAGTCCGTCCAGACGGCCTCTGGGCTCAAGCCAGATCGATTAGATTTCTGGCCGAAGTCTTCGCAGAGGCGGGTGATGAGGGCGTCGCTGGCGAAACGCGGTAGGCCCTTCTTCGCACGAGCGTGGCCGGGATCGTCGGCGAGCCATTGGTCGAATTCAGCGAGGGTCCTATGCTGCATGCGAGCGACGGAACCACGGCGCTCCACGGGCAAGTTTAAATAGCCACAACCGAGCGGCGCACCTGCTCCACCCTTAGCCTCCGCGGCGTGGTTATGCGGCGGCGTGGGGCGCTTGCCGGGCGGTATCTCGACCCGGCGCAGGCCGATGTCGACGCTGCCGGCGGCTTCTCCGAGGTTCGTTCAGGTGCTCTCCACGCCGGGCGTCGCGTCGGTGCGCTTCGGAGCCTCGTCGATGTGTGCGAATCCCATCGGGCCGTTGTATCAGCCCACGCGGCGCTCCATGGTCGTGACCGACCCGAAACCCATCGCGCGTCGCAGATAGGGCGTGTGCTCGGTGCGCACGGCCACATATCCCTCACGCTCGTAGAGGGAGCGGGCCCGCGGGTTCGTGTCGACCACCTCGAGCCGGATCACCTCGATGCCGACCGTTCGCGCCCGATCGGCGGCCTCGCGCAGCAGCTGCGTGCCGATGCCGGCGCCGCGGCGGTCGCTGCGCACGGCGATGCCGTCGATGCGCAGCTCGCCCGCCGACGGCCGTCCGGCGAGCAGCAGCAGCGGCACCAGGCGCGGCACGCCGGCCAGGCCCAGGTGGCGCAGCAGCGACCGCGCACCGAGCCGCGTGAACGCCGTGCCGTCGTAGTGGAGGCCGACCAGGCCGACCAGCTCGTCACCGTCCAGCGCCACGATCGCGCGGGATGGCTCGAGCCCGTCGGTGAGCACCGCGATGCCCCGGTCGGAGCTGCCCAGCGCAGGGCGCAGGAGGCGTCCGAACGCCTCCCAGTACAGCTGTGCCGCAGCCGCGCGTGCCGGCTCGGGCAGCGCCTGCTCGATGCGGACGGCCATCAGTCGGCGGCGTCGGGCTCCGGCATCTCGAGGGCCTCGTCGATCAGCGTGGAGGCGCGCTCGAGCTCGCCGCTATCGATCTTGCCACCCTTGCGCGTCCACTCGGCCTGCGCCTGCGTGAGCCGGCGGATCAGGCGCGACAGGCCCTCCGCAGAGGTGCGCACCTGCACCAGCTCCCCGTCCCAGCGGCCGATGTGGAGCACCATCGACCGGTGGTCGTTGCGCTCGGTGTACGACCACTGCACCTGGCGCCACTCCGCTCCGTCGGTGTCGACCTCGGCCGACCACGCGCGGTAGCAGTCCTCCGCGATCAGGGCGAGCTCGCCGACCAGCGCGAACTCCTCCTTGTCGAGGCGCTCGGAGAAGGCCAGCGTGTTCAGCAGCTCGCGCGCCAGGTCGGGGCCGATCACGGGCGACCAGGCGCCCAGGATGTCTCCCTCACTGAAGATGGTGATCGGCGTGCGCAGCACGCGCTCGGCGCGCTCGCGGAGCATCGCCGCCGATCGCGGGTCGCCGAGCAGGTCGCGGAGCTCGTCGCTGATCGCCATGCCCGAACCCTACCCGCGCTCACGAGGCTGGCGGGAGCGCAGCACGTCGAGCGGCGCCAGCGGATCGAGCCCGTCGCGCGCGAGGAGCAGCATGGAGTGGAACCAGAGGTCGGCGATCTCGCCCACGAGGGCGTCGGATCCGGCCTCCTCCGTCAGCACCTCGGCGGCCTCCTCGCCGACCTTGCGCGCCACGTAGGCGCGCGGGCCGTTCAGGAGCCGCGCCGTGTAGGACGTGGCGGCGTCGGCGTGACGGCGCTCCGCCAGCGTGGCGCGCAGGCGGCCGAGCACGCCGCCGCCGTCGGCGCCGAAGCACGAGCGGCTGCCGGTGTGGCAGGCCGGCCCCTCGGGCGTCACCTCGATCAGGAGCGTGTCGGCGTCGCAGTCCACCCGCACCGCCTCGACGGTCAGCTGGTTGCCGCTGGTGGCGCCCTTCTGCCACAGCTCGCTGCGCGACCTGCTCCAGAAGGTGGCCCGGCCGGTCTCGACCGTCTGGCGCACCGCGTCGGCGTTGGCCCACGCGACCATCAGCACCTCGCCCGTCCCGGCGTGCTGGCAGACGCACGGCACGAGGCCCTGTGCGTCGAACCGCAGCTGGGCGATCAGCGCATTGGCAGCCCCCGGTTCCGGCACGTGTCCTTCACCTCCTGCACGGTGTACGTGGCGTCGTGGAAGATGGACGCGGCCAGCGCCGCGGAACAGCCGGCGGCGAGCGCGTCGGCGATGTGGTCGGGCCCCGACGCGCCGCCCGACGCGATCACCGGCACCGGCACGCGCCGCAGGATGGCGTCCATCAGGTCGAGCGCGTAGCCCTGCTTGGTGCCGTCGGTATCCATCGACGTGACCAGCAGTTCCCCGGCGCCGCGCGCGACGGCGTCGGCGGCCCAGTCGACGGCATCGACGTCGGTCGCGATGCGGCCGCCGGCCACGTACGCGCGCCACGAGTCGCCGTCGCGCTTGGCGTCGATCGCGACCACGATGCACTGCGAGCCGTGCGCCGCCGCGCACTCGTCCACCAGGTCAGGGGTGCGCAGCGCCGCGGAGTTGATGGAGACCTTGTCGGCGCCTGCCGCGAGCAGGTCGCGGACGTGGCGCTCCTCCTTCACGCCGCCCCCGACCGTGACGGGCACGTCGACCTCGACGGCCGCGCGCTCGACCTGGCCGAGCAGGTCGCGCCAGCTCTCGCCGTCGGCGGTGATGTTGAGCCAGCAGATCTCGTCGGCGCCCTGCTCGGCGTAGCGCACCGCGGCCGACACCGGGTCTCCGCAGTCGCGCAGGTTGACGAAGTTGACGCCCTTCACGACGCGCCCACCCGAGACGTCGAGACACGGGATCACGCGCCTACGCAGCATCACTCCACCGAAGGAAGCCGCGCAACATGGCCAGTCCGGCGGCCGCCGAACGCTCGGGGTGGAACTGCGCGCCGGCGACGCGGCCGGCGGCCACGACGGACGTGAACCGGACGCCGTCCACCTCGGTCTCGGCGACGGCGGCCGGGCCGGCGTCGCGGACGGCGTAGGAGTGCGCGAAGTACGCGCAGGCGGGCAGCCCGGCCGCGAGCGGGTGAGGCGGACCGACCGGCTCGACGTCGTTCCAGCCCATGTGCGGCAGCCGATCGGTGCCCTCCAGCAGCTCGACGCGCCCGGGCAGCAGGCCGAGGCAGGTGGCGTCGTCCTCGGCCGACGTGTCGAACAGCAGCTGCAGTCCGACGCAGACGCCGAGCAGGTAGGCGCCGCGGCCGATCGCCTCGCGGATCGCCTGCTCCAGCCCGGTGCGGCGCAGCGTCGCCATCGTGGGGCCCGCGGCGCCCTGTCCCGGCACCATCAGCCGCTTCGCGCCGGCGACCGTGGCGGGATCGTCGGACACGACGACGCCGGATCCGGCCCGCTCCACGGCGGCCCGCAGCGAGCGCAGGTTGCCGGATCCGTAGTTGACGAGCACGACCGTCATATGGCGCCCTTGGTCGATGGCAGGCCGCCGCGGCGGGGATCCGGCGCGCACGCCGCGCGCAGGGCCAGGGCGAGCGCCTTGAACGCCGCCTCGACGATGTGGTGATCGTCCTCGCCGTCGGCGGTCAGGTGCAGGTTGACGCGGCCGGCGCGGGCGAACGAGTCGAGCAGGTGGGGCCACAGGCTGCCGGTCACGCCGCCCACCGGCTGGCCGCTCGTCTCCAGGTTGATCGCCGAGACGCCGCGGCCGCCGAGGTCGACGACGCACAGCGCGAGCGCCTCGTCGAGCGGCGCCGCCGCGTTGCCGAAGCGGCGGATGCCGGCCCGGTCGCCAAGGGCGCGGTCGAGCGCCTGACCGAGCGCGATGCCGGCGTCCTCGACCGTGTGGTGCTCGTCGACGTGGAGGTCTCCGGCGATGCTCAGATCGAGGTCCATGCAGGCGTGGAACGCGAGCGCGTGGAGCATGTGGTCGAGGAACCCGAGACCGGTCGCGATGTCGGTGCGGCCGGTGCCGTCGATCACGAGGCGCGCCGCGATCGTCGTCTCCCGCGTCGCGCGTGCGACGGTCGAGCGGCGGCCCCAGAGCCGGTCGTGCTCGACCGGCACGGGCTCCACGGCGGGTGCCTCACGGTCGAGCAGCCCGGCCAGCGCGACCAGCAGCCGGTCGCTCTCGGGCGGCGTCTGCACGGTCGCGCGGATGACGCCCTGCAGGAGCGGCTCGTGGCCGAACGTACGCATCACGCAGCCGCGCTCGCCGAGCAGCCGGAACGCCTCGCCGGAGTCGATCGGCAGCCGGAAGGTCACGAACGGTCCGGCCTCGGCCAGCACCTCGATCTGCAGCGCCTCCAGCCCGCGGCGCAGGCGGCCGCGCTCGGCCACGTACGCCTCCGCGTCGGCGCGCATCTCAGCCTCGTGCGCGAGGGCCAGCTCGGCCGCGGCCGCCGACTGCAGCGAGATCGAGCCTGGCGGCCGCAGCGCGTCGAGCGCGCCGGCGATCGCGGGTGCCGCCAGCGCGTAGCCGACGCGGAGCGAGGCGAGCGCCCAGCCCTTCGAGAGCGTGCGGCACACGATCAGGTTCTCGTGCTGCGCGATCAGGTCGGAGAAGTCGTCGCCGCCGAACTCCAGGTACGCCTGGTCGACCACGACCAGCCCGTTGCACGAGGTGCACAGCTCCGCGAGGACCGTGCGAGAGACTTCCTCGCCGGTCGGGTTGTTGGGCGAGCACAGCCACACCAGCCGCGCGCCGGGCGCGCGCTCGAGCAGCGCCTCGTAGTCCAGCGCCAGGCCGTCCTTCGGCGGCAGCGCCTCCAGCTTCGCCCCGGCCGTCGCGCTCGACACGGCGTACATCTGGTACGTCGGCTTGCAGACGATGGCGTGGTCGCCGCGACCCATCGCGAGCGCACCGCACATCAGCAGCAGCTCGTCGCAGCCGGCGCCGGGCACGACCTGCGTCCAGTCGAAGCCGGTGTAGCGGCCGATCGCCTCGCGCAGCTGCCGGTACGTGGCCTCGGGATACGAGGCCGACGGCAGTCGCGCAACCCGGGCCGCGATCTCGGGCCAGGCGGCCGGCGACAGCGGCAGCGTGTTCATGTCGAACCGCGAGACCGGGCCGGCCGGCACGTTGTCCTGCCACCGGTAGGGCGCCGGCTTCGCCATCTCGGGGCGGACGTAGGGGATATCGGGGAGCGTCATGGGATGAGGTGCTCGATCGGGAGGACGAGGATGCCGGTGGCTCCGGCCTGCTTCAGCGGCGCGAGGAGGCGGACGACCTCGGCGGCATCGACGACAGCGTGCACGGCGTGCATGCCGTCGCGCGCCAGCGGCAGCACGGTCGGGGCGTCGAGGCCGGGGAGGAGTCCGGTGATCTCCGCCAGCTGGTCGTCGTGGGCGTTCAGCATCAGGTAGCGCTTCGGACGCGCCGCGAGCACGGAGCGCAACACCAGCACCAGGTCGGTGACGCGCTGCTCGGTGGCCGGGTCGAGATCGCGGGGCGCGAGCAACACGGCTTCGGACTCCAGGATCGTCTCCAGCGCGACGAGGCCGTTCTGGCGCAGGGTCTCGCCGCTCGAGACGAGGTCGGCGATCGCCTCGGAGGCGTCCAGCGACGGCGCCAGCTCCACCGAGCCGGTGATCGGGATGCACGTCGCGGCGACACCGCGCCCGGTGAGGAAGCGGCTGACCGTGGCCGGGTACGACGTCGCGATCCGGACGCCGGCCAGGTCGCCGACGGAGGTGATCTGCGAGGAGGACGGCGCGGCCACCACGAGCCGGCAGCGCCCGAATCCGAGCCGCAGCCGCTCGTCGAGGACGACGCCCGACTCGGCCACCTGGTTGGCTCCGGCGATCCCGCAGTCGACCGCGCGATCCTCGACCCAGACGGGGATGTCGTCGGCGCGTGCGAACAGGATCTCGGCGTCCTGGTCGGGCAGCGGCACGCGCAGCCGGCGACCGTCGGGCTCGAACTCGAACCCGGCGTCGCGCAGCAGCTTCTGGGCCGGCTCGGCCATGCGCCCCTTGGACGGGAGCGCGATCCGCAGCGGCCGCATCAGGCGCGCTCGCCGAGCCGCTCGAGCGCGATCCGGTAGCCGCCGGTGCCGTGCCGCAGCCAGTGCGCGACGCGGGTCACCGTGGTGGTCGACGTGCCCACCGTCCGGGCGATCTCGAGGTACGTCATGCCGCCGGCGTCGAGCAGCCGCGCCACGGCCAGCCGGTGGCCGATCGCTTCCAGCTCGGAGATAGTGCACGCGTCGCGCAGGAACGCGGCGGTGTCGTCGCGGGTGCGCAGTGCGGCCAGGGCCCCGCAGAGCTCGTCGAACGAGTCGGGTAGCTGTTCCATTGCGATGCCATGTTAGCACGTTGTCATGAGGTCGCGATGCCGTCAGACCACGCGTACGAACAGGCCCTCCGCCGTGGCCGTCACGGTCTCGCCGTCGCCGATCTGGCCCGTCGCGCGCACCTTCCGCCCGACCGCACCGTCCACGTGCGCGCGCAGCTGCAGCGGCACGTCGATGGGCGTGGGGCGCAGGTAGCGCAGCGACAGCTCGGCGGTGACGTAAATGATGGGGTCGCCGGTGCCGACGTCGCGGCCCTCCTGCGTGTACGCCCACGCGATCGCCGCCCAGCACAGTGGCAGTCGAGCAGCGTCGCAATCGCGCCGCCCTGCAGCGTGTTGGGGAAGCCGGAACCGTGAAACGGCTCGACGACGTGCGTGGCGACAACGGCCGAGCGGTCGTCCGCCCAGTGCGACTTGAGCCGGAAGCCGTGCGGGTTCGCTGGTCCGCAGCCGAAGCAGGTCGAGTCGGCATCGAGGAGGTCCTGGAAGGCGATCGCCACGACGAGAGGATACTTCCGCCGTGCCCTTCGACGTCATCCCGGCCATCGACCTCGTGGAGGGACGCGTCGTACGCCTCGTCCAGGGTCGTTTCGACACGGTCACCGACTTCGGAGGGGAGCCGCTCGAGGTCGCCCACCGCTTCTGGCGGGAGGGCGCCCGTTCGCTGCACGTGATCGACCTCGACGCCGCCCGCAGCGGCGAGCGACCGGCGGCGCACCTGGCGCTGATCGAGCGCCTCGCAGCGGAACGGCCGGTGGGCGGCGTGCTCCAGGTCGGCGGCGGGTTCCGTACCGAGGTGGCCGTCGACGAGGCGATCGCACTCGGCGTCGACCGGGTGCTGGTCGGAACCGCGGCGTTCCGCGATCCCGCGCTGCTCGACCGCCTCGTCGCGCGTCACGGCGCGCGCATCTGCGTCACCGCCGACACGCTCGACGGCACCGTCCGCGTCGCCGGCTGGGCGGAGGACGCCGGCATCCAGGTGGTCGACGCGGTCCGCGACCTGAGCGCGCGCGGCGTCGCCGCGTTCCTGGTCACGGCCATCGAGCGCGACGGGACGCTGGCGGGCCACGACCTGCGACTGCTGGAGGCCGTGCGCGCCGCCACCGACGGCATCGTGCTGGCGTCGGGCGGGGTCGGCACGGTCGCGCACGTCGTCGCCTGCCGCGATGCGGGCGCGAACGGCGTCGTCGTCGGCCGCGCGCTGCTGAGCGGCGCGATCTCGCTGGCCGAGACGCTTGCCGCTGTCTCCGTCCCACCGCAATAGACTCTCGTCATGGCTGACGAGACGCACGGCCCCTCCACCCGGTCGATTCATGCGGGCGCCGTGGCGGGCGAGGACGTCGTGCCGCCGCTGCGGCGCTCCGTCATCACGCGGTTCGACAACGCGGAGCGCTTCGGCGCCGTCATGGAGGGCTCCGAGGAGGGCTACCTGTACGGCAGGCTGGGCAGCCCGACCGTCCGTGAGACGGCGGCTGCGATCGCCGAGCTGGAGGGTGCCGAGGCCTGCGAGCTGACGGCCTCCGGCATGGCCGCCGTGCACGCCGCGATCGTCGCCCTGGTGCCGAACGGCGGGCGCCTCGTGGTGGCCCTGCAGACGTACGGCAACTCGATCTCCCTGTTCCGCGAGCTGGTCGGCCCGCGCCTCGACGTCGACGTGCGCATCGTCGACATCACCGACCTCGCCGCCGTGACCGCGGCCTGCGACGGCGTCGCCGACGCCGTCTACTGCGAGACGATCGCGAACCCCGGCTCGACGGTTGCCGACCTCGACGCGCTGGGCCTGATCGCCCACGGTGCCGGCGCCCGCCTGATCGTCGACTCGACGCTCGCGACGCCGTTGCTGTGCCGGCCGCTCGAGCGAGGCGCCGACATCGTGCTGCACTCGGCGACGAAGTTCCTGAACGGGCACCACGACGTGCTCGCCGGTGCCATCTGCGGTGGCGCCGACGACCTCCGCCGGGTCCGCAGCCTGCTGATCGACACGGGCGGCGTCGCCGAGCCGGACGCCGCGTGGCTGCTGCGTCGCGGCATGCGGACGCTGGCGCTGCGGGTCGAGCGGCAGTGCGCGAACGCGCTCGCGATCGCCGACTGGCTGGAGGCGCGCGAGGACATCGTGTCGGTGCCGTACCCCGGCCTGCCCTCCCACCCGCAGCACGCCCTCGCCTCGCGGCTGCTGGACGGCGGCTTCGGCGGCGTGCTGGCGTTCGAGGTCGCCGGCGGCCGCACCGGTGGCGAGGCGGTCATGAACGGCACGGGCCTGATCGAGCGGTCGACGTCGCTGGGCGGGATCGTGACCGGCATCTCACACCCGGCCTCGACCAGCCACCGCCAGCTGACCGAGCCCGAGCTCGCGGCGGCGGGCGTGCCGGCCGGCCTGCTGCGCCTCGCGGTCGGTTGCGAGGACGTCGGCGACCTGGTCGACGATCTCACGCACGCGCTCGAATCCGTCTGACGGGTGATCCGCGGGCGCTCCCGCAGCGCCGATCACATCAGGAATGGCAACGATCCGCACATGGCCGGTGGCGCTCGCGCTCCTGCTCGTACTGCCGGCGGCCGCCGAGGCCTCGTACAAGTACACGACGAGCATCCGGTTCTCTGGCACCTACACGTCGGACGAGCTCGATGCCGGCCTGCTGGTGGGCCACACGCAGTCGGCGACGACCTTCACGGTCCGCGACTCGAAGCTCGTCGTCACCGTCAAGGCGGGCGCGATCGCGCTCTACCCGTCCGGGCGCACCACGGCGCGGCTGACGACGAGGCAGTCGGGCTGGCGGATCGCGTGCGACGCCGCCCACCAGGCGTTCACCGACCGCGTGGCGAAGCGGCCGGCCAAGGGCTGGGTCACGCTCAAGCGCAGGGGATCGCGCACCTCGCTCGGTTTCGGCTGGTTCGGCGGGTCGGTCGACCGCCACTACGCGGGCGTGGTGGAGGGCGAGTGCGAGGAGCCGGAGGACACCGACGCCGGTGCCGGAGATGACGACGTGGCGGGCTCCGCGGGCATGCTGCCGCGGTTCGGCGTGACCCTCGCGGTGCCGCTCTCCTCGCTGATGAAGGGGCGTTCGGTCTCGCGCACGGTCACGGTGCACAAGGTCGTCAGCGACGTGACGGACGGCACCGGCGTGCGGTCGCGCCTCGACGGCAGCTACCGGGTCGTGCTGTCCCGCGTCGGCTGAAAAGCCCGCAAACCGAATGGAAAGGTTTCTGGGGTATCACGACGATGCGCTGGTGCATCCCCCAGATGCGGGTGTAGGGTTCATCGCCCGGCCGACGATAGGCAGATTGTGTCGCTCCGCCATTTCATCACCGGATCTTTCCTGTTCTTCGCGCTCGTCGCGACTCCTGCGGCGAATGCGAGAAGCTGGGCCGACCCGGCGATCACCACGGTCATCCGTTCCGGCATCCTGCCGGGAGAGACCGCCGCGTCGTATGGCCCGACGCGCGCGCTCGATCACGGCACGCTGGCGATGCTGGTGTGGGGTGCGGTGCCCGACTCGATGGGGCGCGTCGACATCCCGACCACCGACGCGCCCGTCACGATCGCCGAGCTGGACGCGACGTTCGTCGCGGCGCTCGGCCTCGCGCCGGCCGCGAAAACGGCCCGCGACCAGCTGGCACGCCTGCGGTACGGCCCGCGCGGTGACGCGGGTACCGAGATCGTGGCCCGGCTGCTGGGGCTGCGGTACAACATCTCGGCCGGCTCCGACAAGCTCGAGCGCAGCGACACCGAGGTCGCCACCCGCGCCGATGCCGCGTGGACGACCGACAAGGTGCTGAACGGCGTGTACTCCGACTACGCCCGCGCCGTCGTCGCGAAGTTCGCGGGCCTGCCCGCCACGTCCGGCGAGCGACACGCCGCGATCGCCCGCGCCATCCGCCAGATCGGCAGGCCCTACGTCTGGGGCGGTACGACCGACAAGGCGGTCGGCCAGGCCCTCGGCGGGTTCGACTGCTCCGGCCTCGTCTGGCGCGCGCTGATTCTCGATCCCGCCGCGCCGAAGGGCATGATGGCCCGGGTCGGCGGCCGCACCACGTACGAGATGGCCCGCACGACCATCAAGTCGCGACGCCTGACGCGGGCCCGCACACGGCCCGCCGACATCCTGCTGTTCGGCAGCTCCGGTCGCAAGTCGAAGGTGGCCGAGATCGGCCACACCGGCATCAACATCGGCAACGGCCTGATGATCCACTCGTCGTCGCAGGGCGTGACGATCAAGGAGTGGGACAGCGGCTGGCACGCGACGTCGTTCGCGTTCGCCAAGTCCGTGCTGCCCTGATCTCCGGGCAGGAGCGGTGCGACATCAGGCGAATGCCCTGACGTGCTGCGCGTTCTCGAGTACGGCCCGGATCGCGAGGCGGTCTTCCGGCCCATCACGCCCGCCGCGATCGAGCCGCTGATCAAGGCCGCCGGCGCGGCGCCGCTGCTGTGGATCGACGCGCCCGAGCCGGAGCCGGAGGAGCTCACGGCGCTGATCGACGCCTTCCAGTGGCATCCGCTGATCGCCGAGGACGTCGAGCGGGGCGGCCAGCGCCAGAAGGCCGAGCAGTTCCCCGGCCAGATCCTCGCCGTGCTGCGCCTGCCGCGGTCCGCGAAGTCGGCGTCGTGCGACCTCTACATGGTGCAGACCGAGCACGTGCTCGTGACGGTGCACCGCCTGTCACCGGAGTGGATGGACCGCCGCGGCGTCGAGGTGGCGGCGCGGAGCGACCTGCAGGCCCACTGCGCCGCCGGCGCGGTGGCGTCGATCCTGGCCGCGGTCGCCGACGCGTACGAGGAGGCCATCGACGGCCTCGAGGAGCTCGTCGAGAAGCAGGAGGCGGGCGCGCTCGACGCCGATGGCGATCCCGGCCCCGCGCTTCGCCGGGCGGGCGTCGCGCGAACCGTCATCTCCGAGGTGCGCCGCTCGAGCGGGCAGTTCCGCGAGGTGGCCGGCGTGTTCGTGCGCCGCGAGCTGCTGAACACCGTCCACACCGCCGAGCTCGACCTCGAGCTGCGCGACGTGCTCGACCACGCGACCCGCGCGCACGAGGACCTCGACATGCTGCATGACCGGATGAGCTCGCTGGCCGACACGCGCCTCGCGATGGTCGCCTACCGGCAGAACGAGATCACGAAGAAGCTGTCGGCCTGGGCTGCGATCCTGCTGGTGCCGGCGATCATCACGGGGTGGTTCGGTCAGAACTTCCGTCATCTGAGCGGCCTCACCTGGCGCTTTGGCGAGTTCTACTCGCTCGGGCTGATGGCGGTGGGCGGCACGGCGATCTACTTCGTCATGCGCCGCGCCAGGTGGCTCTGAGCCCGGCTACGCCTTCTCGAGATCGGTGACGCCCGCGGGGCGGCCGGCCTTGACCCACAGCCGGTAGAGCAGGACTGCGATCAGCAGCAGCGCGCCGAACGAGGCCAGCGGGTAGCCGCGGCTGAGGTTGATGACGAGGGTGAAGAACACCGCGACGCTGGCGACGCAGTTGATCGCGAACAGCGGCCAGTTCTTCTCCTGCCACGAGAACTTGGCCATCGCCAGCAGGCCCATCATGAAGCTCGCGAACACGGCGACGGCGTAGAACAGCACCAGCTCCTGCTCCTCGGCGCCGGCCGCGACCAGGACGCCGATCGAGATGGCGAGATAGACGACCACCGCCCAGTACGGCGTGTGGTGCCTGTTGACGTCGCCGAGCGGCGTCGGCAGGATGCCCAGTCCGCGGCCGTCCGGATCGCGGGCCAGGGCCTTCAGGAGGCCCGGACCGGCCTGGTACGACGACGAGGCGGCGGACAGCAGCAGGATCGCGCTCGTCAGCTGGAAGATCGCGAACAGCGCGCCATCGCCGGCGGCGGCCTTTGCGATGTCGGCGATCTGCGTGGACTTCTCGCCCGGGATGCCGACGTTGAGCCGCACCGCGAGGCCGGCCATGAGCAGCGTGACCGCGGCGACGATGCCGACGGTCAGCAGCAACGTCCCCCGTCCGAACGTGCGCTTGCCGTCGTCGTCGAGCTGGCCGAGCTGCGCGATCGACGTGAGCGGCGCCTCGATGCCCGTCGCCAGCGCCATCGCGACCGGGAACGCGAACAGGATCGCGATGATCGCGGGCGACAGCGGCTGGCCGGTGATCAGCACGGCCGAGTCGGGCAGCGTCGTGGTGGGCGAGATGTAGCCCTTCACCAGCACCACCGAGCACGCGCCGATGAAGCTGACCGTGAAGGTGGCGAACAGGACGCGGCCCGCGTGCCCCAGCCACGTCAGGCCCGCGACCAGCGTCGTGAGCCCGATCGCGAGCGGGATCCGGAAGTCGTGCAGGCCGGGGACGTAGGCGATGATCGCGCTGGAAGCGGCCGCGATCGAGATCGAGATGGTGAGCACGAAGTCGACGATCAGCGCGCCGATCACGGGGAACGCCCAGGCCGTGCCGAACGCCCGGCCGGCCGCCTCCGCATCGCCGCCGCCCTGCGGGAAGCGGCGCACGAGGAACCAGTAGTTGATCGTCACGAGCACGACCACGGCGATCACGATCGCCATCGCCGGGAACAGGTCTTCGAGGTGCCCGTCGAGCGCCCGCAGCGCCGCCTCGATGGCGTACGCGACGGACGAGACGGGGTCGGCCATCACGGCGAACGCGAAGCCGAAGAACAGCAGCGCCTTCGCGCCGCGGGCCAGGGTGGGCGGGGTGTGTGGGCGCTGCACCGAGCGCTCTAGCCGATCACGGTCAGCGTGGCGGGCAGCTCGGACGCGATCCGGGCGTCGTCGTCGTCGAACAGCAGCGTGTCGATCGAGAAGAACTGGCCGACGTGGCGCGGCAGGAAGATCTGCGTCTCGCAGTTCACGGCCGTGCCCGGCTCGAACACCTTGTCGGCATGCAGCTCCGCGAGCGGATCCCAGACGACGTTGCCGACCCAGTCGCCGTAGAACGCGATGCCCATCTCGTAGCCGCCGATCCAGCCGCGGCTCGTCCAGAGATCCTGCTCATGGTAGTAGGCCAGCAGGGCCTCGTTCAGCTCGCGGACGGGCAGGCCGGGGCGCAGCAGGTCCTTCACGACGTCGATCGAGGCGGCAGCGCGGGCCGCGACGTCGGCGACGTCGGGCGCCGGCTCGCCGACGTGGAACATCCGGGCCAGGTTCACGTGGTAGCGGTGCCGGACGCCGGACAGGTCGATCATCACCGGCTCGCCGGGCTGCAGCACGCGCCGGCTGGAGAGCGCGTGCGCCGCGTTCGTCTTCGTGCCGAACAGGACCGGCTGCGTGATCGCGGTGTTCTCGCCGCCCGCCCGGGCCAGGGCCCGCACCATCTCGCCGTACACCTCGAGCTCCGTGACACCGGGGGCCAGCGCGTCGCGGGCGGCGCGCATGCCGGCGTCGGCGATCGTGGCCGCCTCGCGCATCACGGCCCGTTCCAGCGGCGACTTCACCCAGCGCAACTCGCGCACGATGTCGGTGCCGTCGACGATCGTCGCGCCCTTGCCGGCGGCGAGCTCCTGGAAGCGCGCCGACAACGGCCCGTTGGGCCGGTACGACCACAGCTCGAGCCCCAGCCGGTCGTCCAGCCAGCCCAGCGCGGCCAGTTCGTCGACGACGAACTCGGCGCCGCCCCGGAGGCTCGTGCGCGGGAAGTAGCGCGTGTCGGAGGACGCCGTGAAGATGCGCCCGAGGGCCGCCTCCCGCTCGGTGTCGAACAGGACGTAGCCGTCGTGATCGACGTGGACGGCGATGCCGCTGGCCGCCGGCCACTGGCGCGGCGACTGGGCCTGGTACCACTCGCACTGGTAGCCGGAGATCCAGTTCATGGCCTCGGGCGAGGTCAGGAACAGGCATTCGATGCCGTCGTCGGCAAGGCGCTCGCGCACCCGCTGGAGCCGTGCCGCGTACTCCTCCGGCGGAAAGGCCGGTTCGGGGTCGGCAGTGCTCTCGAAGTAGACCTCGTCGCGGTAGTCCATGCGGCTGCGAGCATAGTGGTTCGGGCCTCCGCGGGAGCCCCCGAAGGTCGTTGCGAGACCCCGTGGCGCGATAAACTGCAGGCAGCGGCGGGCTCGTCCGGCGTGGGACCGACCTCCGTCCGACGGGCTCTCTAGTGTTCCCAACCCGCCCGCGTCTACCCCGACGATGCGGCGACCCGTTTAAGGGCCTGGGACGAGGAGGCAGTAGTGCAGATCGAAAGGCGATACACCGAACCGGGTGGCGACCCGTACGCCGGCGTGGAGTTCGCGCAGCGGACGTCGCGCATCGTCAACCCGGATGGCTCTGTCGTCTTCGAGGCAACGCTGCAGGCCCCGGCCAAGTGGTCACAGGTCGCCGTCGACATCCTCGCCCAGAAGTACTGCCGCAAGGCGGGCGTCGCGACCGACCTCGTGCCGGTGTCCGAGGCCGGCGTCCCGGAGTGGCTCGCGCGGTCCGAGCCGGCCGCCGGCTCGCCGGTCGAGGGGGAGACCGACGCGCGCCAGGTGTTCCGCCGCCTGGCCGGCTGCTGGACCTACTGGGGCTTCACGCACGGCTACTTCGGCGAGGAGGACGCGCACGCGTTCTACGACGAGCTGCAGGCGATGCTGGCCCGCCAGGCCGCCGCGCCGAACTCGCCGCAGTGGTTCAACACGGGCCTGAACTGGGCCTACGGCATCACCGGCCCGCCGCAGGGCCACTGGTACGCCGAGCCCGCCGACGGTGAGCTGAAGCTGTCCACCAGCGCGTACGAGCGCCCTGCTCCGCACGCCTGCTTCATCCAGTCGGTCGCAGACGACCTCGTCAACGAGGGCGGGATCATGGACCTCTGGGTGCGCGAGGCCCGCGTGTTCAAGTACGGCTCCGGCACCGGCTCCAACTTCTCCGACATCCGGGGTGAGAACGAGCGCCTCTCGGGCGGCGGCCGCTCCTCCGGCCTGATGAGCTTCCTCAAGATCGGCGACCGCGCCGCGGGCGCCATCAAGTCGGGCGGCACGACGCGCCGCGCCGCGAAGATGGTGACGCTCGACCTCGACCACCCCGACATCCAGCGCTACGTCCGCTGGAAGGCTGTCGAGGAGACCAAGGTGGCCGCGCTCGTGGCCGGCTCGCGGATGCTCTCCGTGCACCTCGGCAACGTGGTCACGGCGACCACCGAGGGCGATGTCGAGGGCGACGAGCGGTTCGTCGCGCGGACCAACCCTGCGCTCGCGAAGGCCGTCCGCGGCGCCCGCCGGGCCGGCGTGCCCGACGTCTCCATCCAGCGCGCGCTCGATCTCGCCCGCCAGGGCGTCACCGAGCTGCACATCGACGAGTACGACACCGACTGGCAGGGCGAGGCGTACAACACCGTCTCGGGCCAGAACTCGAACAACTCCGTGCGCGTCACGACCGACTTCATGCAGGCGGTGGAGGGCGACGACGACTGGAACCTGGTCGATCGCACCGAGCGTGCGCACGCACTCGTCGAAGGCCGGCCGGCGCGGCCGTCGAAGACGCTGCGGGCCCGCGAGCTGTGGGACGACATCGCCGAGACCGCCTGGCTCTGCGCCGACCCGGGCCTGCAGTTCCACGACACCACGAACGAGTGGCACACGTGCCCGGCCGACGGCGCCATCCGCGCGTCGAACCCGTGCGCCGAGTACGTGTTCCTCGACGATACGGCGTGCAACCTGGCGTCGCTCAACCTGCTCGAGTTCGAGACGGCCGACGGCTTCGACGTCGACCTCTTCCGCCACGGCGTCCGGCTCTGGACGGTCGTGCTCGAGATCTCGGTGCTGATGGCGCAGTTCCCCTCCCGGGAGATCGCGCGCGGCAGCTACGCCTACCGGACGCTCGGGCTGGGCTATGCCAACATGGGCGCGCTCGCGATGCGACGCGGCCTGCCGTACGACTCGCCCGAGGCGACCGCGCTGTGCGGCGCGCTGACGGCGATCATGCACTTCTCGTCGCTCGCGGCCAGCGCCGAGATGGCGGGTGAGCTGGGACCGTTCTCGGCCTACGAGCGCAACGCCGACGCCATGCTCCGCGTCGTCCGCAACCACCGCAACGCCGTCTACGCGGCCGCCGCCGACGCCTACGAGGAGCTGTCGGTCCACCCGGTGCCCATCGACGCGGCGATCTGCGAGCCGCGGCTGCTGGCCGCCGCCCGCGAGGACGCCGACCGCGCGCTCTCGCTCGGCGAGCGGCACGGCTACCGCAACGCCCAGGTCACGCTGATCGCGCCCACCGGCACGATCGGCCTCGTGATGGACTGCGACACCACGGGCATCGAGCCCGACTTCGCGCTCGTGAAGTTCAAGAAGCTGGCCGGTGGCGGCTACTTCAAGATGGTCAACGCGTCCGTGCCGCCGGCCCTCGCGAACCTCGGCTACGCGCCGCAGCAGGTCGACGACATCGTGCGCTACTGCGTCGGCTCCGGCACGCTCGCGGGCTGCCCGCACATGGCGCCCGAGAAGCTCCGCCAGCTCGGCTTCACGGAAGACTCGATCGCGGCGCTCGACGACCAGATGCGGGCAGCCTTCGACGTGCGGTTCGCGTTCACGCGGTTCACGGTCACCGACGAGGTGTGCACCGAGCACCTCGGCATCGACCCCGACGAGCTCCGCAAGCCCGGCTTCGACCTGCTCTCGGCGATCGGCTTCACGGCCGCCGAGATCGACGAGGCGAACCTGTTCGTCTGCGGCACGATGACCGTCGAGGGAGCACCGCACCTGAAAGCCGAGCACCTGCCGGTGTTCGACTGCGCCAACAGGTGCGGACGGCTCGGCACGCGCGCCATCCGGCCGCTGGCCCACGTCGAGATGATGGCGGCCGCCCAGCCGTTCCTGTCGGGCGCCATCTCGAAGACGATCAACATGCCGAACGGCGCCACCATCGCCGACGTGGCCGAGGTCTACCGCGTCTCGTGGCAGAAGATGCTGAAGGCGATCGCGCTCTACCGCGACGGCTCGAAGCTGTCGCAGCCGCTCAGCTCCCAGGCCGCCGAGGCACTGGCGTTCGACGAGGCCGCGATCGAGGCCGAGGAGGCCGCCGAGCTGGCACGCGAGCTGCTGCCGTCCGGCGAGGAGGTCGCGGCGCGCGTCGTCGTCGAGTACCTGCGCGAGCGCCGGCGGCTGCCGGAGCGGCGGGCCGGCTACACGCAGAAGGCATCCGTGGGCGGGCACAAGGTGTACGTCCGCACAGGCGAGTACTCCGACGGCACGCTCGCGGGCTGCCCGCACATGGCGCCCGAGAAGCTCCGCCAGCTCGGCTTCACGGAAGACTCGATCGCGGCGCTCGACGACCAGATGCGGGCAGCCTTCG
>JBBQFB010000071.1:0-17718 GCA_038321545.1 Gaiellales bacterium
GCACGGGGTCGAAGCCGATCGCCTGCTCCAGCGCGTGAGCGATCTGCAGCAGCCGGTTCTCCGAGAACGCCGGGCCCATAACCTGGAACCCGACCGGCAGGCCGCCGTCGAGGCCGCACGGGATCGACAGGCCGGGCAGGCCCGCCAGGTTGACCGGCAGCGTGAACACGTCGTTGGCGTACATCGCGAGCGGGTCGTCGAGCTTCGCGCCGATCGGGAAGGCGACGGACGGGGCGGTCGGCAGCAGCAGCGCGTCCCAGTCGGCGAACGCCTCGGTGAAGTCGCGGCGGATCAGCGTGCGGACGCGCTGGGCCTGGCCGTAGTAGGCATCGAAGTAGCCGGCCGACAGCGCGTAGGTGCCGATCATGATGCGGCGCTTCACCTCGGCGCCGAAACCCGCACGGCGCGTCTCGGCGTACATCTCGTGCACGTCCGCGGCCGGGACGCGGAGGCCGTACCGCACGCCGTCGTAGCGGGCCAGGTTCGCGGACGCCTCGGACGGCGCAATCAGGTAGTAGGCGGCGAGGCCGTGCGAGGCGTGCGGCAACGTCGTCTCGCCCACCTCGGCGCCCAGCGAGCGGCACAGCTCGACCGTCTGCTCGAACAGCGCCGCGACGCCGGGCTCGATGCCGGCGCCGAGCTGGTCGCGCGGCACCGCGAGGCGGAGGCCCTTCAGGTCGGTTCCCTCGGGCAGCACGATCGGCGACGGCAGCCCGACGTTGGTCGAGTCGCGCGGGTCGTCGCGGGCGATGATGCCGGTCAGCAGCGCGACGTCGCGGACGGTGTGCGCGAACGGGCCGACCTGGTCGAGCGACGATGCGAACGCGACGACGCCGTACCGCGAGACGGCGCCGTAGGTCGGCTTCAGCCCGACGACGCCGCAGAACGCGGCCGGCTGCCGGATCGAGCCACCCGTATCGGTGCCGAGCGCCCACGGCGCGAGGCCGCCGGCGACGGCGGCCGCCGAGCCGCCCGAGGAGCCACCTGGCACGAGCTCCAGGTGCCACGGGTTGCGGGTCAGCTGGTAGGCGGAGTGCTCGGTCGACGAGCCCATCGCGAACTCGTCCATGTTCAGCTTCCCGAGCGAAACGAGACCGGCGTCCTGCACGGCCTCGACGACGTCGGCGTCGATGATCGGGTGGAAGCCCTCGAGGATGCGCGAGCCCGCCGTGGTCGGCACGCCGCGCGTCGACAGCAGGTCCTTCAATCCGATCGGCACGCCCGCCACGCCGCTGCGTCCGGCGGCGTCCAGCTCGCGGGCCCGTGCCAGCGTGCGCTCGGGATGGGTGTGCAGGAAGGCGCCGGTGTCACCGTCGGCAGCGATCCGGTCGAGGTAGGCTCCGGCCAGCTCCTCGCAGGAGATCTGCCGTGCATCGAGCAGTGCCGCGGCTCGCTCCGCCGTCAGCCCGAGCGTCGAGATGGCAGCCATATCAGGCCCCGATCGGGGGGACGCGGAAGCCGCCCTGGGCCGGATCCGGGGCGTTCGAGAGCGCGTCGGCATGCGTCACGGACGGCACCGCGACGTCGTCGGCGAGCACGTTCAGGAGGTCGAGCGGGTGTGACGTGACCGGCACGCCGGCCAGGTCGAGCGAGGCGATCGTCGACACGTGCGCGAGGATCGTCTCGAGCTCGGCTCGCATCGTCGCGACCTCGTCGTCGTGGAGGCCGAGACGCGCGAGTCGCGCAACGTGCCGGACGTCGGAATCGGACAGCGCCATAGGCGGAGAATCGTAGGCCAACCGCCGATCGGGGACGCCGCCCACGCCTCGCGACTGACGCCGTTCACTCCGCAGGGGGATCGGCCGGCGCCCCGATCACGCCGAAACCTGTACCGACGAAGAAAGGAGGACCACGGTGCGCACGCTTCGCAATCGCACCAGCCGGGCAGGCCCGGAGTCCGGGCAGACGATGGCCGAGTACGCACTCGTCCTGGCGGTGATCTGTGTTGGCGTTCTGGCGGCGGTCACGACCCTCTCGGGGGGCATCCTGAGCGGGATCAACAACGCCGCCGGCCTGATCGCCGGCCTCGTGTAAGTCGTACGTCTTTCGTCCTCTTACTTTCCCGAGAACGCGTCCGCCGTCCCGGCACGCGAGAAGGGCCCCCGCTCCGGTGCGGGGGCCCTTCGGCGTTCTGCGCGCCGTCTCCGGCCGTCAGCCGGCCGCGAGCTCGGCGGCGTCGATGCAGTTGCGCAGCAGCATCGCGATCGTCATCGGTCCGACCCCGCCCGGCACGGGCGTGATGAGACGCGCTCTCGGCGCCACGCTCGCGAAGTCGACGTCGCCGACGAGGCCCTTCTCGAGCCGGTTGATGCCGACGTCGATCACCACGGCGCCCTCTCGGACGTGCTCGGCGGTGAGCATCTCCGGCCGGCCGATGGCGGCCACCAGGATGTCGGCCTGCCGGGTGATCGAGGGCAGGTCGCGCGTGCGGGAGTGGCAGATCGTGACCGTGCAGTTCTGCTCCAGCAGCAGGTGCGCCTGCGGTTTGCCGACAATCTCGGAGCGGCCGACGATGACGGCGTGCGCGCCGCTCATCTCGACGTCGTACCGGCGCAGCAGCTCGACGACGCCGTTCGGCGTGGCCGGTCGCGGGCCGGGACGCAGCGTCGCCAGCCGGCCCTGCGCGGCGGGCGTCAGGCCGTCGGCGTCCTTGGTGTACAGGATCCGGTCGAGCGCGGCATCTTCGTCCAGGTGCTTCGGCAGCGGCAGCTGCACGATCATGCCGTGGATCAGCGGGTCGGCGCAGACCTCGTCGATCTTCTCGTGCAGGCCGTCCTGGTCGACGTCGCCGGGCAGGTGGATGTCGAACGACGCCATGCCGGCCTCGTGACACGCGCGATGCTTGTTGCCGACGTACACCGCCGAGGCGGGATCGTCCCCGACCATCACCGTCGCGAGGCCGCACTGGACACCGGTGCGCGACTGCAGCGCGCGGACGCGCTCCCCCACCTCGGCCCGCACCAGCGCGGCGACGGCCTTGCCGTCGATCAGGTTCTCCATGGCCGCGCAATCTACCGGGCGCCGGACGCGCCGGCGGCGGATCGGAGAATTGGCCGGCGGGAACGACCAGTTCACCCGATCGGGGGGTCTGCCGCGGCCCGCCTCCCCCCGATGCTTAGGTTGTCGCCGCAGAGGCCCCGCGGCGGAAAGCTCGAGTCATAAGAAAGGAGGTGCATCTACATGAACGAGATCAAGAATCTCCTCGCGCGCCTCTCGGATCAGCGCGGGCAGACGATGGCGGAGTACGCCGTCGTGCTGGCGGTCATCACCGTCATCATCCTCGGAGCGCTCCAGGCGCTCGCCGGCGGCATCGGCAACGCGCTGGGCGCCGTCACGGCCATCCTGCCGTAATTCGCTCGACGTACTCTTCTCCTGCGAGGGCCCCGCTTCGGTGGGGCCCTCGTGCGTCCTGGCCGATCCAGGTCGGCGGCGGCGACACCCAACCGGGGGATGCAGAGCCTCCCCCGACCGGCCGACGCTGGAGGTGTGTCAATCGTGCGCTCTTTCGTGAACGGAGGAACCATGCGTCGTCTCAGACGCCGACGTCAGGACGGCCAGGCCCTTGTCGAGTTCGCCATCGTCGCGAACCTCCTCGTCGTCCTCCTGCTGGCGATCGCCCAGTTCGGGATCGTCTGGATGAACTACATCGCGATCACGGACGCGGCCCGCGAAGGTGCCCGCCGAGCAGCGGTCAACCGCTCCAGCGGCCAGGCCACGATGGTCAGCGCGGCGACGTCGGCGGCACGCGCCGCGGCACCGTCGCTGCAGCAGTCGAACCTGTCCGTCACCGTCACGTCGCAGACCGGCACCTGGAACCAGGGCGACCCGATCCAGGTGACCACCAAGTACCCCTACGCGCTGACGATCCTGGGGTGGGCCGCGAAGTCCGGCTACCTCACGTCCAGCACGGTGATGCGGGCGGAGTGAGCGACGGGCTGCGGGGCGTTGCCGGAAGACGCCTCTCAGCTTTTCTCCGTTTCAACCGATAAAGCACGCGACATGAATTGCATGGGCACCGCCCAGGAAACGCCGGGACCGATGGATCAGCAAGTCAGGAGAGCTTCGTGACGTACAACGTCCGCAACATTGCGATCGCCGTTGTGATGGCGATCGCCGCCGCGGCCGTGGTGCTCGTCTACACGACGAGCTACCGCCAGAGCGTGACCCGCGGCCAGAAGCGCGTCGATGTGATGGTAGCGTCGCGCGACATCGTGGCCGGCACGCCCGCCGAGGAGGCCTCGGGTGCCATGGTCCTCACGTCGGTGCTCGCCGACGACAAGGCTCCCGGCGCGCTCGCCACGACCGCCGGGCTGGAGGGCAAGGTCACCGGTCAGGCGATCTACGCCGGCCAGCAGGTCGTCGCCGCCACGTTCGGCACGTCGACGACGCAGGCCGCACAGCTGCAGATCACCAAGGCCGAGCGCGCGATCCGCGTGAAGGTCGACGCCGCCAACGGCATGCTCGGGCAGGTGCACGCCGGCGACTTCGTCGACGTGTTCGTGACCATCTCCGTCGGGGCCGAGGGCGCGAACGGCCTCGTGCTCACGCCGCCGCAGACGGGCAGCCACGTGGAGTCGGGCACCACCCGCGTCTTCACCCGGCGCGTGCTCACCAAGGTGCGCGTGCTCGAGGTCCCCGACGAGAACGCGAAGGGTCCCGGCGGACTGTCGAAGAACGCGAAGGACGACGTCGCAACCGTCACGCTGGCCGTCCCGCAGAACGACGCCACCAAGCTCGCGTTCATCGAGACGACGCCCGACAACACCAAGATCTGGTTCGTGGTGCGGCCGCCCGAGGCCGTCGCACAGGACCTGCCGCTGACGATCGAGACGCTCGAGTCGATGATCGCCGACGGCGAGTCGCCCGCCGAGCTCAAGAAGAAGTACGGCGAGTCGTTGAAGCTCCTCTACCCCGGAGGCTCCTGATGAGCGACGGCTCCCCCATCAAGACGTTCATCACCGGTGCCTGCGCCGGCCTCGCCGAGGTCCGCCAGGCCCTCCAGAACCACCCCGAGATCGAGATCGTGGGAACCGCGGTCGAGCCCGCCAAGGCCGACCAGAAGCTCGCCTCCAGCGGCGCGCAGGTGATCCTCCACGGCAGCGCTCGCGGTGACCGCCTGCCGACCGCCGAGATCGACGCGATCCGCCATGCGACGGCGGCGCCGATCATCCTCGTCACGTCCGGCGGCGCCGGTGCGCTGCTGCACGAGGCGCTGAACGGCGGCATCTCGGACGTCGTGATGCTCCCGCAGCTGACCGATGCGCTGGTGTTCACGATCAAGAAGACCTGCCAGCTCGCCGCCACCCGCGGCGGCATGGCACCGTCGGCGTTGCGCGCCTCGACCGCCGAGGGTCGCGTGCTGACCGTGTTCTCGCCCAAGGGCGGCGTCGGCAAGACCGTGCTCGCGACATCGCTCGCGACGCAGATCGCCCGCCGCGCCGGCCGCCGCGTGCTGCTGGTCGACCTCGACCTCCAGTTCGGCGACGCCGCGATCATGATGGGCGTCGAGCCCGAGAAGACCATCTACGACCTCGTCATGACGACCGGCGAGCTCGACCCGGAGAAGCTCGCGGGGTACGTGATCTCCCACCCGTCGGGGGTGGACGTCGTGCCCGCGCCGGTGCGTCCGGAGGACGCCGAGCTGGTGGCCGAGGATCGCGTCGGGCGGCTGCTCGACGTCGCCAAGGAGACGTACGACGCGATCGTGGTCGACACGCCCGCGTTCTTCCAGGCCACGACCCTCGCGACGCTCGATCGCACCGACCGCCTGCTCCTTGTCACGACGCTCGACATCCCGTCCGTCAAGAACGTGAAGCTCACGCTCCAGACGCTCAACCTCCTGCACTACCCGAAGGACCGCATCCATCTCGTGATCAACCACGGCATGTCGAAGGCCGAGCTGGATCGCAAGGAGGTCGAGAAGGCGCTCGACCTGAAGGCCGCGTTCGAGATGCCCGGCGACCGTGAGGTCGGCGTAGCCGTGAACCGCGGCGTGCCGGTGCCGATGTCGGCGCCGCGCTCCGGCGTCTCGAAGGTGATGTCGGACATGGCCGAGCAGTTCTTCGAGGGCAAGCTGGAGCCGGCTCCGAGCCCGAAGTCGGGGAAGTCCGATCGCCCGACGTCCATCCGCCGCCCCGGCATGAAGCTCCGCAAGGCGGCCTGAGATGTCGCTCCAGAGCCGCATCCAGTCGGGCCGGTCGGACGAGCCGCAGCAGGCCTCGTCGATCTCCGACGTCCGCAACGACCAGACGACCGACCGGATCATCGACCCGTTCGCAGAGCTCAAGTCGCGCGTCCACCACGAGGTCATCACGCGCCTCGGGCCGCGCCTGTTCTCGAACGCCAGCGGCGACGACCGCGAGCTCGCGGAGCGCGTCGGCGAGTCCGTGTCGGAGGCGCTGGCCGTCGACAAGACGCCGCTCACGCGTCAGGAGCGGGCGCAGGTCACCCGCGAGATCACCGACGACATCCTCGGCTACGGCCCGCTGGAGCCGTTCCTGCGCGACGAGACCGTGACCGAGCTGATGGTCAACGGCCCGCACAAGATCTACATCGAGCGGCGCGGCAAGCTGACCGTCACGAACGCCCAGTTCGTCGACGAGTCGCACCTGCTGCGGATCATCGACAAGATCATCAGCCGGATCGGCCGCCGCGTCGACGAGGCCTCGCCGATGGTCGACGCCCGCCTGCCCGACGGCTCCCGCGTCAACGCGATCATCCCGCCGCTCTCGATCAAGGGCGCGACGCTGACAATCCGGAAGTTCCGCAAGGACCCCTTCCAGATGCAGGACCTGATCAAGTTCGGCACGCTCACGCCGAAGTCCGGCCAGTTCCTCGAGGCCTGTGTCCGCGGCAAGCTGAACATCCTCATCTCGGGCGGCACCGGCTCGGGCAAGACGACGACGCTGAACGTGCTGTCGGCCGCCATCCCGGACGGCGAGCGCATCATCACCGTCGAGGACGCGGCCGAGCTCCAGCTGTCCCAGGAGCACGTGATCACGCTCGAGACGCGTCCGGCGAACATCGAGGGCAAGGGCCAGGTCACGATCCGCGACCTCGTCCGGAACACCCTGCGGATGCGGCCCGACCGCATCATCGTCGGCGAGTGTCGCGGCCCCGAGACGGTCGACATGCTCCAGGCCATGAACACGGGCCACGACGGCTCGCTCACGACCATCCACGCAAACACCCCGCGGGACGCCATGAGCCGCGTCGAGACGCTCGTGCTGACCGCCGGCGTCGACCTGCCGCTGCGCGCCATCCGCGAGCAGTCGTCGGCCGCGTTCGACCTGATCGTGCAGGTCTCCCGGCTCGTCGACGGCACGCGCCGCATCACGCACATCACCGAGGTGCTGCGGATGGAGTCGGACGTGGTGACGATGCAGGACATCTTCCTCGCGAAGCCCGTCGAGGACTCGGAGGAGACCGCGCCGTCCGGCAGCCGCCTGCTCGGCCCGCTGCTGTCCACCGGCATCAAGCCGCAGTTCCTGCACAAGCTGTCCGGCAACGGCGTGAAGCTGCCGAACCAGTTCTTCCAGCTCGAGCAGGACCGCGGCGGCACCCAGAGCCAGGCGTTCCGGAGGCAGGTTTCCTGATGCGGCGGCTGCTCGTCCTCGCAGCCGCATCGCTCGCGATCGCGGCCCCTGCGGCTGACGCCGCCGTGACCGTCCGCGGCCTCGATACCACGCGTCTGCCGCTGGTCCGGATCACGGTCGCTGCCGACTCCACCACCCCCGGCAAGCCGCCGGCGTTCATCGTCCGGGAGAACACCCGCGAGGTCGGCGCGCTGACGGTCGGCGCGCCCTCCGAGGCGTCGTCGATCGTGCTCGCGATCGACACGTCCGGCTCGATGCAGGGTGGCCCGATCGCCGAGGCGCTGGCCGCGGCCGGCGAGTTCCTCGCCAGCGTGAAACAGGGTGACCAGGTTGCGATCGTCGGATTCGGTCACACCGCATCTGTCGCACAGCCGCTCACGAGCGACACCGGCGCGCTGGCCGCCGCGCTCGCGGGCCTCACCTCCGACCACCAGTCGGGTACGGCGCTCAACGACGCCGTCGCGATCGGCGTCAAGGAGCTCGCGACCGCCCCGGTCACGTCGCGCCGGGTGCTGATCGTGATGACGGACGGCAAGGACTCGTCGTCGCTCGTGACGATGAAGGACGTCGCCAGACAGGCCACCGAGGCGCAGGTCGCCGTCTACCCGATCGCGCTGCGCTCCACGCAGTACACGCCCGATGTGCTGCAGCAGCTGGCCGGCGGCACCGGCGGCTCGTTCCGCGACGCCGAGTCCGGCGGGCTCGCCAACGTGTACCACGCCGTCGCCGAGGAGCTCGCGAAGACGTACGTGCTCACCTACCGGTCGAGCGAGTCGCAGCGGGTCGAGGTCGCGGTCACCGCGGACGGCATCACGGCGAAGACCGGCTACGCCGCGGGCGCAGCACCCGTCGTGAACACGAACACCGGGCTCATCCCGCAGTCGGTGACCGGCTCCGTGTGGTCGTCGTTCGGGCTCGCCGCGATCGTGTTCGCCCTGATCCTGAGCGGCTTTGCCGTGATCTTCCGCCCCCGCCCGCAGCGGAGCCTGACGAAGCAGCTCGAGGGCTACACCGAGTTCTCCAAGCGCAAGCTCGACGACGACCCCACCGAGCGCGTCGCGCTGCACGTGAAGCTCGCGCGGTCGACCGAGAAGGTGCTCGGCGGCCTCCAGTTCTGGAAGAACACCGCGTCGCTGATCGAGCGTTCCGACCTGCCGCTGCGCACCGGCGAGGTGTTCTACATGCAGCTCGGCGCCGCGCTGCTGCTCGGGTTCCCGGCCGGTGCCGGCGGTGTGTTCCCGCTGGTCACCCTCGGCCTGTTCGCTCTCGGCTTCTTCCTGCCCGTGCTGTGGCTGAAGCTGAAGGCGCGCCGGCGCTCGAAGGCCTTCGAGGACCAGCTGCCCGACACGCTGGTCGCGATGGCCGCCTCGCTGAAGGCCGGCCACTCCTGGAACCAGGCGATGGAGACGGTCATCCGCGAGGGCTCCGAGCCGACCAGCCGCGAGTTCGGCCGGGTCGCGAACGAGGTGCGGCTCGGTCGTCCCAACGACGATGCGATGGCGTCGATGGCCACCCGCATGGGATCGCTGGACTTCGAGTTCGTGGTCATGAGCGTGAACATCCAGCGCCAGGTCGGCGGCTCGCTGGCCGACCTGCTCGACCAGGTCGCCGAGACCGTCCGGCAGCGCCAGCAGTTCCGCCGCAAGGTGAAGGCGCTGTGCGCGATGGGGCGCATGTCGGCGTACACGCTGGTCGCGCTGCCGTTCGTGATGGCCTTCGCGATCTTCCTCCTGAACCCCAAGTACCTCTCCCCGCTGTGGTCCACGGGTACCGGGATCATGCTCGTCGTGATCGCGTTCGTATCGATCTCGATCGGCGCCCTGGTCCTGAAAAAGATCGTCTCCTTCAAGGTGTGAGCTGACGCATGTTGCTGATCATCGTCGTCGTCCTGGTCGCCTGTGCGACCTACTTCCTGCTCCAGGGCATCACCGCAGGCCAGAAGCAGGTCGCGACCTCGCTGCGCCGCGCGAAGACCTACGGCGGTTACTCGCTGCGGGAGGCCGAGCTCGGTAAGAGCGTCTCCGACCGGGTCGTCGGCCCGGCCGCCCACCGGCTCGCGTCGCTCGCGCTCCGGGCGACGCCGAAAGGCTCCGTCGAGGAGACCCGCCGCAAGCTGATCGCGGCCGGCAAGACCCGTGCCGACCCCACCCGGTACCTGGCCGGCAAGGCCGTCATCGCGAGTCTGTTCCTGCTGTTCGGCTTCCTGCTGCTCGTGACGGGATCGCCGATGCAGACCTGCGTCCTCGTCACCATCGGCGGCGTCGTCGGCTCGTTCGTGATGCCCGACTACTACCTGTCGCTCCGCACGAGGGCACGCAAGGAGGAGCTCGTCTCGCAGATGCCCGACGTGCTCGACCTCCTGACCGTCTCGGTCGAGGCGGGCCTCGGCTTCGACGCCGCGATCGCGAAGGTGTGCGACCGGATGCACGGGCCGCTGGTCGAGGAGCTCCGGATCGTGCTGCACGAGATGCGCATCGGCGAGAGCCGCGCGAAGTCCCTCAAGAACCTCGCAGACCGGCTCGACATGAACGAGACCACGACCTTCGCGCGCTCGATCATCCAGGCCGACCAGCTCGGCATCTCGCTGGCCCGGATCCTGCGCGTGCAGGGTCAGGACATGCGTCATCGCCGTCAGATGGCGGCGGAGGAGCGCGCCATGAAGGCGCCGATCAAGATGCTCTTCCCGATCGCGGTCTTCATCTTCCCGGCCATGTTCATCGTCATTCTCGGCCCGGCGATGATCCAGCTGATGAAGATGTTCACGGGCTGAGCGCGCGCAGCTCGTCCACCCGCTCCGCGAGCTCGCTGCGGAGCGGCTCGCAGCCCTCGAGGCGGAGCAGCACCGTGTCGGCGACCGTCGTGTAGTACCAGAGCTGCTTGGCAGCACCGCGGCGGAAGCGCAGCCAGACGTCGTCGCCGATCTCGCGATGGTCGAGCACGACGTCAGTGATGTTCGCGCACACGTCGGCGGCCTTCAGCTGGAGCACGTGCTGCGACGCATCGCCGAGGTGCTCGATGGTCGCGGTCTTGCGTTCCTGCCACGAACGCAGCTTGTCCTCGGTGACGGCCCGCACCAGCTCGGCCACCTCGTCGCCGAACGCGAGCGAGATGTCGTCGAGCTCGACGCCGGCGTCCTCCACGGTGTCGTGGAGGTACGCGGCGCAGATCAGGTCCTCGGACGCGCCGCTGGCGGCGAGCAGCGTCGCGACGGTGATCGGGTGCAGGATGTACGGCTCGTCGCCGCCCTTGCGCTGCTGCCCGCGGTGGGCGCGCTCCGCAAACCGCAGCGCGGCCCGCACCCTCTCCGAGTAGATCATGGCGCCAGCTTACTCAGAGTCCGGGTGGGAAGGTGTAGGCGACGTGCGGCTTGATCCGGGGCCGTCCCACCTGCAGCACGATCTGGGCGTGGCGGTTCAGCGGGATGGCGGCTGGATCGCCCTCCCAGCGGTGGCCGTCGACGTGCGCGGTGACGCTCCCCCGGTAGCCGGCGAAGCCGGCGCGGCCCAGCGGCTGACCCCAGATCGCGAACACGTCGCCGAGTGTCCGGTCGGCGCCCGTGACCTCGATCACGCCGGTCGGCTCACGCGTCACGATCGCGTGCTCGCACGAGCCGGACTCGACGTACGGGACCGTCCCGACCCACGGCCGGCCGATGCCGATGCCGGACGGCACGAGCACGACCCAGCCGTCCACGAACAGCTCGAGGTGCACGCCGTAGGCGGGGCCGGCGGGCCGTGCCGTGCACTGCAGGGCGGGCGTTCCGACGGCGCCCGCGGCGAGCGTGAACCGCTCTCCCACACCGATCGGCCGCGGCTCCGGTGCATATCCCCCGCCGCCGCACGCCGTCAGCGTCAGAAGGACCGCGATTGCAGCACCTAATGGCAGGAGTGAGACGGGCGAGCCCGTACGGTGCAATGGGACGCCCGGGGTCGCGGTCAGGGGAAACGAACCCCGTCGATGGGACAAATTGCGTCCCCGGGCGTTCCGTTCACGAGGCAAGAGGCGACGACCAGAATCGAACTGGTGTGGACGGCTTTGCAGGCCGCTGCCTAACCACTCGGCCACGTCGCCTTCGGGCGCCAGTGTAGCGACGGCCGGACACGTGCCGATCCACCCGACGAAACCGCGGCCCCGTGCCTAGAATCAGCCTATGGCAGTGGTCGCGGTGTTCAATCGCAAGGGTGGCGTGGGCAAGACCACGACCGCCGTCAGCGTCGCGTCCGCACTCGCCCTGGCGGGTCACCGGACGCTCCTCGTCGATCTCGATCCGCAGGGCTCTGCAGGTCGTTCCCTGGGCGTCGAGGTCGAGGACGGCCGCGGCTCGAGCGCACTGTTCACGACGAAGGGCAAGATCGGCGCTGCGTACCCATCGCACCCGGCGCTGTACCGGCTCGGCGTGATCGCGGCCGATCCCGCGCTCGGCGAGGTCGAGGCGGAGCTGCTCGCCGACGGCCGCCGCCGCGCCCGGCTGGGCGCCGGGCTGCAGCGTTCGCGCGAACACTGGGCCGTGACGGTCATCGACGCGCCGCCGGCGCTGGGCGGCCTCTCCGACGCTGCGCTGCGCGCCGCCGACGCCGTGCTGGTGCCGGTCGCGGCCGACTTCCTCGCGCTCGACGCGCTGCGCTCGACGCTGGCGGCGGTGCGGGCAGTCGAGAAAGCCCGCGGGGCAGCCTACGCGCCGCTCGTCGTGCTGCCGACGTTCGTCGACCGCCGGCGCGCGAGCGCCGACGCGGTCGAGCTCCTGCAGGCGCAGTTCGGCGACCTGCTGCTGGCCGGCGGCATCCCGCGCAGCGTCCGGTTCGACGGCGCCGCGCTGGCCGGCCTTCCGATCGGCATCACGGCCCCGCGGAGCGCGCCGGCGATCGCGTACGCAGACGCCGCGGCGGCGCTGTCCGAGGCGCTGGCCGGAGCACCGAAGAAGGCGAAGGCGACGCGTCGCCCGGCCGTGAAGAAGTTCGTCCGGGCCGATATGCGCGACGCGCTGCGCGAGATCCGCCGCCCGACCGCGAGCGAGGCCGGCTAGAGGGACTCGGAGAGGGCTCGCTCGAGGGCCAGCTCGGGGTCGATCCGCCGGCCGCCCTTCATGGCGTGGTCGGCGTCGGCCAGGCGGCAGATCGCCAGCGCCGCCTCGCGCTCCGACCAGGCGGAGGCGGCGGCGACCGCCTTCTTCGCGCGGAACTCGTGGATGCCGAGACGCCGCGCCAGGGTGGCGGACGATCCGCCCGCGTCGAGCTCGCGACGCGCCTGCCGCAGCAGGTCGACCTGGCGCGCGACCATCGGCAGCAGCGCATGGGGCTTGTCTCCCGCGTCGAAGGCGCGCTCGAGCACGCGGAACGTCGAGCGCCGCTGGCGCGCGGCGACCGCATCGTTGAGGGCGAAGGCCGAGACGCCGCCGCCGGGGAACGCGAGCGCCTCGACCATCTCGGCATCGATCGGCTCGCCGGCTGCGAACGTGGTGAGCTTGTCGAGCTCGCCCTCCAGCGCGATCGCGTCGGGGCCGACGATGTCGATCAGCAGCCGCAGCGCCTCCGAGTCGATCTGCGCCCCGATCCGTTGCGCCTCCTTGCGCAGATGGTTGGGCAGCTCCTTCTCGCCCGGTACGTCGAAGGCCAGCCGCCGCTTGCCGTCGATGGCCTTCATCAGCCGGTGATCCTTCTTCATGCCCGGGCCGGCGACGAGCGCCAGCGTGGTGCCGGGCGTGGGCGCCGCGAGGTACGGCTCGAGCGGCTTCACCGCCTCGGCCAGCCACGCATCGACGCCGGAGACGAGGATCAGGCGGTCGCCGGCGAACAGCCCCAGTTGCTCGCACATTCCCGCCACGCTGCGCGCGTCGGTATCGATCGCATCGTGCAGCTCCTCACTGCCGCCGGCCGCGGCGACGGCGGCGCGGAGGCGGCTGACGGCGCGCAGCACCTTCGGCCGGTCGGTGCCGCAGATCAGGTAGACGGGTTCGAGCGCGTCGCTCACGTCTCCAGCCTAGCTGCTCCCCCCTGTGCGGGCAGTCCCGCCGCCGAGCCGTACACTTCCCGGCAGTCCCTCGGCCCTGGAGCGATGATGCAGCTCGACATTCCGGTCACCGAGATCGTGGCCGGCGACCAGTTCGTGCACGGCGGCAAGATCTACTGGACGGCGACCGATGGTGCGGTCGTGGACGGCAAGCTCGTGCGCGTGTCCGTGAAGTACGAGGACGGCGGCAGCTCCACCCGCGCGTGGGACAACGGCCGCATGATCACCCTCGAGCGCGAACCAGCGTAAGCCGCACGAACCGGCCCAGCGCGAGCAGCAGCAGGACCGCGAGCGCGGCGGCCAGCGGCGCCTCGTAGGGCTGCGTGCGCGCGTCGACCGCGGCACCGAAGTGCGCCGTCCACAGCAGGTACTCGCCCGGCAGCCGGCCCGTCGCCGCCAGCGCCGCGGCGGCGGACGGGGCGACCGGCGCCACCAGTCCCGCCGCGAGGCCGATCCACAGCAGCGCCGGCACGGCGGGCAGCGCCAGCAGGTTGGCCGGCACCGCCGCGATCAGGTTCAGCCGACCGAAATGCCACCAGCCGATCGGCGCCGTCGCCAGCGTGCACGCCGCCGAGATCGCCGTCGCCGCCCGCAAGCCGGGGATGAACGGCATGCCCTCCAGCGCCTCCCGCAGCCGCGGGGCCACGAGGATGATCGCCGCCACGGCGGCGAACGACAGCTGGAAGCCGGGGTCGGCCAGGTTGTACGGGTTGATGCACAGCAGCACCGCCAGGCCGGCCGCGTACAGGTGCCACGGATCGGACGGCCGCGACAGCAGCCACGCTGCCGACGCCAGCACGCCGGCCACACCGGCCCGCACCACCGACGGTGACGGGCCGACCAGGCCGACGTAGCCGACCACCGCCACCAGCGCTCCGGCGTGACCGCCGACGCGAGTGCCGCCGGCCACCCAGACCGCCACCAGCACCGCGGCCACCAGCAACGCGACGTTGCCGCCGCTGACCGCCAGCAGGTGCGCGAGGCCGGAGGCCCGGAACGCCTCCCGCGCCCCGGGCGACAGCTCGTCGTCGGCGCCCAGCGCGATCGCTCCCAGCATCAGCGCCGCGTCGTCGTGGCCGGCGCCGCCATACGCCTGCAGCGACGCCGTGCGCCCCCGATCGAGCACGCCCCAGATGCCGTCGCGGCGACCGACCACCTGCACGTCGGGCGACTTCAGTACCACGTGGATGCCGCGGCGTGCGAGCCACGTGCGCTCGTCGAAGCCGTTGAACGGGCCCCGCGGGCGGGCGAGGCGCCCGGTCACCTGCACGCGGCTGCCCCGCGGCGGACGCGCCACGTCGATCGGGATCCGCAGCAGCACGCGGCCGCCGCCGGCCAGCACCACGTCGGCCCGCGCCGAGAAGGTGCCGCCGCGCCACGGCTCCACGATCGTCGCGACCGTGTCGACGCGATCGCCGATCTGCGGCGCCAGCGGGTCGGCAGCCAGCATCGCCAGCCGCTGGCCACCGACGACGGCGCCCAGCAGCGTGACGGCGACGAGCAGGCCGATCCGGGGCCAGCGGACGACCAGCAGCAGGCCTGCGGCGACCGACGGCAACGGCGGACGGACGAGCAGCGATGCCGCCGCACCGAGGGCCAGCGCCGCCAGCGCCAGCGTCGGCAGCGGCACGTGCGCGATCCGTGCCGCCACCCTAGGGCTCGATCAGGTCGCGCATCGCCGCGAGCTTGGACTCGCCGATGCCGGGGACGTCGAGCAGACCCTCGACGCTCGCGAACGGCCCGTGCTCGTCCCGCCAGGCGACGATGCGCTGGGCGGTGGCGGGGCCGACGCCGGGGAGCGAGTCGAGGGCAGCGATGTCGGCCTGGTTGAGGCGCACGATCGCGGGTTTGCCGGGCGTCGCCGCACCCGTCGGCGCCCCGCCGCGGACCGGCACGACGACCTGCTCGCCGTCCGCCACCGGCGCGGCCAGGTTGAGCCCGTCCAGTTCGGCCTTCCTCGTTGCACCGCCCGCGGCGGCGACGGCATCCTTCGCCCTCGCCCCCACCTCGAGCTCGTACACGCCCGGGTGGCGCACCGCGCCGACGACGTGCACCAGCAGCGCGCCGCCGCTGACCGCCGGCGGCGCCGCCGCGGCAGACGTCGTCGGGGTGGACGCCGCAGGGGAGCCGCCGGGCGTTGACGCGTTGGCGCGAAAGCGGCCGACCAGCAGCGCCCCGCAGAACGCGAGGACGACCAGGACGAGCGCGACACGGCGGCTGATGGCGGGCACCCGGCCAGGCTAGGCCGGGCGGCAGTCACATCTCAGGCGCGGTTTGAACCGCGTTGCGAGCGCTAGCCGCCGAGCAGCGCGCTGACGCGATCCGCGTCGAGCGTTCCGTGCGCCGCGAGCGCCTTCGAGGCACCGCCGGCGAACAGCGACCGCACGAGCTTCTCGGCCTGCTCGATCGAGTCGACATCACCGGTGTCGGGGGTCGTCACACCGACCAGGCGAAGCACCGGCGACGCGTCGTCCTGCGACCTGGCCGCATCCGGCCCGGCAGCAACCTGCCTCGCACGAGCGGCGGCGAGCTCGAGAACGTGCTCGCCCCTGCTCTGATGGGTCTGCACCGACGTTCGATCGACGTGAAGCGGCATCCGAGCCTCCTGATCGCTGAAAGGGCGTACCGACTTCGCCAGCAGGTACGCCCGGTTCTTCCATCGGCAGGAGACCTCGCGAACTTTAGGTTCGTATGGTCAGAAAGAAATAAAGACCTGCTTGCAGCTCACTTTACAACGATATTCACGAGGCGATCGGGCACGACGATCTCCTTGACGACGATCTTGCCGTCGATGTGCGCGCGCACGTTCGGCAGGCCCCGTGCCGCGGTCAGCAGCGCGTCGCGGTCGAGACCCCGCGCCAGCTGCACCCGGTCGCGCACCTTGCCGTTCACCTGGACGACGCACTCGAACGTCTCCGACGCCAGGAACTGCTCGTCGGCGACCGGCCACGGCTGCGTCCACAGACGCTCGCCGCCGAGACGCTCCCACAGCTCCTCCGCGACGTGCGGCGCGAACGGCTGCACCAGCGACACCAGCGTGCCCGAGGCGGCGCGCAGCACACGCTCGCCCGCCGGGTCGCCGTACAGCGTCGCGCGGGCGCCGGAGATCTCGTTCAGCAGCTCCATGCAGGCCGCGATCGCCGTGTTGAAGTGCAGCCGGCGGTCGATGTCGTCGGTCACGCGCGCGATCGTGCGGTGCTGGGCCCGGGCCAGGTCGCCGGCCGGGCCGGCGTCGTCGTACGCTGGCAGCGGGTCGCCGGACGTGCGCTCGGCGATCTCCGACACGACGCGGTAGGCGGTGCGGACGAACCGCGCCGGCCCCGAGACGCCGCTGTCGGTCCACTCCTTGTCGGCCTCGGGCGGGCCCATGAACAGCGTGTGCAGGCGCAGCGCGTCGGCGCCCTCCGCAGCCACGATGTCGTCGGGCGCGACCACGTTGCCCTTCGACTTGGACATCTTCGCGCCGCCCTTGTAGATCATCCCCTGCGTGAACAGGTTCGCGAACGGCTCCTGGAACCCGACCAGGCCGGCGTCGTACAGCACCTTCACGAAGAAGCGCGCGTAGAGCAGGTGCAGGATGGCGTGCTCGACGCCGCCGATGTACTGGTCGACGGGCAGCCACCAGTCGACCATGTCGCGGTCCCACGCGCCATCGGCCTTGCGGGCGTCGACGTAGCGGATGAAGTACCACGAGGAGTCGACGAACGTGTCCATGGTGTCGGTCTCACGCAGGCCCTCACCACCGCACTTGGGGCACGGTACGCGGCGCCACTCCTCGGCGGCAGCCAGCGGCGAGCGGCCCTTCGGCGCGTACTCCGATACCTCGGGCAGCAGCACCGGCAGGTCGGACTCGGGCACGCCGACCAGGCCGCAGCTCGGGCAGTCAACGTTCACCCACTCCTCGGCCGCCGCCAGCGGGGAGCGGCCCTTGGGCGCGTAATCGCGCACGTCGGGCAGCTCAACCGGCAGCTGGTCCAGCGGCACGGGCACGAGCCCGCAGCGGTCACAGTGGATGATCGGGATCGGGCAGCCCCAGTAGCGCTGGCGGGAGAGCAGCCAGTCGCGCAGGCGGTAGTTGATCGAGCGGTGGCCGCGGCCTTGGTCGTCGAGCCAGTCG
>JBBQFB010000072.1:0-17559 GCA_038321545.1 Gaiellales bacterium
TGCTCGACACCATCTCCGGCACCCTCGCCGGTGGTGGCGACGTCGCATTCACCGGCTTCGGCAAGTTCCACGTGCAGAGCCGGGCCGCGCGGACGGGTGTCAACCCGCGCACCGGCGAGAAGGTCGATATCCCGGCCGGCAAGGTGCCGAAGTTCACCCCCGGCTCGTCCCTCAAGGGCAGCGTCAAGGGCACGTAGGTACTGCGGATCGGGGCCGGGCCCTGCGGAGGGAGCCCGGCCCCCTCTGGTTGCCAGAGCCTCAGTCGACGCGCAGCGACGCGCGATCGAGCAGGCGGTGCAGCGCGATGCCGTCGGCCACCATGGCCTCCGCCCCGCCCTCCTCGCGATCCACCACGCAGATCACGGTCTCGCAGACCAGCTCCGCCGCGCGCAGCGCCTGCACGGAGTCGATCGCCGCGCCGCCCGACGTGACGACGTCCTCGACCACGACGATGCGCTCGCCGGCCTCGTAGACCCCTTCCAGACGCTGGCTGGTGCCGTACACCTTGGGCGCCTTGCGCACGATCACGAAGGGCAGCCCGCTGCGCAGGCTGGCAGCCGCCGCGAGCGCGATCGCCCCCACCTCCGGCGCCGCGATGCGAGTCGCGGCCGGCTCGACCTCGGCGATCCGCTCCGCCAGGGCGTCCCCGATCTCGGCCAGCAGGTCGGGGCGCGTGCCGAACCGGTACTTGTCGACGTAGAAGCGGCTGCGCCGGCCGGAGCGCAGCAGGAAGTCGCCCTCCAGCACGGCGGCCGCGCGGACGCGGGCGGCGAGGTCCGTCACGTGACGGAGACCGCGAGGATGGCGTGCGCGGCGGGCAGGATCGCCGCCGACTCGGGCGCGTCATCCGCGAGTGAGAGCATCGAGCCGTCGCCGAAGTAGAGGTCGACGCGTGTCTGGTGCAGCCGCCGCCGGCGCCGGACGAGCACGGTGCCGAGCACCGACCCGGTCGCGACCGCGATCGCCGCGAGCTTACCCCGCGCCATCGGAACCCTCCTCGCCGGGCGCACCCGGCTGCTCCGCCACGACCGCCTCGGTCGGATCCTCGGCGATGTTGCGCAGGCACGTCTTGAGGTCGTAGAAGATCAGGCCGACGGTGGGATCGCCGGCGGTGACAGCGCAGACCAGGCGGGCGTCGTCGCGGACGCAGAACACGCTGCCCTCCGGCGTCGCCACCTCGATCTGCGACAGCGGCGGACGACCCAGCGACGCCCGGGCCGTGTCGGCCGCGGACCAGAGGCTTCCGGCAGCGCGCGCAATGCGTTCTGCCGCCGCAGTGTCGCGCAGCGTGGATGCCTCGAGCGTGCCGTCGTGGCGGACGACGACCGCACGTTCGACCTGGGTCGAGATCTGCTTGAGGTCCGTCAGGGCCTCCGCGGGGTCCATCGCTCCTCCTGGATCGCCGTCGCCGTGAGGCTACCACGGCGGGCCCGGCACCTATGGTACGGGGGATGACGGAAACGAGAGGATCGCGTTCGTGGCTCGGGCTGCGACCTCACCACCGTCGCGCGCCGCACCTGCCCTGGCTCGTCAACTTCTTCGCCGACCGCGGCACGCACCTCGCGGCGATGATCGCCTACTACGCACTGCTGTCGTTCGTGCCCCTGCTGTTCCTGCTGCTGTTCCCGCTCCAGTTCGTCGGCCAGCAGACCGAGTCGAGCTTCCTGATCCGCCAGCTCTCGCAGGCGTTTCCCGGCCAGTCGGTGTCCGACATCGTCAATGTCGTGAACGACCTGCGGGGGCCGGCCTCGACCCTTGGACTGATCGGCCTCGCGATCCTGCTGTGGTCGTCGCTCGGGCTGCTGTCGGCGATCGGATCGGCGCTGAACATCATCTACGAGGTCCCGAACCGGCCGTTCCTCCAGCAGAAGGGGCAGACGCTGGTGCTCGTGCTGGGATCGATCATCGGCCTGTTCACGCTGCTGACGGCGACCACTGCCCTGTCGGCCTGGGCGAAGAACTACACCAACAGCATCTTCGGCCTGCTCTCCATCGAGGAGCTGCTCGGACTGGCGTTCTCGAGCGTCGTCACGGTCGCGTTCCTGTTCGTCGTGTACCGCTACATCCCGAACACGACCATCACGTCGCGGGAGGTCGTGCCCGGCGTGATCTTCTCGACCGTCACGATGCAGGCCGGGTTCTTCTTCCTGCCGCTGTACGTCGACGTGATCGACACGGTCGCGTCCCTGAAGGCGCTCGGCGGCATCGTGGTGTTGCTGATCTGGTTCTTCCTGATGGGCAACATCCTGCTGCTCGGCGCCGAGATCAACTGGTGGTACGGCCGCGGCCGCCATGGCGTGCTGCGCAACGGCGCCGAGGCGCCGAGCGACGATCCGAAGGCCGGATAGCCGCCCGTCAGGGGCGGATGGTCACGACGTACAGGTTCAGCGAGGGCTTCCTCGTCGACGCGCGCACCTTGATGTACGTGCCGCGGCCGCGCACGCGAATGCAGTGCGCGTTCGCCCCGCCGGTGGTCTTGATCTTGCTCTGTTTCGGGCAGGTGCCACGGCTGAGCTTCCAGTAGTCGGTCGGATCGTCCGTGGATGAGACCAGGCCGCGCAGCGTGCACGAGCTTGGACAACGGACCGTCTTCACCTTGGACTCGGTCACCTTGTCGTTCGGCTCGAAATCGTCGATGCGCGGCAGCTTCCTGGCCCCGTTCACCTGCGTCTGCTTGATGTTGACCCGGCCGAAGCCCTGGGTGCCGGCGTTCGGCGACGCGTACTTCCGCAGCAGGTAGGTGACGGCCTGCGGGTTGATGCCGACGTCGAGCGGCCCCCAGACCCGCGCCGCCGCACCCGCCACGATCGGCGACGAGAAGGACGTGCCGGAGTCGACGCCGAAGCCACCGCCGAGCAAGGGAAGGCTCAGGTTCTTCCCGGGCGCAACCAGGTCGAGCTTTGCACCGGTGGCACCCTGCCCGCGGTCGTCCCGGCCGACGGCGAGCACGTGCTGCGCGCTCGCCGGCCAGGCCACCGGCCCGTTGTTGGTATTGCCGGCCGCGGCCACCACCAGGGCGCCTGCCGCGATCAGGCGGTCGAGCGCGGCCTGCCCACCGCGCGGCGGACTGGCGAACTCGACCGAGACGTTCACGACCAGCGGCTGGTCCTTCGCGATGGTGGCCAGGTAGTCGAACGCGCAGGTGACGTTGAAGGCGCCGTCGTTGAGGGCTGCCCGGACGATGATCACGTGCGAGTTGGGCGAGACGCCGACCGTGCCCTTCCCGTTGGCGGGCGCCGCAGCGATCGCGGCCACCTTCGTGCCGTGGCCGAACAGGTCCTCGACGTCGGTGGGGCGCTCCATCCGGCGGGCGGCGGCCGTAGCCGGCTTGTTCACGCAGTCCGCACTCTCGTCGTCGAGGTAGCCGGCGAAGTCGTCGAAGCCGGACCACAGGCCGGTATCGACGATGGCGATCACCGGGTAGCCGACATCGGGGTAGCCGACGTCGGCGGAGGGCGGCTCCCAGCCGATCCGGTCCTGCCAGCCGGGCATCGGCGGGAAGTTCGGGTCGTTCGGTTGCACCACCTGTGCGAGCGCAGGCGAAGGCAGCGCAAGCGCTAGCAGCGTCGCCGCCAATCTCCAAGCTCCGATTCGCACACTCTCCAGCCTACTGCCGGGAGGGTGGCCAGCGAACGCTCGCTTTTCGGGAGGGTCTGTCAGGTTTACGCAGGTGCAGAACGATCCGGCAGCCCGGAACGCGCCGCCCGATGGCCGTGCGGAGCTCGTCGGCGATCCCGGCCAGCCGCTGCGGCTGCACGTTCGCCTGAAGCGTGACGTCGATGTCGATGCGCCGGACGCCCGCCGCCGTTCGTCCTACCACCCGGCCGTAACCGACCACTTCCGGCGGCCCCGCGGCGAGCTCCTCGGAGATCGCGGCCAGCTCGGCGCCGCCGATGCGCTCGCCCCCCGGCCGGGCCGCCTGGATCAGCTCGACGCCCACGCGCACCACGACGCCGCTGATCAGCAGACCGCCGACGGCATCGGGAAACGACACGTCCGCCAGCACGACCACCGCAAGCGCGCCGGCGGCCAGCACGGCGGTGGTCTGGCTGGACCGGAGGCTGCGCGCATCGGCGGCGAGCGCCGTCGAGCCGGTCGCGGCGGCCACCTTCGAGACGTGTGCGGCGACGATGCGCGCGAGCAGCGCGCAGGCCAGGAGCCCGCCGATGCCGGCCAGCGGCACGCCGACGTGGCCGCCGAGCATGCGCAGCGAGGCGAACGCCGCGACGATGCCGGCCACGACCACGATCCCACCCTCCAGGGCACCGGCTGAGGGCGGTGCGCCGCCGGGCCGTCCCTCGTCGCGGGCAGCGAAGGCCGCCACGATCGTCCGCAGCAGCTCGGCGGCGGCGTGGGTCGCCTCGGCCAGCACGGCCGCCGACCCCGTCACCAGAGCGAGCGCCACCTTGGCTGCGATCAGGACACCGCTGGTGGCCGTCGCGAGCGCCGCGGCGCGACGGCGAGCGTCGTCGTTCACCGGCCCAGGGCGGCACGCAGCAGGGCTGCCGCCCGCCCCCGGTGCGAGAGCGCGTCCTTCTCGGCGTCCGTCATCTGACCGATCGTGCGGGTCTCGCCGACCGGGACGAAGACCGGGTCGTACCCGAAGCCGCCGGCGCCGTCCGGGGCGGTTGCGATGGTGCCGTCGACGCGCCCCTCCGCCACGTGTTCCGTACCGCCTGAGGCGATCGCGACCAGGACGCAGACGAACGCCGCCCGCCGGTCGGCGCTGTCGCCGAGCTCGGTCAGCAGGTGGGTGACGCGGCCCGCGTCGTCGAGGCCGTCGCCGCCGTAGCGGGCCGAGTGGATGCCCGGCGCGCCACCCAGCGCCTCGACCACGATGCCCGAGTCATCGGCTACCACCATCTCGCCGGGCGGGGCCACGGCAGCGCCGGCGAGGGCCTTGATGCGTGCGTTGTCGGTGAACGTCTCGCCGTCTTCGACCGGTGCCACGTACCCCGGCAGCGGTGCGACGTCGGTGCCGAGCAGCCGCCCCAGCTCGAGCGCCTTGTGGGCGTTCTGCGACGCGAGGTAGATCACGGCAATGCGCAGGCGCGCAGCTGCTGCGCGCGGATCTCGCGGATGCCCTGCTCGGCGAGCGCGAGCAGCGCGTCGAGGTCGGCGCGGCCGAACGGCTCGCCCTCCGCCGTGCCCTGCACCTCGACGAACCGGCCGTCACCGGTCATGACGACGTTCATGTCGGTCTCGGCCCGCACGTCCTCGACGTACGGCAAATCGAGCACCGGCGAGCCGTCGACGATGCCGACCGAGACGGCGGAGACGGTGTCGGACAGCGGCAGCTCGGCCAGCTTGCCGGTGCTGACGAGGCTGGCCAGGGCGCGGTGCAGCGCCACGTAGCCGCCGGTGATGGCGGCACAGCGCGTGCCGCCGTCGGCCTGGATGACGTCGCAGTCGACCCACACCGTCCGCTCGCCGAGAGCGGAACGGTCGACGATCGCGCGCAGCGACCGTCCGATCAGACGCTGGATCTCGACCGTGCGGCCGTCGAGGCGTCCGCGGGTGGCGTCGCGGCCCTTGCGGGTCGACGTCGAGCCGGGCAGCATCCCGTACTCCGACGTGATCCACCCGGAGCCCTGGCCGCGCATCCAGCCGGGCACCGACTCCTCCACCATCGCGGTGCAGATGACGCGCGTCGAACCGGCCGTGACCAGCACCGAGCCGGTCGCGGACGAGATGAAGTCGACGTCGAACGTCAGGGGCCTGATCTCGTCGGCACGACGACCGTCTGCTCGCATGAGGGAGAGCCTACCTACGCCTTCGGCCGCAGCTGCAGGCCGAGGTCGACCAGCTGCGACGGCTCGACCGGCGTCGGTGCGTCGGTGAGGGGGTCGAAGCCGCCCGAGATCTTCGGGAACGCGATCACGTCACGGATGTTCTCGGTGCGCTCGAGCAGCATCACGGCGCGGTCGAGACCGGGTGCGATGCCGCCGTGCGGCGGGGCGCCGTAGCGCAGCGCGCGGAGCAGGAAGCCGAACCGCTCCTCCGCGTCCTGCTTCGCGAAGCCGACGACGTCGAAGATCTTCTGCTGGAGGTCGGCGCGGTGGATCCTGAGCGAGCCGGACGCGATCTCGAGCCCGTTGCAGACGAAGTCGTAGGCCTCGGAGATGACCGCGCCGGGATCGGTGTCGAGCAGGTGCTCGTGCTCGCGCTTCGGGGCCGTGAACATGTGGTGCTCGGCCGCGAACCTGTTCGCGTCCTCGTCCCACTGGAACAGCGGGAAGTCGACCACGAACGCGAAGGCGTACGCGTCGCGGTCGTACAGATCGCGCTTGTCGGCCAGGTGCGGCCGGAGCGCGCCGAGGACCCGCACCACGACCGCCTCCGTGTCGGCCGCGAGGAAGATCGCGTCGCCGTCGCCGGCGCCCGTGGCGGTGCGCAGGCCGTCGATCTCGGCCGGCGACAGGAACTTCGCGATCGGCGAGCGGACCTCGCCGCTCGCGTCGAGGAGCAGGTACGCGAGGCCCTTGCCGCCCCACTCCCTGGCGAACCCGGCCAGCTCGTCGAGGTCCTTCCGCGACAGCGTCGCGCCGCCCGGGCAGGCCAGCGCGCGCACCACGCCGCCCGACTCGGCGGCGCCCTTGAAGACGCCGAACTCAGAGCTGCGGACCAGGTCGGTGACGTCGGCGATCTCGAGGCCGAAGCGGAGGTCGGGCTTGTCCGATCCGAACCGCAGCATCGACTCGTGCCACGTGATCTTCGGGAACGGCCGCGCCAGCTCGATGCCCTTGACCTCCTGCCAGATCTCGCAGTACAGGCCCTCGACCAGGTCGAGGATCTCGTCGCGCTCGACGTACGCCATCTCGATGTCGAGCTGCGTGAACTCCAGCTGCCGGTCGGCGCGCTGCGCCTCGTCGCGGAAGCAGCGGGCGATCTGGTAGTACCGCTCGAAGCCGCTCATCATGTACAGCTGCTTGAACAGCTGCGGGCTCTGCGGCAGCGCGTAGAAGGAGCCGGGGTGCAGCCGCGCCGGGACGAGGAAGTCGCGAGCGCCCTCCGGCGTCGACTTCGTCAGCACCGGGGTCTCGAGGTCGTGGAAGCCGCGGTCCTCGAGGTGGCGGCGCATGATCTTGGTGACGTGGGCGCGCGTGCGCAGCCGCCGGGCCATCTCGTCGCGGCGGAGATCGAGGGCGCGATGCCGGATCCGGAGCGCCTCGTCGACGCCCTCGTCGTCGAGCTGGAACGGCAGCGCGTCGGCCGGCGAGAGCACCTCGAAGACCTGGCAGCGCAGCTCGATCTCGCCGGTTGCGAGGCGCGGGTTGACGGTCTCCGGCGACCGGCGGTCGACGACGCCTTCCACCCGGACGACCGACTCCACGCGGGCCGCGTGCGCGAGGGCGCGGGCCTCGGGCGTGTCGCTGGGGTCGATCACGACCTGGACGACGCCGGACGCGTCGCGCACGTCGAGGAAGATCAGGCCGCCGTGGTCGCGGTGACGGCCGATGAAGCCGGAGACGACGACCCGCTCGCCGGCCAGGCCGGCGTCGAGCTCGCCGCAGCCGTGGGTCCGATACCAGCTCACGTTCCGATCCTTTCGATGACGGTCCGCACGAGATCTCCCAGCGCCACGCTGTCGGCTCCGCCGCGCGTGCGGTCGCGGAGCAGCACCGTACCGGCCGCCCACTCCTCGGGCCCGCACTGGGCCACCAGCCGCGCGCCCAGCCGCTCGGCGTGCTTCCACTGGCCCTTGCCGCTGCGACCGGCCAGGTCGGCCTCGCAGCGCACTCCCGCCAGGCGCAGCTCGTCGAGCAGCGCGTGCAGGCGCGGGCGCGCCTCCTCCGCGGTGATCTGCGCGAACAGCTCGGGCGCCGCGTCGGCCACCAGTGCGGCCGCCCGGCCCTGGTCCTCCAGCGCGAGCACGATCCGGTCGATGCCGGCGGCGAAGCCGATGCCGGGTGTGGGCGGGCCGCCGAGGATCTCGGCGAAGCCGTCGTAGCGTCCGCCGCCCGAGACCGTGGACTGCGCACCGAGCGGCGGCCACTTGATCTCCCAGGCGGTGTGGGTGTAGTAGTCGAGGCCGCGCACGAGGGTCGGCTCGACGCGGTAGGCGACCCCGCGCGCGTCGAGGAAGGAACGCACCGCTGCGAAGTGCGCGGCCGCGTCGGGCGACAGCCGGTCGGTGATCTTGGGCGCGTCCGCGAGCACCGCGCGGGAGCTCTCGTCCTTGGTGTCGAAGGCGCGCAGCGGGTTCACGTCGCGCAGCCGGAGCACGTCGGCGGACAGCTCGGCTGCGTGCGCGTCGATGAAGGCGCGCAGCTCCTCGACGTAGACGCGGCGGGCCTCCGGCGTGTCGATCGAGTTGATCTCGAGCTCGAGGCCGTCCATGCCGATCGCATCCAGCCAGCGCATCTCGAGCGCGATGATCTCGGCGTCGACGGCCGGATCGGCCGACCCGATCGCCTCGACGTCGAACTGCACGAACTCGCGCAGCCGTCCGCGCTGCATGCGGTTGTAGCGGTACGCGTTGCCGCAGCTGAAGACGCGCACGGGTTGCGGCAACGTCGCCATGCCGTGCTGCAGGTAGGCCCGGACGAGGCCGGCGGTCAGCTCGGGCCGCAGCGAGATGTCTCGGTCGCCGCGGTCGTGGAACGAGTACATCTCCTTCGTGACCACGTCGGACCCCTCGCCGCTGGTGCGCACGAAGAGGCCCGTCTCCTCGATCAGCGGCACGACCATCTCGCGGTAGCCGGCGGCGCCGAAGATGGCCTCCGCGCGCTCGATCACGGCGCGGCGGATGGCCATCCGGCCGGGCAGCCAGTCGGCGGTGCCGGGCGGCGACTTGTGCGGCGCCGTCATCCGGCGACCCGACGGCGGACGCCGTCCAGGAACGGGTTCGTGCGGAGCTCGTCGGCGAGCGTGGTCGGGCCGGAGTGCCCGGACAGCACGGGCGCGTCCAGCGGGCAGCTCTCGTACAGCCGTACGATCGAGTCCTCCAGCACCGGGAACGAGCCGCCGGCGAGATCCGTGCGACCGACGGAGTTCTTGAAGATCACGTCGCCGACGAACAACGCGACCTGGCCGGACCCGGGATCGGTGATCTCGAACACCAGCCCGGCGGGCGAATGACCGGGTGCGAGGTGGGTCTGGACGTCGAGGCCAACGATCGAGAATCTCTCGTCACCCTGGAGCTTCACGTCGGCTTCGTACGACTCCAGCGGCCCGAACCCGGGGGCGACCTCTTTTTCCAGGTTTTCGAGCATATGGCTCTCGCCAGAACTGATGTAGACTGGGCATCCGTGGCCCCGAGTGACTGGGGCGACTGCACCAACGTGATCGTAGTGTGCGTGCGTGATCAGAATCGCCGCGCAGCTCACTCCGGCCTCGGAAAGTGCAGCCGTGATCTTCGCGGGCTCTGCGCCCGGATCGATCACCAACGCCTCCTCGGCGCCGGAACGACTCACGATGTAGCAGAAGGTCCCGTAGGGCCCGAGCGAGAGTGCAGTGACGTGCAGGGGAATCGCTGAACTCCAGAGTTCGAATCAAGGTTTTTGCGGGGCCGAGCCCCGCGGGGGAACGCAAGTCTAGCCACCGTCCGGCGTGGTCCAGCCCGGTCGTGGCTCGAAGGGGGTAGTTCAGGTCGATGATGGTGGAACAGCCGAGCGAGCTGCATGACCTCCCAGAGGTCCAGCGACTTCTCGAAACAGGTGTCGAGCGCGGTTCACTGACGCTCACGGAGATCGCCGAGGCGCTTCTCGAGTTCGAGTTCGACGTCCAGCAGATGGAGGACGTCTACCGGCTCTTCGAGGCCGAGGGCGTCGACGTCGTCGAGGAGCCCAAGGCCCCGACCGGGCCGACCGCCGAACAGCGGCGAATGGCGTACGAGGGCACGACCGACTCGCTGCAGCTGTTCCTGCACGAGGTCGGGCGCTACCCGCTGCTGACGAAGGCCGACGAGATCCGTCTCGCGAAGCGCGTCGAGCGTGGCGATCTGAACGCGAAGCGCAACATGGTCGAGTCGAACCTGCGGCTCGTCGTGTCGATTGCGAAGAACTATCGTGGCCAGGGACTCGGCTTCCTCGACCTGATCCAGGAGGGCATCCTGGGGCTGATCCGCGCCGTCGAGAAGTTCGACTGGCGCCGCGACCTGAAGTTCTCCACGTACGCGACGTGGTGGATCCGCCAGGCCGTGGCTCGCGCGCTGGCCGACAAGAGCCGGACGATCCGCCTGCCCGTGCACGTCGTCGAGCGGCTGCAGAAGATCAACCGTGCCGAGCGCACGCTGATGCTGAAGCTCGGCCGCGAGCCGTCGAACGAGGAGATCGCCAAGGAGGCGAAGCTCCCGCTGTACCAGGTGCTCGACGTCCGCAAGGCCGCGCGCTCGCCGATCTCGCTCGAGGAGCCCGTCGGGGACGACGGGGAGTCGTCGTTCTCCGACTTCCTGGCCGACGCCGAGGCGATCGACCCGATGGACGCCGTCGCCGACCAGCTGCGCCACGAGGCACTCCAGATGGGCCTCTCCGCCCTGCCGGAGCGCTACCGCCGCGTGCTCGAGCTGCGGTACGGCCTGGACGGCCAGGATCCCCGTACGCTGGACGAGATCGGACGCGAGTTCGGACTCACCCGCGAGCGGATCCGGCAGATCGAGGTCGAGGCCCTGCGTGAGCGCGCGGCGATCCGCGAGATCCAGGGCCTGCGCACCGTCGTCGCCCAGTAGCACCGCCGTTTCGGACTCGCCCGCCCGGGCCTTAGGACCAGGGCGGGCGACGTCGTCCTTGACACGAACAGACGTTCGGGTACAATCGAACACATGTTCGACGTGTACCTCCGGCGCCGCATCGCCTTCCTCGCCGTCTTCGGCGCGCTCCTCACTGGCGGACTGAAGTTCGCCACCCCCTCCAGTGGAGCACGACCCGCGGTGAGCTACACGGTGCAACCGGGTGACACGCTGTGGAGCATCGCGTCTGCCGGGAGCGCTGGCGACCCGCGTTCCGGCGTCGCCGCGATCCGAGAGGTGAACGACCTCGCAACCGACACCATCCGGCCCGGCGACGTCCTGCTTCTGCCGTAGGCGGCCGCCCACCCCACCCAGACCCGGGTGGCCGCCTACGGATCGAACCACGCCGCTTCGGGTAAGCGTTTCGGAAGCCCTGCCGAGGGGCACTCCTCTGCATGGGCATCATCGCGTTCCTCATTCTCGGCCTCCTCGCTGGCATGATCGCCAAGGCCATCCTTCCCGGCGATAACCCGGGTGGGTTCTTCGGCACGATGGCGATCGGCGTCGTCGGTGCTCTGATCGGCGGGTTCCTCGCGAGCGCGCTGTTCGGCGCTCACCCCCTGGACGAGTTCTTCGACATCTCCACGTGGATCACGGCCATTCTCGGCTCGATGCTCCTGCTGTGGGTCTGGCAGAAGTTCGCCGGCTCCCGGGCCGGCCGCACGGCCTGAATCGTCGTGCGCCCAGTCCACCAGGAGGCCCCGTCCCCCTGGGCGCCTGGAGGACTGGGCGGCCCGCTAGCCCGTCGGTCGGTGGCGGCGGCGAACGTGACAATCTCGTCAGGAACTGAAGCCCGAGCTGCGTGAAAGGTGCGCGAGGCTCGGCGTCTGGGATCGCGGACGGCAGGTTTGCCGCTCGCGGTTGCGCCTGGACGCCGACACGGCTGCTTACCTTGTCCGAGTCGTTCGGACATTGGCGGTACTCCCGCCAACACGACAAGGGGGGTGGTCTGAATGCGACATCTACGCATGCCTCGGCTTGCGCTCGTGCGCTGGTACACCATCGGCGTGGCAGTGCTCTGCGGCGCCGCAGTCACGCTGATCGTCCACGATCTGCCGGCCAGCCAGGCGGCTGCGCAACGACGCGCGCAGGCCGTGGCCTGGAAGACGGAGGCGGCCGCCGCGCGAGACCGCGTGACCGCCGTCAATGTCGCCCGGCTCCGGCTCCGGCGCTCCTACAACCAGCTCGTGCTGACGAGCCACGCTCGCGAGCAGCGCCTGCTCGCCGCCGTCCACCGCTGGCGCCGCGTCGCCGCGCAACGCTGAGCCGAGCAAAGGAGACCGCCATGCCCCGTTCCCGCACCGTCCGCGCGCTGGCAGCCGTCAGCGCCGGCATCGTCGGCGCCGGCTCCGTCGTCTGCGCCACGCTCGCCTACACGCACCCGTCGCACACGCAGGCAGCGGTCAGCTCGCTGACGGCCGTTCCCAACGCCGGCAGCGCACCCCGCGCCTCCGAGCCGCCGACCGGCCTGCTCGCCTGGCACGCCCCGACCACGCCACGGCCCCTGGTGTTGTCCCCGAGAGTCGTGCATCCCGTCCGCGTCGTTCGCGTGGTCCGCTACGTCAAGGCCGCGGCACCTCGAACACGGCCTCGTACCCGCTCGCGCGTCAAGCCTCGCACCACGCAACAACCGCCGCCGTCGACGACCGCCACACCCGGGCGCCGGACTCGCCGGCCCCGTTGGCAGCGGGACACCAGTCAACGCCGCGACGGCGTCCGTCAACCGGCTCAGGCCGCTCCCGAGAACTCGCACGATCGCGCTCGAGAGCGGGACGGCGAGGACGACGGATGACCCGGCTGCAGCGGATCCTGTGCGCCGCGCTCGGACTGCTCGCCACGACGACCGTGGTCGCAGCGACCCTGATCCACTTCCGCGCCGAGGCCGGTCGGCGGGCGCTCGCCGAGGCCGATCGCGCCCACCTCGGCTGGTTCGACGCCCACGTCGACGAGATCGCGGCGCAGGCCCGCCTGCGCGACCTCGCAGCGCAGGAGAGGACCCTGCGCCAGGCGACGGTCAGGACGACCCACGAGCTGTCGGCGGCGATCGACCGGGCCCGCCGCACGCGACGGCCGGTCGTCAGCGCAGCGCCCCGCGTCGTCTACCGCGTCCGCACCGTGCTCGTCTCGGACGGCGCGCGATGATCACGTGGGAGATCACGCGGGCGAGCGCGTTTGTCGCGTTCGGCTGCTACACGCTGTCGGTGGTGTGGGGCATCCTGGTCGCCTCGCGGACACTGCCCGCCCCGGCGAAGCCCGAGTTCGACTACCACCGCTTCCTGTCGTCGCTCGGCCTGGTCGCCACGGCGGTGCACATCGTGACCGTGCTGATCCACCATGCGAACGGCGTCCACTGGCCGGCCCTGGTCTACGTCGGAGCGCGCCCGGCAGCCGTCGCGGGCGTGACGGCGATGTGGCTGATCATCCTGCTGCCGGTCTCGTTCGCGGCCAAGCGCCGGAAGCGCCTGTCGACGCGGACCTGGCGGCGCCTGCACTACCTCGGCTACACGGTCTGGGTGATCGCCCTGCTGCACGCGCTCGGCGCCGGCACCGACACGCGGTCGCGGGCCACACTCGGGGGCTACGGTCTGGCCGCGGGCATCGTCGCCGCTGCCGCCGTGTGGCGCATCCTCAGCCGCCGCCCCGCCCGCTCGGCGGCGCTCACGGCAGGTCGATCAGCTTCGCCGTGAGGCGGCCGGCCGCGATCTCCAGCAGGGCCATCGTGCACACCGGGGCTCGCCGGCGGTCCAGCGCCGAGCCGGGATTGAGCAGCAGCAGGTCGCCGTGCTGCTCGATCAGCGGCTGGTGCGAGTGACCGAACACCACCGCCCCACAGGCGGGAAACCGCGCGCGCAGCCGCCGGCCGCGTCCCTTCGACGGACCGGAGTCATGCACCATCCCGATCCGCACACCGCTCGTCTCGACGATTCGCTCGACCGGTAGCAGCGCGGCCAGATCGTCGTCGTCGCAGTTGCCGAGCACCGCCGCGACCGTTCCGAGCAGCTCGAGCTCGACCAGCACCGACATCGCCGAGAAGTCGCCGGCGTGGAGGATCAGATCGGCTGCGGCAGCCTCCTCGACCAGGCGCGGCGGCAGCTGACGCTGCCCGCGCGGCAGGTGCGTGTCCGACACGACGGCGATCCGCATCAGCAGCCGCCGACGTTGCGGACTGCATCGGCCAGCGCGACAGCGGGCCGGCACGCCGCCACGTCGTGCAGCCGCAGCATCGCCGCGCCCGCGTGGCTCGCGATCACCGCAGCGGCGATGGTGGGCGCCAGGTCGTGCTCCTCGGCGCCGGTCGCGTCGGCCGTGAACTCCTTGTGCGAGCACGCCACCAGCACGGGAAAACCGAGCGCCATCACGCGGCCCAGGTCGCGCAGGAGGATCAGGTCGAGCCGGGTCGACTTGCCGAACCCGAAGCCGGGGTCGACGAGGATCGCGTCCTCCCCCACGCCCGCACCGGTCGCGTGCGCGACCTGTGCCTCCAGCTCGCGCAGCACGTCGTCGACCGTCCCCTCGTACGAACGGGACGGGTTCGAGCGCGGCCGCCCGCGGTAGTGGGTGATGACGAGCCCGGCATCGGCATCGGCGACGACGCCCGCCAGGTCCCGGTCGAAGCCGCCGGTGGAGTCGTTCACGAACGAGGCGCCGGCAGCCAGAGCCGCAGCCGCCACGGGAGCGCGGTACGTGTCGACCGAGACGCACGCCTCGAACAGGCGCTCGATCACCGGCACCACGCGCTCGATCTCATCGGCGACGGCGATCTCGGCGCCCATCTGCCCCGTCTGGCCGCCGACGTCGAGCACGTCGGCTCCGTCCGCGAGCAGCGTCCGCCCGTGCGCCGTGGCCGCGTCAGCGCCGAAGTGCCGCCCGCCATCGTAGAACGAGTCGGGCGTGTTGTTGACGATGCCCATCACCAGCGTCCGCACGCCCGGTGTGAACACGTGGCTGCCAAGCCGCAAGGTCATAGACCCAGGCCGAGCTCCGATACGAACACGCCGTCCCGCTGGATCGCCTGCCCGTCCAGCAGCAACTCGCCGCCGCCGCGGAGGTCGCAGACCAGGTCCCAGTGCAGCGCCGAGACGTTGCTGCCACCGGTCTCGGGATAGCTCGATCCGAGCGCGAGGTGCACGGTGCCGCCGATCTTCTCGTCGAGCAGGGTGCGCCCGGTGAACCGCGGCAGCGCGTAGTTGGTGCCGATCCCGACCTCGCCCAGCCGACGGGCGCCGGCGTCGGTGGCGAGCGCCGCGTCGAGCACGTCCTGCCCGTCGTCGGCGTGCGCCTCGACGACCAGCCCGCGCTCGAACGCGAGGCGGACGCCGTCGATCCGGCGCCCAGCATGATGCGCGGGGAACGGGAACGTGACGACGCCGTCGGCAGAGTCCTCGTGCGGGCCGGTGAACACCTCGCCGTCCGGAATGTTCGTGACGGCAGCCGAGCTGCCCCACGCGCGGCCCTCGACGCGCAGCGTGAGGTCGGTGCCGGGCGCCAGGATTCGCAGCTCGCGACCCGCCGCGAGCCGCTCGACCAGGCGCACCTGCGCCTCGGCCTGGCGATCCCAGCGTTCCTCGGCTCCCTCCCGATCGCAGAACGCCGCCGCGTACACGAGGTCGGCGTAGACGTCGAGTTCCATGCCGGCGTCGGCCGCGTGCACGGGGCACGGAAAGCCGACCACCGCCCACTGCATATCGCCCTCCAGGTGGCGACGGTGCCGGATCTCACCGCCCGGCTTGCGGCCCCGCGCCCACGCCGCGTAGCGCTCGGCGGGAATGCCGTCGAGCCCGGTCGCGTCCTGGGCCGCGTCGATGCCGACGATCGCGTCGGCGGTGCCCATCAGCGCGCTGTGCAGCCGGTGCTCCCGCGCCAGCGTTTCGACACCGGCCGAGCCGAGCACGGCACGCTCGTACCCGCCGCCGATCGCGAGCCACGCAACGTGTGCCCCACGCCTGCCCGCGTACGCGGTGAGCGCCTCGACCAGCGGCGCGGCGACGGGCGGCGCCTCGATCACCACGCTGTGTCCCTCGGCAAGGCCGAGCATGCGCCCGCCGAGCAGCCGGGCGAGACGTTCCGGCCGGGGGTCGCTCACCGGCCGAACGCGGCCAGCACGGCGTCCAGCAGCCGGTCGGCACCGAAGCGCACGGGATCGTCCACGACCAGCCCGGTCTCGTCAGCCGCCGCCGCGATCGCCGCCTTCGCATCGGCGTCGTCGGCGATCTCCTTCGTGTTCAGCGCGATCGCGGCCACGCGGGCCGGCCGCACCGGTGCGCACGCCGCCTCGTAGTACGCCACGACCTGCGACAACGGCGGGATCTTGACCGTCTCGTAGGAGTGGATCACCGTCTGGCCGGCCATGTGGCAGAGCAGCAGCACGTCGGGCGCCGCGCCGTGCAGCAGCCCCAGCGTGACGCCGGAGTAGCCGGGGTGGTAGAGCGAGCCCTGCCCCTCGACGAACAGCAGGTCGCCGTACTCGGCGCCCTGGTGCACGAGCCGTTCGGCGGCGCCCGCGATGTAGTCGGAGATCACGTGGTCGACCGCGATGCCCCACCCGGAGATCGCGATGCCGGTCTGGCCGGTGGCGACGAAGACGCTGCGCTCGCCGCGCTCGCGCGCGGCCTTGTCGAGCTCGAGCGTGACGGTCATCTTGCCGATCGCGCAGTCCGAGCCGACCGATTGGATCACGCGCAGCGACGGGTCGCGCGCGTAGGGCCCGTCGGGCGTGTCGAGGTCGGACGGCCCGACGCGCAGGTCGATCAGGCGGCGGCCGTGCTGCGCCGCGAGCGCGACCAGCTCGGGGTCGTCGGTGAGCACGCTGTGCAGGCCCGCCTCGATGTCGAGCCCGAGGGCCATCGCCTCGCCGAGCGCCACGCGCCACTCCGGCGACAGCCTGCCGCCGTCGGGCGCGACGCCGATCAGGAGCCGGTTGGCGCCAAGCTCGGCCGCCTCGGCGACCGTCGCCACGATCGGCACCGGACGCGCGCAGTACGGCACGACCTCGTCGGCGCGGCGACCGGCGCTGACGGAGTCGATCACCGCGACGATCTCCCGCGGCGCATAGCGGATCACGCCGTGGCCGGTCTTGCCGTTGAGAGTCTCGAACTGGCCCTCGGCGTAGATGGCGAGGCGCTCGCTCATGCCGGCTCCACGCCGATGCCGGGCGCGTCGGAGAGCACGACCCGCCCGTCCTCGAATCCGAGGCCGCGGAACGGGCCGTCCTTGATCAGGAGGTGGCCGTCCAGGTCTACCCAGTCGACGAGCGGCGCGAGCTGCAGCGCCTGGCCGATCCCGAGCTCCGACTCGATCATGCAGCCGAGCATGACGCCCAGACCGAGCGCCCGCGCCGCGTGGGTCATGCGCACCGCCTCGCGGATGCCGCCGCACTTGGAGATCTTGATGTTGATGCCGTCCGCGTAGGTCGCGATCGGCGCCACGCTGGCCAGGTTCTTACAGCCCTCGTCGATCACCACCGGAATCCGCTGGCGCAGCTCCCGCAGCGCGCGGTAGCTGTCGAGGTCCTCGGCCGGGAACGGCTGCTCGACGAACTCGATGCCGAGCTCGACGAGGGCCGGCATCAGCTCGCGGGCCGTCTCGAGCGTCCACCCTTCGTTGCCGTCGATGCGGAGCGTCGCCGGCGAGTGCTCGCGGATCACCTCGATGCGGGCCAGGTCGTCGGCGCCGCCGACCTTGATCTTGAGGACGCCGTAGCGCTGCGCGCGCCGCGTCTTGTCGGCCGTGCCTTCCACGGTGTCGATGCCGATCGTGTACGAGGTCCGGGGCATCGTCGCCATCGTCACGCCGAGCAGGCGCCAGACCGGCAGGCCGGCGCGTTTGCCGAT
>JBBQFB010000073.1:0-17321 GCA_038321545.1 Gaiellales bacterium
CGTGCTCGCGCGCGACGAGGGCTGGCTCGCCGAGCACATGCTGATCCTCGGCGTGGAGTCGCCGGACGGACGCCGCTCGTACGTGGCCGCCGCGTTCCCGAGCGCGTGCGGCAAGACCAACTTCGCGATGCTGATCCCGCCTGACAGCTTCTCCGAGGACGGCTGGAAGGTGACGACCGTCGGCGACGACATCGCCTGGATCAAGCCGGGCGAGGACGGCCGCCTGTACGCGATCAACCCCGAGAACGGCATGTTCGGCGTCGCGCCGGGCACCGGCTACAAGACCAACCCGAACGCGATGGCGGCGATCGAGCGGAACACGATCTTCACGAACGTTGCGCTGACCGACGACGGCGACGTGTGGTGGGAGGGCATGACGGACGAGCCGCCCGCGCACCTGATCGACTGGCGCGGCAACGACTGGACGCCGGATGCCGGCCGGCCGGCCGCGCACCCGAACGCGCGCTTCACGGTGCCGCTCAGCCAGGTGCCGTCGATCGACCCGGGATTCGACGACCCGCAGGGCGTGCCGATCGCGGCGCTCGTGTTCGGTGGCCGCCGCTCGCGCACCGTGCCGCTCGTCTACCAGGCGTTCAACTGGAACTACGGCGTGTACCTGGCCGCGACGATGGGGTCGGAGACCACCGCCGCGATGGCCAACGCGACGGGCGAGGTGCGGCGCGACCCGTTCGCGATGCTGCCGTTCTGCGGCTACCACATGGCCGATTACTTCACGCACTGGCTGAACTTCGGCCGGCAGCTGCCGAACCCGCCGCGCATCTTCTCGGTGAACTGGTTCCGCAAGGACGAGGACGGCAGGTTCCTGTGGCCGGGCTACGGCGAGAACATGCGCGTCCTGCGGTGGATCGTGGAGCGCGCCCGCGGCACCGCGCAGTCGATCGAGAGCCCGCTTGGCTGGGTGCCGAGGTACGAGGACCTCGACTGGCGCGGCCTCGACTTCTCGAAGCGCCGGTTCGACGAGGTGATGAGCATCGAGCGCGACGTGTGGCAGGAGGAGATCTCGAGCCACGACCGCCTGTTCATCCGGCTCTACGACAAGCTGCCGAAGGAGTTCATCCTGCTGCGCGAGCTGATCCTGTCGTCGCTCTGGCGCGCACCTGCGCACTGGGCGCTCGAGCCGGAGTAGCGTCAGGCGGCGTTCGAGCCGTGTGACTCCAGCCAGGCGAGCGCCTCGTGAAACCGCGCGTGGCGCGAGTGGCGGCCGTCCGGCAGCACTGCGATGAACTCCGATCCGACCTCGCGCGCGACCCCGGTCTGGTGCTCGCGCGCCCACGCGACGGCGTGCTCGAGCATCACCCGCTCCATGTCGACCGGCGCTGCGGCCGGCCGTTCGCTCCTCGCAGCCCGGGTCACGATCAGCTCGACGACGGCCGGATCCAGCGCCGACCCGCCGCCCGCCACGCGCCGCACCGCGGCCCCGAAGTCGGCCACGTCGGCGATGCGGTCCTTCAGCAGGTAGCCGATGCCGCTCGCGCCGTCCTCCAGCAGCTCGGCGACGTACTCCGGCTCCGCGTACTGCGACAGCACCAGCACGCCGACCGCGGGCCAGCGGCGGCGGACCTCGCGCGCCGCGCGGACGCCCTCGTCGGTGTGCGTGGGCGGCATCCGGATATCGATCACCGCAACGTCCGGCCGCTCGGCGGCGATGACCCGCATCAGCTCGTCGGCGTCACCGGCCCGGCCGACCACGTCGAGACCGGCATCGTCCAGGACGCGCGCCACACCCTCGCGGATCAGCAGCGAGTCGTCCGCAATCACGACACGGAGCGCCGGCACGCCGCCGACGGTAGCACTCCGCCGGTACCTGACGTCGCGCAGCAGCTCGCGCGCGCAGCCACCCGATGCCGGCCGAGCCGGAGAAGGTGCCGCGCTCGCTGCGCCAACAAGCTGCACCACCTGCGGCGCGTCACCGCGTAGCGCCACACTCCGGCGCCTTGACTTCGGCCCCGCCGGATGGTCGGCTTGCCTCTTCACCGGCCGCCAGCGCCGGCGTCGAGGGAGGACTCCGAACGTGGCCAAGACGGCGGGCAAGCGGCGTGACCAGCGCTTCATAGAGCGGCACGGGTTGTGGACGGACGAGCAGCGCGAGGCTGCCGACCGCGTCAGGGCCGAGGTCAAGAAGCACGACCTCCGGCAGATCCGGATCAGCTGGGGCGACCAGCACGGCATCCTGCGCGGCAAGACGCTGACCGCGACGGAGTTCCTGTCGAGCCTCGAGGACGGCAAGGACTTCCAGTTCGTCACGTCGATCTTCGACACGACCAACCACCCGATCGTGCCGCCGTTCGGCGCCGGCAACTTCGTCGGCGTGCCCGAGCTGACGGGGCTGCCGGACGGCATCCTGGTGCCGGACCCGACGACGTTCCGGCTGCTGCCGTGGGTGGAGAAGACCGGCTGGATCCTCTCGGACGCGTACTTCCAGAACGGTCGCGAGCACCCGTTCTCGACGCGCGGCGTGCTGCGCCGGCAGATGGACGACCTCGCGACCCTCGGCTACGACTTCGTGGCCGGCCTCGAGATCGAGTTCTACGTGTTCCGGATGCTCGATCCGAACCTGGCCCCGGAGCAGTGCGGCTACCCGCCGGAGCCACCGACGGTGAACGGCCTCGCGCACGGCTTCCAGTACCTGACCGAGAACCGCAACGACGAGATCCACGACCTGCTGTGGGTGCTCCAGGAGAACACCGAGAAGCTCGGGCTGCCGCTCCTCACGATCGAGGACGAGTGGGGGGCGGGCCAGATCGAGTTCACCTTCGCGCCGGAGAACGGCATGCAGGCGGCCGACCACGCCCTGCTGTTCCGGAGCGCGATCAAGCAGGTCTGCCGGCGGCTCGGGTTTCACGCCACCTTCATGGCGCGGCCGGCGTTCCCCGACTACTTCGCGAGCGGCTGGCACGTCCACCAGTCGCTGGCGCCGGTCGGTGCCGGCGGGAACGCGTTCACCGACCCGAAGGGCGAGCGGCGGCTGACCGACGTCGGCATGCAGTGGGTCGCGGGCCTGCTCGAGCACGCGGTGGAGGCCTCGGTGTTCACGACGCCGACCATCAACGGCTACAAGCGCTACCGGCCCGACTCGTTCGCGCCCGACCGCGTCGTGTGGGCGATCGAGAACCGTGGCGCGCTGCTGCGCGTGATCGGCGAGCCGGGCTCGCCCGCGGCGCACGTCGAGAACCGCGTCGGCGATCCGGCGGCGAACCCGTACCTGCTGCTCGCCTCGCAGATCGCTTCCGGCGTCGACGGCATCCGCCGCAACCTCGATCCCGGTGATCCGGTCGAGGAGCCCTACCTCACGCCGGGCAAGACGCCGCTGCCGGTCAGCCTGATGGACGCCGTCGCCGCCCTGAAGGCCGATCCGTTCTTCACGCAGGCCTTCGGCGAGCCCTTCGTCGACTACTTCACGCGCTTGAAGGAGTTCGAGATCTCGCGGTTCCTGGCACATGTCACCGACTGGGAGCACAGCGAGTACTTCGAGGTCTACTGATCTCAAGTCTTACGCGAGAGTTGAGGAATGGCTGACTTCGTCGCGATCCGGTCCGCACTAGCGCTGGTGCGGGCCGGCGACGGTTTTGCCGCGCACGAGCTGCTCGAAGAACGGTGGCGGGTGGCGGCCCCGCACGAGCGCGATCTGTACCAGGGACTCGTCCACGTCGCGGTCGCGACCTACCAGGAACAGCGCGGGAACGCGGTCGGCCGGACGCGTCAACTGGAGAAGGCGCGGCGGCGGCTGGTGGCGTACGAGCCGGCGTACGAGGGGTTGGACATTGCTGCCGTGCGCGAGTGGTGCGCCCGTTCGCTGGCGTCCGACCGGTGTCCACCGCTGCCCGCGGAGCTCTGAGGTGTTCCAGGCCAGCGCCGGCCTCTCCAAAGCGGGGAGGGAGAGGCCGGCCGGTCGGCATCGCTCGGGAGACGATCGCCGCCCTGCGTCAGGGTGTGGCCGCCCGGACGCCGGGTAGGGTGTGCGCCGCTAGACGCGCGAGTGGGTCAGCCGGAGCTCGGCGAGACGTCCGACTTCCTTCCACCGGGCCTTGCCGAACCGTCCCGAGAGCTCCAGCCCGCGGTCGGCGAGCTGGCGGATCTCGCGGGCCTGGCTGACGTCGCGCGTCGCGATCGCCGCGTCCGTGAGCTCGGTGGCAGCCTTCTTCAGATCACCCTGGTCGAGCAGCGTTCGCCCCCGCTCGATCATCGAAGCAACGTCCATCGTGGCCTCCTCGGTAGGGTGGGGGAACGGACACCGAGCCGGTGTCCGTGTACCGATGTAAGCACGCCGGAGGTCGCGAGAGAACCGTTCCGGCCGAGGATGGGCGAAAACCCCCACGACGCCCGGAGGGCGGTTCTGGCGGCCCGGACGCACGGTAGACTCGCGGTGCCGGTGACCGATCACCGCCACCACGACACCACGACCGACCGGCGGGTCCGGCTCCCACGCGGAACCGGCGAGATCAGCCTGTTCGCAAGGCTGCTCGCCGTCAATGCCGCGATCCTGACGGCTGCCGTCGCCGCGCTGATCTTCACGCCGATCACGGTCAGCCGCAACGTCACGCGGTTCGAGGTCATCGTGCTGCTGACCGGGCTCGCTCTGACCATCGTCGCGAACGCCGTGCTGCTGCGCCTCAGCCTGCGGCCGTTGCGACGCCTGATGGAGCTGATGCTCGTGATCGACGTCGTCGAGCCCGGCGTCCGGACGCCGGCACACGGGCCGGTCGAGGTGGCGTCGGTGATCACCCGGTTCAACCTGATGCTCGACCGGCTGGAGCACGAGCGGCGGCACAGCATGCGCCGCGTGCTGGTCGCCCAGGAGGCGGAGCGGCGGCGCGTCGCGCAGGAGCTGCACGACGAGATCGGTCAGAACCTGACCGCCGCCGTGCTCGAGCTGAACCGCGTGCGGGAGGGCGGCGTCGTGCTCGTCGAGGCGCTGGACGATGCCCAGGCCCTGGCTCGCGAAAGCCTCGACACGCTCAGCGAGATCACGGCCCGGCTGCGGCCCGCGACCTTCGACGACCTCGGTCTCGCGAGCGCCCTGCAGTCCCTCGCCGCCGACTCGGAGCGCCGCACCGGCATCGTGGTCGAGACGCGCGTCGACGGCGCCCTGCACGTGGCTGATCCGGACGCCGAGCTGGTCCTGTACCGCGTCGCGCAGGAGGCGCTCACCAACTCGCTGCGGCACGGCGCGTGCTCGCGGGTCGCGATCGAGCTGCGGCGCGACGATGGGGCCGTCGTGCTCCGCGTGACCGATGACGGTGCCGGGCTCGGCGACGCGATGTCCGGGGCCGGCATCCGGGGCATGCGCGAGCGAGCCGCGATGATCGGCGGACGGCTGCGGTTCAGCACGCCGGCGGTGGGTGGCACGGCGGTCGAGCTGCGCGTGCCCCAGGGAGGTGCATCACGTGACGGTTCCTGACGCCCGGCCGGCCGGGCCGACGCGGATCCTGCTCGCCGACGACCATGCCGTCGTCCGCCGCGGGCTTCGGCTCGTGCTCGACGCGGAGCCGGACCTGACCGTCGTGGCAGAAGCCGACGACGGGGTCAGCGCCATCGAGGAGGCCTTCCGGGTGGAGTGCGATCTCGCAGTGCTGGACGTGTCGATGCCGCGCATGGGTGGTCTGCAGGCGGCCCGCGAGCTCGTGCAACGGCGACCGCAGATGCGGGTCCTGATGCTCTCGATGCACCGCGACGAGCAGTTCTTCCTCGAGGCGCTCCGGGCGGGCGCCGGCGGGTACGTCGTCAAGTCGGCCGCCGACCGCGATCTCATCGACGCGTGTCGCGCGGTCATGCGCGGCGAGACGTTCCTGTACTCCGACGCGCAGCACCTGCTGCTGCGGTACGCCCGTCCCGACGAGATGCTCGACCGCCAGCTGTCCGACCGGGAGTCGGAGGTCCTGGCGCTGATCGCGGAGGGGCACACGACGCAGGAGATCGCGCAGATTCTCGTGATCAGCCCGCGCACCGTCGATCGCCACCGCGAGAACCTGCTCGCGAAGCTGCACTTGCGCAACCGTGTCGAGCTGGCCCGCTATGCGATCCGCCACCGTCTGATCGAGCCGTGACACGGGACGCTCTCGCGCGCGGAAGACGCGCGGATCGCGAACGGGGCTGGGAGCGCGCGCCGAGCGTAGGGAAGCCCGCGCGTTGTGCCACAGGCAGCCGGCCATCGTGGACGGACGCTCGAGCGGGGCCTAGCGGGGGGGGCGGCGCGGCCTTCCACGATCTCGCGGGCCAGCTCGGCGACCGAGCCGCGGGGTCAGGGCGAAGCTCCCGGGACTGTGCCGCGGCGCGGGGTCGCAGGCAACCGCAGGACGACGTGCCGTCCGCGCCCACGGGCGGGTATCTTCCGGTCGTGGAACTGCGAGCGGCCCTCGATCTGCCGGACGGGAGGCGCCGCCTGGTCGCGCTGTCCGCCGAGGTCTGCGCTGATCCCGGCCCGCCGGTCGCCCGGCAGGGCTGGCGCGCCACGCGGATGCGGCCGTGAGCCGCCGGGGCGAGATCGCGATGTCGGCCGGCGAGGTCGAGGTCTTCCTCGCCGGGGAGCGCGTGCTGGTGCTCGCGACGGTCGGGCGCGACGGCTGGCCGCACCTGATGCCGCTGTGGTACGTGCTGCGGGGCGGCGTGCCCTGGGCCACGACGTATGGTGCGTCGCAGAAGGTACGCAACCTCGAGCGCGATCCGCGGTGCACGCTGCAGGCCGAGGCGGGGGAGACGTACGATCAGTTGCGCGGCGTGATGCTGAAGGCTGAGGTCAAGATCGACCGTGACGCTTCTGTGGTGGAGCAGGTCGAGCGCGACGTGTTCGTGCGCTACCACGGCCGCGAGCCGGACGCTGCCGAGGCGGCGTCGCTCGTGCGGCAGGCCTCAAAGCGCGTCGCGCTCGCCTTCGTCGTCCGCGAAACCGCCAGCTGGGACCACCGCAAGCTCGCGCCCGCCCGTCCCGCGTAGCGCGAAGCCCTCCCAGCCCCGCTCCACGACCCGCTCGCAGATCATGCGGTATCGGCCGACGCCACCGACGTACGGCAGCAGCACGCGGGGCTTGCCGGGCACGTTCGCGCCCATGTACCACGAGTTCGCACGCGGGTAGAGGGACGCGTCACCGAGCGCCCGGTGGTGCGCGACCCACGCGTCCTCGGCCTCCGCCGTCGGCTCGATCGAAACGAGGTCGTGCTCCCGGAGGTGGCGCAGGGCCTCGGCGACCAGCTCGACGTGCTGCTCGATGGACACCATCACGTTGCTCAGCACGGACGGGCTGCTCGGGCCCGTGATCGTGAACAGGTTCGGGAACCCGGCGTGCGCGAGCCCGAGGTACGTGCGCGGACCGTGTGCCCACTTGTCGCGGAGCGACTGGCCGTCGCGGCCGCGGATGTCGACCCGCTCCAGCGCGCCGGTCATGGCGTCGAACCCTGTCGCGAGCACGAGCGCGTCGAGCTCGATCAGCTCACCGCCGGCGCGGATGCCGTTCGCGGCCACCTCATCGATCGGCGTCCGCTTGAGGTTCACGAGCCGGACGTTCGCGCGGTTGAACGTCTCGTAGTAGGAGATGTCGATGCACATCCGCTTCGTCGCCAGCGGGTACTCGTAGGGGCACAGCTCCTCGGCCAGGGCCGGATCGTTCACGCGGCCGCGGATCTTGCCGCGCACGAACTCGGAGATCAGCTCGTTCGCCGCGGTATCGGTGAACAGGTCGTTGTACGCGGAGTGCAGGAAGAAGCCGCCGACGCGGTACCGCGCCTCGAACTCCTCGTCCCGCTCCTCGGGTGTCGCCGAGAACACGCTGATCGGCCGCTCGTGCCACGGGTTGCCGCCACCGGTCTCGCGCGCCAGGCGGCGACGCTCGTCGTAGTGCGTCTTGATGTCGCGCTCGACGCCGGGATCGAGCGGTCCGTTCCAGCTCGGCACGCTGAACGCCGGTGTCCGCTGGAAGACCGTCAGCTGCGATGCGTGCGCTGCGATCTCGGGGATCACCTGCACCCCGGACGAGCCGGTGCCGAGCACGCCCACCCGGAGGCCGGTGAAGTCCACGTGCTCGTGCGGCCACAGAGCCGTCTGGTAGACGTCCCCCCGAAACCGCTCGAGGCCGTCGATGTCGGGCCGTCGCGGCACCGACAGGCAACCGGTGGCCATGATCAGGAACGCGGTATCGAGCGTCTCGCCGTCGTCGGTCTCGACCATCCAGCGGCTGGTGGCCTCGTCGAACGTGGCGGCCGTGACGCGCGTCTCGAACTGGATGTCAGGGCGCAGCCGGAAGCGGTCGGCGACGTGCTGGAGGTACCGGAGGATCTCCGGCTGCGGCGCGTAGCGCTCGCTCCAGCTCCACTGCTGCTGCAGCTCGTCGCACCAGGAGTACGAGTACACCATGCTCTCGACGTCGCAGCGGGCGCCCGGATAGCGGTTCCAGAACCAGGTGCCGCCGACGTCGCCGCCGGCTTCGATCACCCGCACCCGGAAGCCGAGCTCGCGGAGGCGGTACAGCTGGAAGATCCCGGCGATGCCGGCACCGACGACGACGGCGTCGAAGGGACGTGCGGACGGGGCGATGGTCACGGGGCGGTGGCTCCTCGAGGTCGCAGCGGGGCGTCAGCCGGCGACCGGCAGGATACCGGCGACCCGATCCTCCCTCCCGGTCAGAGGCAGCAGGCGTCGGCCCGCCGCGGCGCGAGCCCGCTTCCGGACAGGCCGAATCGCCGCTCCCGGCTCAGGTCGGTGACCGGGGGGGGCGAGGCCCGTTCACGGAAGCCAAAAGATTCCCCAAAGGACGCCGCAAATCTCTTGTGGAGCAACTTTTCACAGGATTTCCGAAGAATTTTGAAGGGTTTTCAGCGGAAGGTGGTCGCGCACTCCTGTGCAACCGGCTGACGCCCCTCCGTCGGTACCCGCTCCGAGAAGGAAGCACCAGATGCACCGTTCTCCCCCTGACGACGGCCGCATGTCCCGGCACCGTCGTCTGCTGAGCCACCTGGCCCGGCCCCGGACGCTGACGCTTGTCGGCGTCCTCGCGTGCGCAGGCGCAGCGATGCTGCCCGCCGGCGCTGCGATCGATCGCACCGCACCGGCCGCCGCCGCGCCTGGTCCGGTCGGCAACGGGTTTGTGGTTACCGCCGGTGACCTGTCGTTCATTCTCAAGCAGATCAAGATTTCGGAGCGTCACTCCGCCGCATTCGTGGCGAAGTCGCCGGTCGACCCGGCCGACCCCGAGGACTGTCAGGCACTGGTCGGTCCCGGCGCGGATCAGATCCCGGACCGCCTCTCGTCGTACGGCCTGCGCACCGTCGACGGCTCGTGCAACGATCTCATTCCCGGTCGCGACAAGTTCGCTGCGGCCGATCAGCCGTTCCTGCGGCTGACGACGCCGAGCTTCCGCGCGGCGGAGGGTCGTCCGCAGGGATTCTTCGGCCCTGGCGATCCCGGCAGCGCGAGCAGCTCCTATGCACAGAAGCTGGGCGGCAACGTCGTCTATGACACCCAGCCCCGCGTGATCTCGAACCTGATCGTCGACCAGACCTCGACCAACCCGGCGGCGATCGCGGCAGCCGGTTTCCCGGTTCGCGCGCAGGGCACGGGACCCAATCCCGTCACCTTCCCGTGCACGACCGAGCCGGCCACTCCCGGCGGCACGGATGGTCTTCCGGCCGGCTGCGTGCCGGCGCACCAGACGCTGTTCATTCCGAACGTGACGACCGACGTCGGCCTGTCGCCGCCGTACAACTCGCTGTTCACGTTCTTCGGCCAGTTCTTCGACCATGGCGTCGACCAGACCGTCAAGAGCGGCGGCACCGTGTTTGTGCCGCTGAATGCGGACGACCCGCTGATCGCCGGCCCTGACCACATCCTTGGCAATGCCGACGACCTGCCGGCCAGCCAGCGCTTCATGGTTCTGACGCGCGGCCAGAACCAGCCCGGCCCGGACGGCGTTCTCGGCACCGCCGACGACATTCAGGACGCGAACAACACCGATACGCCGTGGGTCGACCAGAGTCAGACCTACACCTCGCACCCCTCGCATCAGGTGTTCCTGCGCGACTACGCGATGGCGATCCGGCCACACACCCCGACCGCCGCGAACCCGGCCACCACGGCGAACGTGCCAGAGTCGACCGGCACGCTGCTCGCCGGCCTCCCGGCTGGCCAGACCTATGCCGGGTCTCCCGACGGGACCGAAGGCATGTCCACCTGGGCCGCCGTCAAGAAGCAGGCCGCCGAGAAGCTCGGCCTGCTGCTGGTGGACGGTGACGTCACGAACATCCCGATGCTCGCCGTCGATCCGTACGGCAACTACATCGGAGGCCCGGATCGCGGCCTGCCGCAGTACGTGACCGGCCACGGTCTCGTCGAGGGGAACCTGGCGAGCCCCGTGCCGGTTCCCGCCGATGTCAGGTACTTCGACTCGCCGTTCCTGACGGACATCGCGCACAACGCCGATCCGAGCCCCCAGGACACCGATCACAACCCGGCCACTCCGCCGGTGCCTCCGACCCCGGACGCCGACAACACGCCGTCGGCCGACTTCGCGGCGCAGCCGGCAGGCACCTACGACGACGAGATGCTGAACGCGCACTTCTCGTGCGGTGACGGTCGCTGCAACGAGAACATCGCGCTCTCGACCATCCATCAGGTGTTCCACTCCGAGCACGACCGGCTCGTTGATGACATCACGAACACGCTGAACCAGCCCGCCAATGCGGCGCTCAAGGCCGCCTATCAGGCTCCGCACCCGTTCGGCACGCCGAGCCACGACGTCAGCTTCGGCTTCGGCGGACGCCTGTTCCAGGCTGCCCGGTTCGTGACCGAGATGGAGTACCAGCATCTCGTGTTCGAGGAGTTCGCCCGCAAGATGCAGCCCGCCGTCCGGCCCTTCCACGTCTACAACCCGGACGTCAACGCGGCCGTCGAGGCCGAGTTCGCCCACGCCGTCTACCGCTTCGGCCACTCGATGCTCGACGAGGACGTGGCGCGCACGAACCCGGACGGCACCGACAACTCGTTGCCGCTCCTGACCGCGTTCCTGAACCCGCCCGAGTTCTTCAACGGGCACGCGTTCGGCACGCTCACCGCCAGGCAGGCGGCGGGCGCAGTGGTGATGGGCTCGGCCGACCAGACGGGCAACGAGCTCGACGAGTTCGTCACCGAGACGCTCCGCAACAACCTGCTCGGTCTGCCGCTCGACCTGCCGGTCCTGAACATGACTCGGGCCCGCAGTGAGGGCATCCCGCCGCTGAACGACGTGCGGCGCCAGCTGTACGCCGAGACCAACGACGGCCAGCTCGCGCCGTACGGCAGCTGGGCGGAGTTCGGTCAGCACCTCAAGCATCCCGAGTCGTTGATCAACTTCGTGGCCGCCTTCGGCCTGCACCCGTCGGTCGTCGCCGAGACGACCCTGGCCGGCAAGCGCGCTGCGGCCAAGCTGATCGTGGATCCGGCCAACCCGGGTGATCCCGCGATCCCTGCCGACGCCGCTGACTTCATGTTCAGCAACGGCACGTGGGCCAACGACGCGAACGGCGTCACCACCACCGGCCTCGACAACGTCGACCTGTGGGTCGGCGGCCTGGCCGAGGTGACCAACCTGTTCGGCGGTCTCCTCGGCTCCACGTTCAACTACGTGTTCCAGAACCAGCTCGAGAAGCTGCAGGACTTCGACCGGCTCTACTACCTGAACCGCACGCCGGGCATGAACCTGCGCACGCAGCTCGAGGGCAACTCGTTCTCCGAGATGATCCAGCGCAACACCGACGGCACGAACACCCTGAAGGCCGACGCCTTCGGCACGGCGGACTGCAAGTTCCAGCTCGCCAACCTGGCCGGCACCCCGGCCGGATACGCGGCCAACGGCTCGGTCGTCGCGGACGATCCGGCCACGACCGACTGCAACGAGAACCAGCTGCTGCTCCGCCTGCCGGACGGCACGATCAAGTACAAGCAGACCAACACCGTCGACCCGCCCGGCATCAACGGCCAGGCGGTCTATGAGGGCACCGACGGCGTCGACCGGATCTTCGGCGGCAACGACAACGACACCTTCTGGGGTGGCCTAGGCAACGATCGCATCGAGGGCAACGGCGGCGACGACGTCGCGCTCGGTGGCTTCGGCAACGACATCATCACCGACCTGGACGGCGCCGACGTGCCCAAGGGCGGACCCGGCAACGACGCCATCGACGGCGGACCGGGTGATGACATCTCGATGGGCAACGAGGGCGTCGACTTCATCAACGGCGGCTCGAACGACAACGAGACGTTCGCCGGCGAAGGGAACGACTTCGTGATCGCCGGCCAGGGTGCCGACGTCGTGTTCGGTGACGGCGGCGACGACTGGATCGAGGGCGGTACGGGCCAGGATCTCCTGCAGGGAGACCACGGCGCGCCGTTCTTCGACGACCCGGCCGAGTCCAAGCCCGGCAACGACATCTTCATCGGCCAGCCCGGTGAGAACGACTACGACGCCGAGGGCGGCGACGACGTGATGTCGCAGAACGCGGCCATCGACCGGAATGCCGGTGCGGGCGGGTTCGACTGGGCCTTCCACCAGTACGACACGGTGGGTGCCGACGACGACATGGAGATCAACAACAACCTGGTCGGCGTGCCGATCCAGATCGTCGTCAACCGCGATCGCTGGCAGGAGACCGAGGCTGACTCGGGCTCCCGGTTCAATGACGTGATCAAGGGCACCGAGCTCGCTCCGGCCACCATCGGCGGAGCCGGCTTCACGGGCTGCGACGCAGTCGACCAGGCCGGCATCGACCGGATCGCCGGCCTGAACCAGCTCGTCACCCCGGCCATGCTGACGACGACGTCCGCGAGCGTTGCGGCGCTCTCGGCGGCCGGCGTCTGCCCGCTCACCGGCAACGTCTGGGGCGATGGCGACATCCTCCTCGGTGGCGGCGGAAGCGACACCATCACGGGTCGCGGCGCGAACGACATCATCGACGGCGACCGCTCGCTGAGCGTCCGGATCGCCGTCCATGCGAGCGTCAACGCCGACGACTCCGGCCCGGCCGGTGCAGAGATCGGCAGCACCGACCTGATGGAGGGCAAGCCCCTCACCGGCAACTTCGGACCCGGCATCACGCCGGCGATGACGCTGCAGCAGGCCGTGTTCGCCGGCCTCGTCGATCCCGCCCAGCTGGAAGGGGCGCGCGCTCTCAGCACGACGGGCGCGTTGCCGACCGACGTCGATACGGCGGTCTTCCGCAACCCGCAGTCGGCCTACACCATCACGAAGAACGCGAACGGCAGCGTGACGGTCGACAACGGAGCCGGCACCGACGGTGTCGACACCCTCTGGAACATCGAGGTGATGCGCTTCTGCAACAACTTCGACAAGGCGACCAAGACCTGCCTCGACACCGTCCCGGCTGACGTGCTCGTCTCGACGCTCGGCCCGGCCACTCCGCCGGCAGCCGCGGTCTCGGCGGCGAACATCGCGTTCGGGCTCCTGACCGTGAACACCGGCCCGGCTCCGCGCACGATTACCGTCACCAACACGGGCGGCGGCGTCGTGACCGTCACCGGTGCAACGATCGCCGGCGTCAACGCCAACCAGTTCTCGGTCGTCAGCAACGGCTGCACGACGCTGGGCGGCGGCGGCACCTGCACCGTCGACGTCGGCTTCTCGCCGACGACGGCAGGCATCAAGACGGCGACGCTCACGATCGCCACCAGTGCCGGCAACAAGAACGTCGTGCTCACGGGCACGGCGGTCAACGCGGCGGTTCTCGCCCAGGCGAGCATCGCCGGTCCGACCGACTTCGGCACCCGCCGGATCGGCGCGCCGCGCACGCAGATCGTCAAGGTCACGAACACCGGCGCTGCGAACCTGAACGTCACGGCCGTCACGACGACCGGGCCGTTCACGGCGACCAACGTCGACTGCACCGGCGTGCTGCCGGGCAAGACGTGCTCGCTCAGCGTCACGTTCACCCCGGCCAATCCGATCGGACTGAAGTCCGGCACGGTGCGGATCACCAGCAACGCCTCGAACCCCAACGCCACTGCCACCCTCACCGGCACCTCGCGTGCCGCTGCGGTTGTGGTTGCGGCGCTCCGGATCGTGCAGCCGCCGGCGCCCACGTCGGTGCGGCCGGTCAGCGTCAGCCTCCGCGTCTCGACTGCGGCGACTGTCCGGGTGCAGGTGCGTCGCGCCAACGGCCGGCTCGTGTGGTCGAAGGTCATGAAGGCCACGAAGGCCGGCGCCTTGGGCGTCCGCTGGAACCTGCGTGACGCCAAGGGCCACAAGGTGGCCAAGGGCTCGTACCGCTTCACGATCACGGTCACCGACGCCTCCGGCGCCACGGTGGTCATCAAGAAGTCGGTGCGCGTCCGCTAGATCAGCGTACCCGTTCGATCGTTCGACCCTTCGTCCCCCTCGGGCACCGCCCGAGGGGGACGTTGGCGTTCCGGAGGCCTGGAGACGCTCCGCAGCAGACATCCTTCACGTTCGACGAGAACCTTAGACTTGAGACGGTCAGCGATCGGATGTTCAGTCTGAAAACTCAGGAAACGCGTGAGATATCTCCGGTATTTTCAGAGGCTCTTTCACGCTTTTGAAACGGCGACCAAAAGGTTTTCCAAGGTCTTCCGTCAGACGGTGGCCACGCACTCCCTGTGCGACCGGCGCTCCCCCGGCCCGGTTACCCCGCCTCCGCAAAGGAAGCATCCAGATGCACCGTTCTCCCCCCGAGGGCCTGCGCCTGTCACGGCGACGTGCCGTGCTCGGGCAGCTTGCCCGGCCTCGTACGTGGACGTTGGTGGCCGCACTCGCCTGCACGGGCGTCGCGATGCTTCCGACCGGCACGCGCGCAGATTTGACGCCGCCGGCCGACGCCGCGGCGCCGGTCGGGCAGGGCTTCACCGTCACGCCCGCCGACCTGGCGTTCATCCTCAAGCAGATCAAGATCGCGGAGCGCCACTCGCGCGCCCTGATCCCCGAGCTCGATCCGGGCAACCTGATCCCGAACAACCCGAGCCCGACCACCGACCCGGTCTACTGCCAGTCGATGGTCGGCACCGGCCCGGACCAGATCCCGAGCTCGCTGCTGTCGTTCGGTCTCCGCACGGTGCGCGGCGACTGCAACAACCTGATCCCCGGCCAGGCGCACTACGGTGCGGCGGACACGGTCTTCCCGCGCCTCGCGACCCCGGTGTTCAGGGCCGGCGAGGCCGCGCCGCCCGGGTTCCCGCCCGCCGCGGCCGGCGGTTACACCTCCACCAAGGGCTTCGTCTACGACACCGAGCCGCGGACGGTCTCGAACCTGATCGTCGACCAGACCGCCAACAACCCCGCGGCCGTCGCGGCGGCCGGCTTCCCGGTCCGCTCGCAGGGCAACGACGGCGTGGTGCCCTGCACCATCGACCCGTCGCCCGGCGATCCCGACGGCACGCCGGACCTCTGCGTCCCGTCCAACGAGACGCTGTTCATCCCGAACATCACGACGGACGTCGGCCTCTCGCCGCCGTTCAACTCGCTGTTCACGATCTTCGGCCAGTTCTTCGATCACGGCGTCGACTTCACCAGCAAGGGCAAGTCGGGCACGGTGTTCGTTCCGCTCAAGGCCGACGACCCGCTGCTCCTGAACGGCCCCGACGGCATCCCGGGCAACGGTGACGAGGTCAGCCCGACCGCGGCGTTCATGGTCCTAAGCCGGGCCACGAACCAGCCAGGCCCTGACGGCGTCACCGGCGACCTGCCGCTGACGATCGCCGACGAGTCGGCGGACGACATCCACGACGCGACGAACCGCGACTCGCCGTTCGTCGACCAGAGCCAGACCTACACGTCGCACTCGTCGCACCAGATCTTCCTGCGCGACTACCTCGACAACAGCCTCGGCCGGCCGGTTTCCACGGGCACGCTGGTCAGCCTTCCCGACGGCGGCCAGGCCCCCTGGTCGCAGGTCAAGCTGCAGGCCGCCGCTCTGCTCGGCATCCAGCTCGTCGACACCGACGTGTTCAACGTGCCGATGATCTACGCCGATCCATACGGCAACTTCATCCCGGGCCCCGCCCGCGGCCTGCCGCAGCTGATGCTGCAGGGCGGCGGACTGCTCGAGGGCGATCGCGCCGGCGGCGGCCTGCTCGTCCCGTCGAACGCGCTGCGCATCGACACCGCGTTCCTGGACGACATCGCGCACAACGCGGTGCCGGACACGTTCGACGACGACAACAACGCGGCCACGCCTCCCATCCCGAAGGTCGCGGACGCCGACAGCGTCGTCGGCACGACCAGCCTCGGTGCCGGCGCGCCCGCCTTCGGCGAGTACGACGACGAGCTGCTCGACGCGCACTTCCTGTCGGGCGACGGTCGCCTGAACGAGAACATCGCGCTGACCGCCGTGCATCAGATCTTCCACTCGGAGCACGATCGCCTGGTGGCGGACATCAAGAACACGCTCCGCAACGACACCTCCGGCCTCACGCACCTCACCGACTGGCAGACGCCGACCGGTGCCCCCGACGGTGCCGAGACCTGGAACGGCGCACGCCTCTTCCAGGCCGCCCGCTTCGTCACCGAGATGGAGTACCAGCACCTGGTCTTCGAGGAGTTCGCTCGCAAGATCCAGCCGCTGATCAACCCGTTCGAGCCGTTCGCGTTCAACCAGACCGACACGAACGCGTCGGTCCGCGCCGAGTTCGCCCACGCCGTGTACCGGTTCGGCCACTCGATGCTGACCGAGACCATCCCGCGCGTCAACAGCGATCTCGTGCACGACGACATCAAGCTGCTGGACGGCTTCCTGAACCCGGCCGAGTACCACAGCGGGCCGGGCAACACGACGATCTCGTCTCAGGAAGCGGCGACGAACATCATCATGGGCCTGTCCGATCAGACCGGCAACGAGATCGATGAGTTCGTCACCGACACGCTCCGCAACAACCTGCTGGGCCTGCCGCTCGACCTGCCGACCCTCAACATGACGCGTGCCCGTGACGCGGGTGTCCCCCGCCTCAACGAGTTCCGCCGGGACGTGTTCGCGCAGACCAACGACGGTCAGCTCGCGCCGTACACCAGCTGGCAGGACTTCGGCCAGCACCTCAAGCACCCGGAGTCGCTGATCAACTTCGTGGCTGCTTACGGACTGCACTCGAGCATCACCGCTGCGACCACGCTCAAGGGCAAGCGCGACGCCGCTCGGGCGATCGTCGACCCGCGGCCGGCCCTGACGGTGTCTTCGGCACCGGCTGTGCCGATCCGACCACCGCTACGGCAGCCTGCGCGGATGACGTCCCCGCAGATGTCCCGCCGGCTGACGCCTCCGACTTCATGTTCAGCAACGGCAGCTACGCCAACGATTCCAACGGTCGGACCACGACCGGCG
>JBBQFB010000074.1:0-17234 GCA_038321545.1 Gaiellales bacterium
AAGGTGGACGGGTTCTTCACGATCAACTACGGCGACTACGCCGATCCGGCGGCCCTGCTGTCGACCCTCGTGCTGAAGGACGGCTCGCAGAACTACGGCGGCTATGAGAACGCCGAGGTGACGAAGGAGATGACGGCGGCGCGCGGCGAGGCCGATGACACGAAGCGCGCCGAGCACGTCGTCGCGGCGCAGAAGATCATCACCGACGAGGTCGCCTGGATCCCGATGGCGATCCCCGACACGGTGCTGGTCATGAACAAGGCGATCACCGGGGCGCCGACGTCGTTCGTGTACATGTTCGGCCCCTGGCTGTCGTCGCTCGGCGCCGCCGGCTAGACGGGAGGCGATCGGGTTGCTGCGGTTCCTGGCCAAGCGGCTCGCGACGCTCGTTGCGACGCTGTTCGTATCGAGCTTCGTGATCTACGGCTCGCTGTACCTGGCACCCGGCAACCCGATCGCCGCTCTCACCGGCGGACGCACGCCATCGCCCGAGGCGATCGCGATCCTGCAGCATCGCTACCACCTCGACCAGCCGTTCCTCGTCCGCTACTGGCTGTGGCTGAAGGCGGCCGTGACCGGCGACTTCGGCGTCTCGATCCCGCACCACCAGGAGGTGGCCGACCTGATCACCGGCCGGGCCACCGTCACGCTCACCCTGGTCATCTACGCGTCGCTGATCATCCTCGCCGTCGGCATCGGGCTGGGATTGCTGGCGGCGCTTCGGCCCGGCCTCGTCGACTCGAGCGTGGTCGTCGTGACCACCATCTCGGCAGCCTTCCCGGCGTTCGTGGCGGCGATCGTGCTGCTGCTCGTGTTCGCCGTCAACCTCGGCTGGTTTCCGGCCACGGGCGAGGGCGAGGGGGTGTTCGGCCGCATCCAGCACCTCACGCTGCCCGCGATCGCGCTCGGGCTGACGTCGATGGCGCTGGTGGCCCGGGTGACGCGGTCGTCGGTGCGCGACGAGCTGGGCCGTGAGCACGTGCAGACCGCCGTCAGCCGCGGCATCCCGTTCCGGCTGATCCTGCGCCGCCACGTGCTGCGCAACGCCGCGATCCCCATCACCACGATCGCGGGCCTGACGATCGCGTCGCTGATCGCCATCTCGGCGGTCGTCGAGCGCGCGTTCGCGCTGAACGGCCTCGGCGCCTACCTGGTCGAGGCTGCCGCGAACAAGGACTTCGCCGTCGTCCAGGGCATCTCGCTGGTACTGGTGGCGGCGTTCGTGGTGACGAACATGGTCGTCGACATCCTGTACGCGCTGCTCGATCCGCGCGTCAAGCTCGGGAGCCGGGCGCAGTGAGCGTCATCGCCGCCGCCGAGGCGGTTGCCGTCCGCCGCCGCGGGATCCCCGGCCTGCGCGGAACCGGCGCTGTCGGGCACGCGTGCGCAGGCGTGATCGTGTTCGCGATCCTGATCGCCGTCGTGGGACCGGCGATCGCCCCGCACGACCCGAACTTCATCCAGCTCCGGTACCAGTACGTCGGGCCGTTCGAGGACTACTACCTCGGCTTCGACGGTCGCGGTCGCGACCTGCTGTCACGGCTGCTCGTCGGCTCGCGGACGGCGGTGTTCGGCGCCGTCGCCGTCGCCGTCTTCTCGATCGCGATCGGCACGTTCCTCGCCATCGCCGCGGCCTGGCTGCGCGGCTGGTTCGACACGGTTGTCGGCGGTCTCCTCGACGTGTTGTTCGCGTTCCCCGGGATCCTGATCGCGGTGATGGCTGCCGCGGTGTTCGGGCCGAGCCTGCAGACGGCGGTGATCGCGCTCTCGGTGGCGTACACGCCGTACATCGCGCGCGTGTTGCGCGGTGCGGCGCTGCGGGAACGGGCGCAGCTGTACGTCTCGGCCCTGGAGGTGCAGGGCCTCGGTGCATGGGCGATCTGCCTCCGGCACCTGGTACCGAACATCATCGGGCTGGTCGTGGCGCAGGGCACGATCCTGTTCGGCTATGCGATGGTCGACCTCGCGGCGATCTCGTTCATCGGCCTCGGCGTGCAATCGCCGCAGGCCGACTGGGGCGTGATGGTGTCCGAGGGGCGCGCCGGCGTGCTGACCGGCTACCCGCTCGAATCCTTGTCGGCGGGACTGTGCATCGTCGTGGTGGTCGTGGCCGTCAACCTGCTCGGTGAGCGCCTGGCCGATCGCTCACAGGCCGGTCAGCGGTGACGTCGCTCCTCGAGATCGAGGGCCTCACCGTGACGCTGCCGGTGGAGGGCGAGCAGCGCACCGTCCTGCGCGACGTGTCGCTGGCGATCGCGGCCGGCGAGGCGGTCGGCCTGGTCGGCGAGTCGGGATCCGGCAAGTCGATGACGGCGCGCGCCGTCGCGCGGATCCTGCCGCCCGGCGCCGTCGTCTCGGGCCGGATGGAGTTCGACGAGCGCGACGTGCGCGTGCTGCGCGGCGGAGCGCTGCGCCAGTACCGCGGCGAGGTGGCAGTCGTGTTCCAGGATGCGCGGGCACACACGAACCCGGTGCGGACGATCGGCGACTTCATGACGGAGGCGCTGCGCACGGTGCGCGGCGTGCGCACCGCGGACGCGCGCCGCCGGGCTGTGAAGGTGCTCGACGAGGTCGGTATCGAGGATGGCGAGCGCCGCCTCCGGCAGTACCCGCACGAGCTGTCGGGCGGCATGCTCCAGCGGGTCATGATCGGCGCCGCGCTGCTGACCGAGCCGCGGCTGATCCTGGCCGACGAGCCGACCACGGCGCTCGACGTGACGACGCAGGCCGAGGTGATGGCGATCCTCGACGAGCTGCGGCGCGACCGCGGCCTGGCGCTGCTGTTCATCACGCACGACCTGGAGCTCGCGAGCGCCGTGTGCGATCGCACCACGGTCATGTACGCGGGCGAGGTGATGGAGTCGCAGCCGGCGGCGCGGCTGCACGACGACCCGTGGCACCCGTATAGCGCGGCGCTGGTGGCGGCTCGCCCCCGCATCGATGCCACGGCCGAGCGGCTGGCGGCGATTCCGGGCCGTCCGCTGTCGGCGTTCGAGGCGCCGGAGGGGTGCTCGTTCCAGACCCGCTGCCTGCACGTCCAGGACCGCTGCCGCGCGACGCATCCCGAGCTCCGGCCGTCGCCGGCCGGCGTCGTTCGCTGCATCCGCGCCGAGGAGATCCACGATGGCTGACGCCGTCATCGAGGTGGAGGGCCTGCGCAAGGAGTTCGGGCCGCTGGTGGCTGTCGACGACGTGTCGTTCCGCGTCGAGCAGGGCCGCTCGCTGGCGGTGGTCGGCGAGTCGGGCTCGGGTAAGACCACCGTGGCGCGCATGATCATCGGCCTCGAGCGACCCACGGCGGGCGTGATCCGCGCGCTCGGACGCGACCGCTCCACCCCGGCCCGCGGCGGTGCCGAGCGCCGCCGGCGAGGCGCCGAGGTGCAGATCGTCTTCCAGGATCCGTACTCCAGCCTCGACCCGCGGCAGACCGTCGCGGGGTCGATCGACGAGGTGCTGCGGCTGCACCGTGGCGGGTCGGGCGTCGAGCGCCGCAGTCGCGTGCTGGAGCTGGCCGACCTGGTCGGACTGGACGAGCGCCAGACGCGTGCCCTGCCGCGGCGGCTGTCGGGCGGCCAGCGCCAGCGCGTTGCGATCGCCCGCGCCCTGGCCGCCGAGCCGAAGGTGCTGATCCTCGACGAGTCGGTCGCTGCGCTGGACGTGTCGATCCAGGCGCAGGTGCTGAACCTGCTGGCCGACATCCGCGGCCGCACGGGCGTGTCCTACATCCTGATCTCGCACGACCTGGCCGTCGTCCGGCAGCTGACCGACGACTGCGTCGTCATGCAGCGCGGGCGCATCGTCGAGCGCGGCCCGTCCGCCCAGGTGCTCGACGACCCGCAGGATCCGTACACGCAGCTGCTGCGCGCGAGCGTGCCCGGCCCGGGCTGGAAGCCCGTCCGGCGCACGCGCGCCGGGTAGCTGAGGCTCCAGGACCCGGCCGGCATCCACGCGTGTTTCGTGCATTTCGGTGCGGGTGACATGCCCGGGGTCTGACCCCGAAAATCGCATTTTCGGGGTCAGACCCCAGAACGCTTCGTGCCGGAAGTGCCACGAGTCGTGCGACATGCATCGATGCGTTCGGTAATGGCGCGGAGCGCGCGGGGTCTGTCGCAGGCAGAGCGACTAGACCATCGCGATCCGACCGCCTTCGAACCCGTCGCGGTCGATCGTGTTCCCGCGTCTCGGTGCGCTACACGAACATCGGCGACTCGGGCAGGATCTGCCCGCCGTCCACCACGATCGTCTGCCCGGTCACGTAGCTCGCCTCGTCCGACGCGAAGAACAGGTGCGCGTGGGCGATGTCGATCGGAGCCGCGAACCGCCGCATCGGGATGTTGGCGGCCACGCCCTCGACCTCCTCGGGCGACAGCAGCACCTTCACGCCCTCGGTCAGCACGGTGCCCGGCTCGACGCCGTTCACCGTGATCGGGTATCCGACGAGCTCCAGCGCGAGCGACCGGATGAAGCCGTTCAGCGCCGCCTTCGACGCGCCGTAGTGCGTGAACCCGGGGTAGCCGACCTTCGGGCCGGTGATCGACGAGGTGATCGTGATCCGGCCGGTCTGGGACTGCTTCAGGTGCGGCAGGCAGGCCTGCACGGTGTACAGCGCGCTGCGCACGTTCACGTTCATCACGAGCGACCACTCGTCGTCGGAGATGTCCTCGACGAGGCTGTTCGGGTAGATGCCGGCGTTCTGCGTGAGGATGTCGATGCCGCCGAACTGCTCGGCCGCGGCGGCGGCCATGGCCTGGACGTCCGCGCGCACCGTGACGTCGGCCGTGCATGCCACCGAGCCCTTGCCGATCTCGCCGGCCGCCTTCGCGGCGGCGTCGGCGTCGCGGTCGACCACCAGCACGCGGGCGCCCTCGCGGGCGTACACCTCGGCCGTCGCCCGTCCGATGCCGCGGGCCGCTCCGGTGACGACCGCCGAGCGGCCCTCGAGTCGTCCTGCCATCAGGCGTCCTTCCAGTCCAGCTCGGGTCCGGCGTGCCGCTCGACGATGTCGGCGATGGTCTCGTGGCGCTTGGCGAGCGCGGCCTTGCCGTCCCGGACGACGACCGTCGCGGGACGCACCATGGCGTTGAAGTTCGAGCCGCTGGTGTCGCAGTACGCGCCGTGGCCCGTGTGCACGAGCAGGTCGCCGACGGCGACGTCGGGCAGGTGCACGTCCTCCGCGGACGAGTCGTAGGCGCAGGTCTGGCCCACGACGTCGGCCAGCAGGCCGTTGTCGGGATCGTCCGCCCGCGTGCAGTGGACGACCTGGTGCGCGACCTTCTGCATGCCCTTCGCGGTGAACTGCTGCATGGAGGAGTCGCACGTGACGAACCGGCGCGGCGGGGTCGAGTGGCCGTCCTTCACGTCGGTCACCCGGGTCAGGAGGACGATGTCCTTCGCGACCTGGTAGCGGCCGGTCTCGAACTGGAGAGTGGGTAGCTGGTCTTCGGCGAACGCGGCCCGGATCGGCGCGGTGACGGCGTCGATGTAGAGGTCGATGGCCGGCAGCGGGTACAGCTCGCCGTCGCCCGCGTTGCCGGGCGTGACCATGAAGATGCCGTTGCCGGAGGCGAAGCCGCCACCGCAGTCGATGCGCTCCACGGTGACGCCCAGATCCGACTCGACCTGCTTCGCGTACCGGCAGATCTCCGTCATCACGTCCCGGTGGTGACCGGTCTCGATGGCGATCGAGTAGTCGCCGGCGACGCCGGAGAACGCGAGGTGGTGGTGCAGGCCCGTGAACCGCAGGCCGGGCGCGTCGCGCACGTAGGCGATCACGCGGTCGGCCTCGCCGCTCGCGACGTTGATGCCGAACTTGCCCTCCCAGATCTTCAGCGTCGACTCGTAGCTCGGGTCGTGGTCGATCAGGTCCTCGTAGCCGAGTTGCAGGCGTACGACGCAGTCCACGACCGAGCCGGCCGCGACGGCGGCGGCGTTGAGCCGCTCCGCCTCGCCGATCGAGTCGACGTTGACCTGGCGCACGCCCAGCTCGGCGGCCAGCCGCAGCATGGTCGGGCTCTTGCCGTTGCCGTTGATGATGCAGCGCTTCGTGTCGGCGCCGGCCATCCGCGCGATCTCGAACTCCACCTCGCCGGTACAGTCGAAGCGCCCGCCGGCCTCCTGCAGGGTGCGGACGATCGGGAGCGTGTTGTTCGCCTTGATCGAGTAGTGGCACTCGATCGAGGGGTAGCGCGCCTCCCAGGCCGAGACGAAGCGCGCGTAGTTGTGCTCGATGCCGCGCACGGACGCGACCCAGCACGGCGTTCCATAGGTTGCCGCGACCTGCGCGAGGTCGCACCCGTCGAGGAACAGGCGACCGTTCCGCGACTCCATCAACTCCGGCCAGTCGGCCTCGCGCGGCACGGCTGCCACGGTCTCTCTCACTGCCATCTCGTCCTCCGTGTCAGGATCGCGAACGTACCAGTCCCGGAGGGTGCCCGCAATTTGGGAGAGGGCGGGCCTTCATTGGCGGTGGCCTACTGCGTGGTCGATGGCTCGGAGGGGCGCGATCGTCGCTGCGCGACGACGGCACCGGCCACGACGAGGGCGCCGCCCGCGATCTGCGGCGTCGTCACGACGGTGCCGAGCGTGAACGCGGCGATCCCCGCGGTCGCGACCGGCTCGAGCGTCATCACGATCGAGGCGCGGGTGGCGCCCAGCAGGCGGACGCCGAACAGGAACGCGCCGTGCGGCAGCGCCGTCGAGCCGAGCGCGAGCGCCGCCACGTAGAGCGCGCCGCGCGGCGAGATGTCAGTCGTCAGCTGGCCGGTCACGGCACCGGCGCCGCCGAGCGCGATCGCCGCGCCGGCGCACACCAGCGCGCCCAGCTGCAGCGGCGCCAGCCGGCGCATGATGCCGTCGGCCGCCAGCACGTAGGCGGCGTAGCCGCCGGCGGCGCCGAGCGCCAGGGCCAGCCCGATCAGGTCGAACCGCGCGGCGCCGCCGGCGGCCAGCGCGACCAGCGTGCCGGTCAGCGCGAGGCCGAGCGCGATCGCCGTGCGCAGCCGGAAGCGGTCGCGGCGGAGCAGGATCGCGCCCAGCGCCACCAGCGCGGGATACGTGGCCAGCAGCAGCGCGGCCAGCGGCGCGTCGATGCGCTGCACCGCGCCCAGGAACAGCGCCGCCTGGAGTCCGAACAGCCCGGCGCCGAGCAGCACCGCGCGCACGACGTCGCGGGCGGCGGGCGGTGCGTGGCGCGCCGCCAGCGGCCACAGGGCGATCGCGGCGATGCCGAACCGGACCGGCAGCAGCGTCAGCAGCGGGACGCCCTCGTGCGCCGCCAGCGTGGCGAGCGTCGAGAGGCCGCCGAAGGCGGCGGCGGCGATCAGGCACCAGAGGATCCCGGAGTTGCGCATGTCCTGAGCATCGGATCAAGTGACGTATCGACGTATACTTTCCTTCCTGGGAGAAGCGAAGGTAATTCCTTGACGTTGCAGCAGCTCCGGTACTTCCTCGCGACCGCCGAGCAGGGCTCGTTCAGCGCCGCGGCCAGCGGGCTCCATCTCGCGCAGCCATCGGTATCGGAGCAGGTGCGGCTGCTGGAGTCGGAGCTCGGCGTGGCGCTGTTCGTCCGCGCCGGCCGCACGCTGGCGCTGACCGAGGCCGGCCGGGCGCTGCGCGGCCACGCCGGCCGCGTGCTGGCGGCCGTCGAGGACGCCCGCTCGGCCGTTGCCGAAGTGCGGCAGGTGATGACCGGCACCGTCACGCTCGGCATCTTCGGCTCGGCCTCCTACTACTTCGTGGCCGAGGTGATCGAGGCGTTCCGGCGCCGTCATCCAGGCGTGCGCGTGCGTCTGGTGGGTGAGAACTCCGCGCAGGTGGTGGAGGACGTCCGGGCCGGACGCATCGAGGCCGGTGTTGTCGTGCTACCGGTCGACGACGAGGGACTCGACGTGCGATCGATCGGACGCGACGAGGTGCTGTACGCGAGCGCCCGCCTGCGCCGCGTGAAGCAGCCCGCCACCATCGAGCACGTCGCCTCCGTGCCGCTGGTGCTGGCGTTCGCCACCCACGGTGTCCGCGACCCGACGCGGCGCCAGCTGGTCGCACGCGCCCAGGTGGCGGGCCTGTCGATCGAGCCGGCGATCGAGGTCGAGGACCTCGAGACGGCCGTCGACATCGCATCGCGCGGGCTCGCCGACACGGTCATCAGCTCGGCGATCGCGCGCTCGCCGTCGTTTCCGCGCGGGCTCGGCGTGGTGTCGTTCCAGGAGCCGTTCTTCGAGACCTTCGCCATCGTGACGCGGCGGCAGACGGTGTTGTCGCCGGCGGTGACGGCGCTGCTGCGCGTCGCGGAGCGCCGGCTGGCGGATCGGCAGTCCGGGGGCTGAACCTGCGGGTTCGCTAGGATCGCCGGGTGGAGTTCGATCGCGCCGACCTCGCCGCCGCTACCGCGCCGCTCGCCCGGGCCCGTTCGATGCCCGCCGGCTTCTACACCGATCCGGCCGTGTTTCAGGCCGAGCGCGAGCACATCCTGCTGCAGCGCTGGTTCTTCACGTGTCGCGAGGAGATGGTGCCGGACGCCGGCGACTACCGCTCGTTCGAGACCGTCGGCGGCCCGATCTTCCTGATGCGCGGCGCCGACGGCGTGCTGCGCGCGTTCGCCAACTACTGCCGGCACCGGGGGTCGCTGCTGGTCGACGGCGAGGGCTGCACGAAGCGCCTGATCTGCCCGTACCACGCATGGAGCTACATGCTCGACGGCTCGCTGTGGGGCTGCCCCGACATGAAGGACGCGGAGGGGTTCGACCGCGTCGAGAACGGGCTCGTGCCGGTGCGCATGGAGACGTGGAACGGCTTCGTCTTCTGCACCTTCAACGCCGACGCGCCCTCGCTGCCCGAGACGCTCGGCGATCTGCCCGAGCGGATGGCGTCGCACCGTCTCGACGAGATGCGGTGCACGTGGAAGATGACGCTCGAGGCGCACTGCAACTGGAAGCTGATCCTCGAGAACGCGATGGAGACGTACCACACGGGGATCGTCCACAAGAACACGGTTGGCAAGCAGTCGTCGCGCACGCTCGACACCCGCGGCGACTGGCTCTGCATCCAGGTCATCTCGGGCCGCTCGATCGCGACCATGCGCGATGACGCGCCGACGTTCGAACCCATCGAGGGGCTCGACGAGGACGCGCGGCAGGGCACCTACTTCACGGTCATCCACCCGGCGTGCCAGCTGGTGATGGCGCAGGACTGCATGTGGTGGCTGAACGTCACGCCGCTCGGGCACGACCGCTCGCTGCTCGAGGTGGGCGGGTGCTTCCCGGCGCGCCTCCTGGACGATCCCGACTTCGCGGCGAAGGCGCAGCCGTACTACGAGCGGTGGGAGGCGGTGGCCCGCGAGGACGTCGACATCCTCGAGCGCCAGCAGCGCGCGCTCGGATCGGTGCTGTACAAGCCGGGCCCGCTGTCGTGGCGCGACGACGAGGTGCAGGCGATCGGCATCTGGGTGCTGGATCGCCTCCCGATCACGGCCTGAGCGGTATCGCGGGATGCGCGCCAGAGCTGCGCGGTTTCGTGACGGACATGGGAGGTCGGCCCGTTCTACCGTCGTCTGACTGCGACGGAAGGACCCTCAGTGGCGCCCCATCTCGAGACGATCGACGTGCCTGCCGGCGTCGAGGACGCCGCGGCCGGCGCGCTCGACCACCCGGTCGTGGTCGTCGCGCTGGCGTGGGGGTTGCGGTCGATGGTCGACCTGCTGGCGGAGCACCAGGAGGGGCCAGGCGCGATCGAGCTGGGCGCGCCGGCGCGGCTGTTGCGCGCGCGCCTGGATGACCTCTATGCCGGGGGCGAGGGACCGCGCCTGCGCGGCGCGCGCCGCACACCGCGGCAGCTGCTCGCGCTCACCCGCTACGCGCGGCGGACCGTCGTGCCGGCGTTCGCCTCCATGGCCGATCTGCCGCCGATCGCCGGCGCGGCCGCCATCGACGCGCTGCGCGACGAGTTCGGCGCCACCGTGGCGCCCCAGGGCGGCGCCCACGCGGGCACCCTCCCGACCTGCGAGGAGCTGCTCGCCGCGGCACCGTCCGACCACGCCACCTGGCTGAAGGTGACGACTGCCCTGATCGCGGACGACGCGGCCGACCGCGTGCTGCGGCACAGCGGCATCTGCGTGGTGTGCGAGGTGGTCGACGACCTGATCGACGAGCTGCACTCGCGGGACGACCCGGCGCTCGATCTGCTGGAGTTCGTCGACGAGCAGCGAGAGGAGCTGACGCGCGCCCACGCCTTCGCGTGGCTGGCGGCGCACCGGCAGGCGTGGAACGTCACCGAGCGCAGGTTGGCCGGCGTCGGCCACCGCGCCGGCGACCTCGAGGCCTTGCGCCACGTTGTCGGTCTCACGCTGCACGAGGCGGCGTTCCCGTCGTCGCTGGAGCTGCTCGCGCACCTCGCGGTGTTCGTCGACGACGCGCTGGTGGAGTGAGCGATGATACGCCGATGGCTGACACGATTCCGGCGACGTTCGAGGTGCTCGACGACCGCTTCAGCGGCTGCTCGGGCGACGATCGCCTCGAGCGCCTCTACGACGACTGCCGCTGGGCCGAGGGGCCCGTCTACCTGCCGGCGGCACGCTCGCTCGTGTGGAGCGACATCCCCAACGACCGGATGCTCCGGTGGGACGAGACGACCGGTTCGGTCGGGGTGTTCCGGCATCCCTGCGGGTACACGAACGGCCACACGCTGGATGAGCAGGGGCGGATCGTCTCGTGCGAACACGGTGGCCGCCGGGTGTCGCGCACCGAGCACGACGGGTCGGTCACGACGCTCGCCGACCGGTTCCACGGCAAGCGGTTCAACAGCCCCAACGATGCCGTCGTGCGGTGCGACGGCTCGATCTGGTTCACCGATCCGGCGTACGGGATCGACAGCGACTACGAGGGCCACCGGGCGGAGAGCGAGACCGACGGCTGTCACGTCTACCGCATCGATCCGGTCACCGGCGGCTGCGCGCGGGTGGCCGACGACTTCGACCGGCCGAACGGGCTCGCGTTCTCGCTCGACGAGCGGACGCTCTACATCTCCGACTCGCGGCGTCGGCACATGCGCCGGATGGCCGTCTCCGACGACGGCACGCTGAGCGATGAGGGCGTCTTCGCCGAGTGCACGGTCGGCTGCTTCGACGGCTTCCGCCTCGACACCGAGGGCCGCATCTGGGCGTCGGCCGGAGACGGCGTCCACTGCTACGCGCCCGACGGCACGCTGATCGGCAAGCTGCACGTGCCGGAGACGGTCTCGAACGTCGTGTTCGGTGGCGCCAAGCGCAACCACCTCTTCCTGACCGCGACGACGTCGGTGTACGCGATCCTCACCAACGTCAACGGCGCCGCCGGTCCCTGGCAGCGCGGCTGAGGGTCAGTCGGCGCTGACGGCCGCTGTCTCGGGCAGCGCTTCGACGCGCACGAGGGTGCCGTGGATGGCGGTCGACTCGCCCATGTCGGTGTGCCGCGCCATCGTCAGCACGTTCACGTTCGCGCCGCCCGGTTCGTGCGTGAGCCAGCGGCCCTTCGGGATCAGCGCCACGCCCTCGGGCACGCCGTCGCCGATCTGAAGCTCGACGTCCAGTGCGCCCGCATCGCTGGTCACGCGCACCCGGTCGCCGGCCACCAGCCCGCGCTTCGCCGCCTCGTTCGCGTGCAGGGACACCGTGATCACCCCGAGCCGGCCACGGATCTTGCGGTCGTTCGAGAACGACGCGTTCATCGTCCACGGGGACGCGGGGGAGAGCAGGCGAAGGAAGCCGTCGGCCGGCTGCTCGTCGGCGTGCGGGTCGGGCACGCGCGAGTGCCCGTCTGCCGCGGCGGCGGCGCTCGCGATCTCGATGCGGCCGCTCGGGGTGCCGAACACGCCGTCGGCGAACTGGTCGAGCGCCGGCCCCGAGCGGTAGACGCTGCCGCGGGCGCGCAGGTCGGCCAGGTCGGCGACCAGGTCGGTCTGCGCGACGAGGCCGCGCATGATCGTCTCGTCGTCCTCGTACAGCGCTGGCTCGTCATAGTCCATCGCGGCGGCCAGACGGCGGAAGATCTCGCTGTTGCGCATCGCTTCGCCGGGCGGGTCGACGGCCTTCACCTGCGCGGCGAGGCCGAGGTCGAAGTACGGCACCACGACGTCGTCGTGTTCGAGGAAGGTCGCGGCGGGCAGCACGATGTCGGCGTAGCGCGCGGTGTCGGTCGGGAACGGGTCGACGACCAGCGTGAACAGGTCCTCGCGCGCCAGCGCGGCCAGGATCTCGCGCTGCCTCGGCGCCGACGCGGCGATGTTCATGTTCCAGCAGACCAGCGCACGCGCGCGCTCGGGATCGGCCAGCACGTCGGCCAGGTCCATGTGCGAGATGGGTGGCGACGGCGATGCGAGATGCTCGGGCACGAGGCCGTCGTAGGCGACGCCGACGCGGTCGCCGCTGTTCATGTACATGAACCCGGCGCCCGGCTTGCCGAGGTTGCCGGTGATGGCGGGCAGCGTCGCGCAGGCCCGGAAGATGTTGCCGCCGTTCGGCTGCCGCTGCAGGCCCTGGCCGAGCCAGAGCAGCGACGGCCCTGCGCCGTACAGGCGCGCGACGCGCTCGATGTCGGTGGCCGAGACGCCCGTCACGGCCGACGTCCACTCCGGCGTGCACGGGGCGAACACCGGCTCGAGCTCGTCGAAGCCGACGGTGTGCGCATCGACGTAGTCGCGGTCGACGAGGCCGTCCCGGGCGATCACGTGCATGAGACCGAACGCCAGCGCGGCGTCGGTACCCGGGCGCGGCTGCAGGTGGATGCCGGCGCGGGCCGCGGTCGGCGTCTTGATCGGGTCGATCACGACGACGGTGCCCTGCGCCTCACCGAGCCAGTGCTCGTCCTGGTGCGGGCCGCAGGCGGACGGGTTGGCGCCCCAGACGACGATGCAGCGCGCGCTGTCGCGCGTCGCGGGATCGAAGCCGGTCTCGGACGTGCCGTAGACGTAGCCGAGCGCGACGTGGCCGGCCAGGTTGCAGATGGTGTCGGGCGTGACCTCGGTTGTCGCCATGTGCCCGAGCAGGCGCATCGGGAACGTGTAGCCGACGAGCCCGAGCGTGCCGGTGTAGTGACAGTTCAGGATCGTCGCGCCGCCGTGATCGCGGATCACACCGCGCAGCCGCTCGCTGCACTCCTGCAGCGCCTCGTCCCACGAGATGGGCGCGAACTCGCCGCTGCCCTTCGGCCCCGTCCGCCGCAGCGGCTGCGTCACGCGCTGGGCCGGATCGAGCCACGCGCCGTTATAGCCGAGCGTGCACTTGCGGCACAGCTTGCCGCGCGCGATCGGGTGGTCGGGATCGCCGCGCACGTGCCGCACCTTGCCGTCCCGAACGGCGACGAGGACGCCGCAGGCGTCGTAGCAGTCGCGCGGGCACGTGGTGCGGATGACCTGGTCGATCGGCACATCGTCCCACACACGGGCCGGTGCGTGCGCTCAGCAGCGCCCGATCTCGTGTGCCGTCGGCAGGGCGACGTCCGACAGGCCGACGTAGTTCTCCGCGAGGCTCCGCAGCGCCGCCTCCGACGAGCAGACGTAGCGCAGGCGCGCGAGCTGCGTACGGCGCTCGAAGGCGTCGTCGGGACGGTGCAGCAGCCGTGTCATGAACAGGGAGAAGTCCTCCGCCCGCCAGATGCGCGCGAGGCAGTCGCCGGTATAGCGCTCGAGCGACGAGGAGTCGTTCGAGGCGAACCACCGGCCGAGCGCCGCCGCGAGCGTCTTCGTGTCGTGGACGGCGAGATTCAGGCCCTTGGCGCCGGTCGGAGGGACGATGTGCGCCGCGTCGCCGGCGAGGAACAGGCGGCCGTGCTGCATCGGTTCCGACACGAACGAGCGCATCGGTGTCACGTTCTTCTCGATCGTCGCGCCCCGGGCGACGCGGAACGCGGGATCGTCCCGCCGCGCGAACCGGACGTCCAGCTCGTCCCAGATCCGCTCGTCGGGCCAGTCGCCGATCGGCTCGCCGGCCGGCACTTGCAGGTACAGGCGCGACACGGTCTGCGACCGCATCGAGTACAGGGCGAACCCGCGCTCGTGCGACGCGTAGACGAGCTCGTCGGTGGCCGGAGCCGCGTGCGCGAGGATGCCCAGCCAGGCGAACGGGTAGGAAATCTGGAACGTCTGCGCCGCGGGAATCGCGTCACGACAGACTCCGTGGAAGCCGTCGCAGCCGGCGACGACGGCGCACCGAAGCTCGTGCTCGCGACCCTCGTGACGGAAGGTGACCCGGGGCGCGTCGGCCGTGAGATCGTGCAGTGCCACGTCGGAAGCCTCGAACCGGAGGTCGCCGCCGGCAGCCTCGCGGTGCTCGATCAGGTCGCGCGTCAGCTCCTGCTGGCCGTACACGACCACGCCCTTGCCCGTCAGCGCCGCGAAGTCGACGCGGCGGGGCACGCCGTCGACCTGCAGGTCGATGCCCTCGTGCAGCAGGCCGTCGCGATCCATCCGCTCGCCCACGCCAACGTCGCGGATCAGCTGCGCGACCCCGTGCTCGAGCACGCCGGCCCGGACCCGCGCCAGGCAGTACTCGCGGCTGCGCCGCTCCAGCACCACCGACTCGATGCCCTCCAGCGTGAGCAGCTGCGACAGCATCAGGCCGGCCGGGCCGGCGCCCACGATGGCAACCTGCGTGCGCTCGCAGACGGGCGCCATCAGACCGCGAAGAACGTGGTCTGTCCGGCGCCCTGCAGTCGGATGTCGAAGCGAAGGAACCCCTCGTCGGGGAGGGCGATCAACGCCGCGCGCTCGTGGTCTGAGAGCAGGCCGAGCACGGGATCTGACGCGTTCGCCGCCGTCTCGTCGGGGAAGTAGAGGCGCGTCGCGAGCCGCTTCAGCAGGCCGCGCGCGAACACGCCCACCGCGAGGTGCGGAGCCTGCTCCCGGCCGTCCGGGTACACGACGCGACCGGGCTTCACGGTGACGATCTCGAAGGTGCCGCCGGCGACCGTGCCCGACCGGCCGAGACCGCAGAACCCGGGCGCGTCGTAGCGGCCGTCCGGGTCGGCCTGCCACGTCTCGACCATGCCGTCGGGCACCGGCGCACCGGCGCCGTCCGTCATCCGCCCGCGGATCACGATCGCCTGCGGGTGGTCGCGCGGGACGATCTCGGAGGTGATCAGCGGGCGCAGCAGGCCGATGTGCAGGTACGGCCCGACGGTCTGCGAGCCCGTGAGACCGAGGTCAGTCATCGCCCGGATCCGCAGGCGTCGGGTTGCGCCCGCCGACGACGATGTCGAACTGGTAGCCGAGGCCCCAGTCGGCCTCCGTCAGCGCCGTCGAGAAGTCGGCAACCAGCCGGTCACGGGCCGGGCCGGGGATGGACCGGAAGATCGGATCGATTGCGAGCAGCGGGTCGCCCGGGAAGTACATCTGCGTGACGAGGCGCTCGGTGAACGCGCGCCCGAACAGCGAGAAGTGGATGTGGTTGGGGCGCCACGCGTTCGGGTGGTTCGGCCACGGGTACGCGCCGGGCTTGATCGTGACGAACCGATACCACCCGTCGTCGTCGGTCAGCGCACGGCCCGCGCCCGAGAAGTTCGGGTCGACGGGCGCGGCGTGCGTGTCGATGGCATGCCGGTAGCGGCCCGCGGCGTTCGCCTGCCAGATCTCGATCAGCTGTCCGCGCAGCGGACGGCCATCGTCGCCGAGCACCCGCCCCGTGACGATCACCCGCTCGCCGATCGGCTCGCCGTCGTGCTGCCGGGTGAGATCACCGTCGTTCGCCCCGATCGCCGACTCGCCGAACACCGGTGCGGTCAGCTCGGTCAGCGTGTGCGGCACGACCACGAGCGGACCGGCGGGAGCGCGCAGCCGCGTCCCGCGATAGTCGGGGTACAGGTACGGCGGATCGATGCCGGCGCCGTACTGCTGGTCGGTGATGCGGTCGGCTGCGGGCATGCGGTCTCTCGGCAGAGGGTAGTCAAAATGGTCGCCGGCCGGGAACGATCCCGTATCGTCCCGGCATGGCGCGGGATCCGAGGCATGACGTCTTGTTCGAGCCGGTCACCATCGGCCCGAAGACGCTCCGCAACCGCTTCTACCAGACGCCGCACTCGACCGGGTTCGGCGAGCGACCGGCGTCGCAGACCGCGTTCCGGGTGACGCGCGCTGCGGGTGGCTGGGCCGGCGTCAACCTCGAGCTCACGTCGATCGACCCGGAGGCCGACCGGTCGCCGGTGCCGACGCCGGCGAAGCTGTGGGACGACTCCGACGTCGAGCGGATGCGTCTGCTGGCCGACGCCGTGCACGCCGAGGGGTCGATCGTGGGCGCCGAGCTGTGGCACGGTGGCTACAACATCGACGGCTCGCCGTCGCGCCTGCCACCGGGCGGGCCGAGCCCGTTGCCGGCCGACCACTTCCCGCTCACCTACAGCTACGCGATGTCGGTCGCGCAGATCAGGCGCATCGTCGGGCTGTACGCCGCTGCGGCGGCGCGGGCGGAGGCGGCCGGGCTCGATCTCGTCTACGCGTACGGCTCGCACTCGTACCTGCCGGCGCAGTTCCTGTCACCCTTCGCGAACCGGCGCGACGACCACTATGGCGGCTCGTTGCGCAACCGGGCCCGCTTCTGGCTCGAGGTGATCGAGGCCGTCCGCGCCGCGACCGGCGGACGCCTCGCCATCGCGGTGCGGATCGGCATCGACCCGCGTGCGACGCTCGGACTCGGCATCGACGACGTGCTCGCGTTCGTGCGGATGGCCGACGACCTGGTCGACCTGTGGGACGTCAACGTGGCGACGATCGGCGAACCGTGGCTCGACATGCGTCCGTCGCGCATCGACGCGCAGGGCTACCAGACGGCGCTGTCCGGGCGCGTGCGCGAGGCGACCGCGAAGCCCATCGTCGGCGTCGGGCGCCTCACCGACCCGGACCGGATGGCCGAGATCGTCCGGTCGGGAGTGTGGGACCTCATCGGCGGCGCGCGTCCGTCGATCGCCGACCCCTACCTGCCGGCCAAGATCGAGGCGGGCCGGTACGACGACATCCGCGAGTGCATCGGCTGCAACATCTGTCTGGCCCGTGCGCTGACCTCGGACCAGATCATGTGCACCCAGAACCCGACGGCGGGCGAGGAGCACCGGCGCGGCTGGCATCCCGAGCGGGTACCGCAGGTGGCCGATCGCCGGCGCGACGCGCTGGTGGTGGGCGGCGGCGTCGCGGGCATGCAGTGCGCGCTGACGCTTGCGCGCCGCGGCCTCGCGCGCGTGCATCTGGTCGAGCGGGGCCGCGAGCTGGGCGGCTACGCG
>JBBQFB010000075.1:0-16994 GCA_038321545.1 Gaiellales bacterium
CTCGGCCGCGACTACGCCGCGGCGGGCACGTGGGGCCACTCGCCGCGCGTGTTCTACGACGCCGGTGTGGCGGGCGCCCTCTGCGACGAGGCGACCCGCTCGCGGCTGCGGGCGATCGGCGAGGCGTTCGACTGGGACGCCATCGCCGGACCCGCCGGATAATCCCGGCATGGCCACCGTCCCGCGCGACCTCCATGTCGATCCCGACACGCTTCCCTGGGTCGAGCAGACGCCCGGCGTGTGGTTCAAGCTGCTGCGCACCGCGCCGTCGGAGGAGCGGTACACCAACCTCCTGAAGGTCGCACCGGGCGGGCTGCTCGCGCGCCACCGCCACCCCGGGCCGGTCGAGGCGTGGGTGATCAAGGGCAGCTGGCGCTACCTCGAACACGACTGGGTGGCAGGGCCGGGCGACTACATCTACGAGCCGATCGGCGACGTTCACACGCTCGTCGTCGACCCGGCCGAGGAGATGATCACGCTGTTCCAGGTGACCGGCGGCGTCGTGTACCTGGACGAGCACGACGAGGTCGTCCGCACCGACACGGCGCAGTCGAAGCTCGACCGGTACCTCGCGCACTGCCGCGAGCACGACCTGAATCCGGCCGACATCGTTTTCTAGGAGCGGGGTAGGATGGACGCATGCGACGCGTCCTGACCCTCGCCGCGGCGCTGCTCGCCGTGAGCGCGCTGCCGGCCGAGGCGCACAATCCGGCCGTCGCGGCGCATCTCGGCGTCGAGGTCCAGGCCGCGCTGGCGCAGGCCGGCGTCGTCCCCGACTCGCCCGTGGCGCGCCTCGCCGGGCCGCGGACGCTGCAGCTCGCGGTGATGCCGATCCAGGTCGGCGACGCCGTGATGCCGACGCCGGAGCAGCTGCTGCAGGAGGTCGCCGACCTGAACGCGACCTGGGCCGCGGCCACCGGCGGGAAGCTGAAGGCCACCGCGGTGGTGGCGCCGGTGTTCAAGACGACGCAGGCGCTCGACCCGCTCGACCAGAACCACGTGCTCGCGCAGACCATCGCGGCGGCGGCCACGGCTCACGTCCCGATGGCCGGCGCGACGCCCGTCTTCATCGGCGCATCGGAGGACCTCACCTCGAGCTGGGGCGGCCCGACGCTCGGTGCGCTGCTGCTCGGCACGGGCTGGAAGAGCACCGCCTTCTGGGCGCACGAGATCGGCCACTGGCTGGGTCTCAGCCACGGCCGATCGCCGGCCTGTCCCACGGCCGGGTCGGTCGTCGGCTGCAGCGAACAGGACTTCGTCGCCAACGAGTACGGCGACTTCTTCGACATCATGGGTTCCGGCGTCGACCGCTACGGAGCGTTCCAGCTGCGCGTGCTCGGCCTGCAGGCGCCGCCCGAAGCGGCTCCCGGCGCCGCGGTCGCCACGATCGCGCCGCCCGGCCTGCCCGGACCGCAGTCGCTCCGGATCCGCACCGCGGCCCGCGACTGGTTCGTCGAGTCGCGGACGGAGTCCCACTACGAGGTCTTCACGAACACCGGCACCTCCTACGAGCCGTTCGACATCGTCAAGCCCCTTCCCGTCGGTGGCGTGATCGTGTCGGGAGCGGCGCGCCGCTACGTGACGAACGAGACGGGCTACTTCCCGAACCCGTACCGCTACGCGCCCGACGTCGGGGCGCCCTGCGACGCGCTCCTGTCCAGCGAGTGCGGCGGCGCAGCCGAGGTGTTCATCCCCGGGAAGGCGCTGACCGTGCCCGGCGCGTTCCGGCTCGACGTGCTGCCCGCGGCCGTCGACGGCACGTCGCAGGTCAGGACCACCTGGCTCGACCCGTCGCCACCGGCGCTGACGAGCGCCACGGGCCGGATCGAGAAGCCCTGGGGTTCCTCCGCCAGCACGCTGGTCGTCGACCTCGCCGGCAGGTCGGACGGAGCCGGTATCGCCGCCGTCGAGGTGAAGGCCGGCAAGAACACCACGCGGCTCGATGCCGACACGCTGCCCGGCCTGGTCGCGGTGGCCGCCGGCAAGGGCAAGGCGACGGTGCGCATCAAGGCTCCCCGCTCCGGCGTCGTGGAGGCCACGCTGGTCGACGCGGCCGGCAAGCGCTCGGCGATCCGCAAGCTGACGGTCCGGAAGCTGAAGACGACACGGCCGAACGCGATGGCGCTGACGCCGCGCGCCGGGAACGACTTCTCGACCGCACCCGCCGTCAGGGCCGGGACGCGCCTGAAGGTAAGCGTCGCCACCGACCCCAGGGCCGCCGGGCTGGACGTCTACGTGTGGGCCCTCGGCGGCGGCAGCACGACGCCGAAGCGGGTGCGTGTCTCGAGGAGCGGTCGCGCATCGACGACGATCGCGCTGCCGAAGGGCGACGCCATCCAGGTCGTCGTGCAGGTGCCGCGCCGGAAGGGCCGCTCGATCACCTGGGTCGCCCAGCCGCGCGCCTGGTACCACGTCGGCTGAGCCTCACGGCAGCCACCGATCGCCGGCGGGCGTGACCACCAGCTCGTGCGTCAGGCCCCGCACCTCCTGCGCCGCCAGGTAGCGCACGGCGGCAGCCACGTCGGCCTCGCGGATCAGCGCGCGCTCCGGCATCGCAGCCGCGCGGTCGGCCGTCTTGGGTGAGGCGATCGTCGCGTCGACGATCAGCAGGGCGACGTGGATGTCCTCGTCGCGCAGCTCCTGCGCCGCGGCGTGGACCAGCGCGCGGGTGGCGGCAGCCCCCGCCGCCCAGGCCCCGCGGCCCGGCATCGCACGCCGCGCCGACCCGCCGGTGACCTGCACGATCGTGCCGCCGCCGCCGCCCTCGCGCAGCGAGCGCGCGGCCAGCTGGAGAAAGATCGCGCACTGCTCCGCCACGGGCGTGCACCACTGGCGGATGCCCTCGAGGCCGGCGTCGGCGACCGGCCCGCCGCCCCACGGCCCGCCGGTCGAGCGGCTGGCCGAGACGGCGTTCACGAACAGCGATGGCGCACCGATGACGGCGGATGCCTCGGCCAGCGCGCGGGCCAGGTCGGCAGGATCGGTCGCATCCGCCGCGACCGCGACGGCGCCGAGGCTGCGGGCGCGGAGCAGCGAGTCGGCCGAACGGGCCACCGATGCGACGCGCCAGCCGTGCTCGATCAGGTCGCCGGCGATCGTGCCGCCGAGGTTGCGCGCGCCGAGCACGAACGCGCTCGAGATGTCGGTCATGCCGCGAGCGTAGCTCAGCACCGACGGTCGCTGGACGGGCGCGTTACCATGTCTGCATGCCGGGGTGGTGGGAAGAGGTCGTCGTCGGGTGGCTCTTCATGTTCATCCTGCCGAAGGCCGTCTTCATCCCGGTCTTCCGCGCCATGTGGCACGCCATGAAGGCCACCGACGAGCAGGACCGTCTCGACGATATCTGGCTGGCCGAGTACGAGGCCGGTCACGGGAACGGCGGCAACGGCGATCCCGTGACCGTGTACCGGCGGCCGCGTGGGCCGCGCCCACGCAAGCCCGACGCTCGCCGCGCGGCCGCTCGGAAGGTCCGCACGCCCTCCTGACCGGTCTCGACGCGCTGATCGATCGGGTCGCCGCGCTGCGCTGGCAGGCCTGCGCGAACCCGTACGCCGACGAGGATCCCGATCTCGACCGTCCCGGCGGCGCCGCCATCCGGCGCGCGAACCTGCGGCACTACCTGGACGAGCGGGCCGGCGCCCGGCTGCTGCTGGTGGGCGAGGCGATCGGCTACCGCGGCGGCCGGTTCTCCGGCATGGCCTTCACCAGCGAGCGGCTGCTGGCCCGGTGGGGAGCGCCGTACGCCGCATCGTCGACGCACGCGCCGGGCTGGGCCGAGCCGTCGTCGACGATCATCCACGGCGCGCTCGCCGATCACGGGGCAGAGCTGGACGCCGTGCTGTGGAACGTCGTGCCCGCGCACCCGCACCGACCCGGGACACCCCTCTCCAACCGTGCGCCGACCGTCGCCGAGGTCGCGCAGGGCGCGCCCGTGCTGGACGCCGTGATCGCGCTGCTGCAGCCGGCAACGGTGGTCGCCGTCGGCCGGATCGCGGAGCGGCTGCTCGGCGAGCGCGCCCACGCAGCCGTGCGCCATCCCGCCCAGGGCGGCGCGACCGCCTGCCGGGAAGGGCTGGCGCGCGTGCTCGACCGGTAGGATCTCCCGCGATGGCCCGCATCGTCTCCCGCGTCGTCGCCGACGATCCCGCGTTCCGCGACAACAGCGACGCGGTCGCGGCCCTGTGCCGCGACCTGGGCGATCGGATCGCCCGCGTGCAGGCCGGCGGCGGCGAGCGCTCCGTCGCGCGGCACCGGGAGCGCGGCAAGCTGCTGGCCCGCGAGCGGATCGACGGTCTGGTCGACCCGGGCTCGCCGTTCCTCGAGCTGTCGCCGCTGGCGGCCGACGACGTGTACGACGGCGCGACCCCCTCCGCCGGCATCGTCACGGGCGTCGGCACGGTCGCCGGGCGGACGTGCATGATCGTGGCCAACGACGCCACCGTGAAGGGCGGCACCTACTACCCGCTGACGGTCAAGAAGCACCTCCGGGCGCAGGAGATCGCGGCCCAGAACCGGCTGCCGTGCATCTACCTGGTCGACTCCGGCGGGGCGTTCCTGCCGCTGCAGGCCGAGGTGTTCCCCGACCGCGACCACTTCGGGCGGATCTTCTACAACCAGGCGCAGATGAGCTCCGACGGGATCGCGCAGCTGGCCGCCGTGATGGGTTCGTGCACGGCCGGTGGCGCCTACGTGCCGGCGATGGCGGACGAGTCGGTGATCGTGCGCGGGACCGGCACGATCTTCCTCGGCGGCCCCCCGCTGGTGAAGGCCGCGACCGGCGAGGAGGTGACCGCCGAGGAGCTCGGCGGCGGCGACGTGCACGCCCGCATCTCGGGTGTCGCCGACCAGCTGGCCGTGTCCGACGAGCACGCGCTGGCGCTGCTGCGCGACTCGGCCGCCCGTCTGCGGCCGGACCGCGCGCCGGACTGGGAGCTGACCGACCCCGTCGACCCGCTCGAGGACCCGGAGGAGCTGCTCGGCATCGTGCCGCCGGAACCGCGCCGCGGCTACGACATCCGCGAGGTGATCGCGCGGCTCGTCGACGGCTCCGACCTGCACGAGTTCAAGCCCCTGTACGGCGAGACGCTGGTGTGCGGGTTCGCGCGCATCCTGGGCCACCCGGTCGCGATCCTGGCCAACAACGACATCCTCTTCTCGGAGTCGGCCCGCAAGGGAGCGCACTTCATCGAGCTGGCCTGCCAGCGCGGGATCCCCCTGCTGTTCCTGCAGAACATCACCGGTTTCATGGTCGGCAAGGCGTACGAGCACGGCGGCATCGCCCGCGACGGCGCCAAGCTGGTGACGGCCGTCGCCTGCGCCGCGGTGCCGAAGCTGACCGTGATCGTGGGCGGCTCCTACGGGGCCGGCAACTACGGCATGTGCGGCCGTGCGTACGCTCCCCGGTTCCTGTTCTCGTGGCCGACGTCGCGGATCAGCGTGATGGGTGGCGAGCAGGCGGCGACGGTGCTGTCGACGGTCGGCGCCACCGATCCCGACGCCATCCGCGCCACCTACGAGCGCGAGGGGTCGCCGTACTTCGCAACCGCGCGGCTGTGGGACGACGGCGTGCTCGATCCGCGCGAGACGCGTGCGGCCCTGGGCCTCTGCCTGCACGCCTCGGCCCAGGTACCGGCAACCCCGACGCGCTTCGGCGTGTTCCGCATGTAGCGTTCCGCCCGTGTCCGAGCCGCTCCAGGTCACGCAGGTCGGACCGGTCGTGCGGGTCAGCATGACCCGGCCCGACCGGCGCAACGCGTTCGACGCCGCGCTGATCGCGGCGCTCACCGACGCTTTCACGGGCGCACCCGCCCGCCCCGGCGCCCGCGTGGTGGTGCTGTCCGGCGACGGGCCGTCGTTCTCCGCCGGCGCCGACCTGGAGTGGATGCGCGCCGGGCTGGAGCTGTCGGAGGCCGGCAACGAGGCCGACGCGCTGCGGCTGGTGGCGATGCTCGACGCGATCGCCGGCTGCCCGCTGCCGGTCGTGGCGCGGGTGCACGGCCACGCGCTGGGCGGCGGAGCCGGCCTGGCCTGCACCGCGGACATCGCGATCGCGTCCGACACCCTGAAGATCGGCTTCACCGAGGTGCGGCTCGGCATCATCCCGGCCGCCATCTCGCCGTTCGTGGTGCGGCGCATCGGTGCGGGCCACGCCCGCGCGCTGTTCCTGCGCGGCTGCGCGATCGACGCCGCCGAGGCGTACCGGATCGGCCTCGTGCACGGCGTCGCGCCCATCGACGACCTCGATGCCGCCGTCGACGCCGTGGTCGCCGACCTGCTGGCGGGCGGTCCCGGCGCGCTGGCCGAGACGAAGCTGCTGCTGGACGAGGTGTCGGCGCCGGCCGCGCCCGGCGCCGGCCCCGAGACAGCGCGGCGCATCGCCCGCGTCCGGGTGCGGGACGAGGCGCAGGCGGGCATCCGCGCGTTCCTGGAACGCGAGACGCCGCCGTGGCGCTGAAGCGCGTCCTGATCGCGAACCGCGGCGAGATCGGCCTGCGGCTCGTGCGCGGGTGCCACGCGGCCGGCATCGCGGCGATCGCGGCGCACGTCGCCGGCGAGGAGGACGCGCCGTACGTGCAGGCCGCCGACGGCGCGGTCCTGGTAGCCACGTTCCTCGACGCCACCGTCATCGCCACCGCGGCGCGGGCATCCGGCTGCGACGCGCTGCATCCGGGGTACGGCTTCCTGTCGGAGCGGCCCGAGCTGGCCGAGGCCTGCGCGGCCGCCGGCGTCGTGTTCGTCGGCCCGTCGCCCGAGGCACTGCGGCAGCTGGGCGACAAGGTGGCGGCGCGCGACCTGGCCGTGGCGGCCGGTCTCGTGCTCGTGCCGGGCGGCACCGACCCGCGGGGCATCGGCTTCCCGGTCCTGGTCAAGGCCGCGGCCGGCGGCGGAGGCCGCGGCATGCGCGTCGTGCGCAGCGCGGACGAGCTGGCCGACGCGATGGCGTCGGCCGCCCGCGAGGCGCAGGCCGCGTTCGGCGACCCGACCCTGTACCTGGAGCGCTACCTGGAGGGCGCCCGCCACGTCGAGGTGCAGGCGTTCGGCGACGGCCAGGGCGGCGCGCTGCACCTCGGTCTGCGCGACTGCTCGCTGCAGCGGCGCCACCAGAAGGTGATCGAGGAGGCGCCCGCCCCCGGCGTGCCCGAAGCCGAGGCGGCGGCGCTCGGCGAGGCCGCGTGCCGGCTGCTGCGGTCCGTGTCGTATGCCGGCGCGGCGACGGTCGAGCTGCTCCGCGAGCCGGGCGGCGCGACCTACTTCCTCGAGGTGAACGCGCGACTGCAGGTCGAGCACCCGGTGACCGAGCTCGTGACCGGCACCGACCTGGTTCGGCTGCAGCTGCGGGTGGCCGGCGGCGAGCGGCTACCGGCCGACCTCGAGTGGCGGCCGCAGGGGCATGCCGTCGAGGCCGGGCTGGTGGCCGAGGATCCCGACAACGGCTTCCTGCCGACGGCCGGCACGCTGCTGCGCTTCGACCTGCCGGACGGCATCCGCGTCGACTCCGGCTACCGCGCGGGCCAGGAGGTGCCGACGACGTTCGACGGCCTGCTCGCGAAGGTCGTCGCGCACGGCTCCGACCGCACCGAGGCGCTCGACCGGCTGGCCGCGGCGCTGGATGCGACGGTCGTGCTCGGCCTCCAGACCAACCTGCCGCTGTTGCGGGCCCTGGTGGCCGATCCCGACGTGCGCGCCGGACGGCTGGACACGACCCTGCTGCAGCGCGCGCACGCCCCCGTCGCGACCACCGCCTCGCCGGGTGCCGCGCGCGCGGCCCGCGCGCTCCAGTCGCGTCACGGGCGGTTCCGCGTGGGGCTCGTGACGGCGCCGGAGCTGCCGGCCGCGATCGCCGCCGACGGTGCCGTCCACGTGCTCGACGACGGCCGTGATCGCCGGTTCGCCGCCGACGTGGCGCCGGACGTGGCCGAGACGGCGGCGCGGCCCACGGCGGGAGGTGGCGGCGGCATCTCCTCCCCCATGCCCGGCCGGGTGCTGGCGGTGTCCTGTGCGGTCGGCGACCACGTCGTGGCCGGCACGGTGCTGGCGGTGCTCGAGGCGATGAAGATGGAGCACCCCGTGACCGCCCCGTACGACGCCACCGTGGTCGCCGTGCGGTGCGCCCCGGGCGACCAGATCACGGCCGGTGCCGAGCTCGTGCTGCTCGAGGCGCGCGCCTCCTGACCCTTCCGGGGGATCGGGGTCACCCTTCTCGGGGTCGATCCCCTGTCTGTGTCGCTCACCCCCGACTCTGTTCACAAGCTCATCGCCCAGGTGTACACCGGGTACGAGGCCGCCACCATGCTGGCCGGCGGCCTGGCGGGCACGAAGGTGACGATCCGCGGTGCGACAGGTGACGAGCGCGTCTGGCTCGAGGTCGCGCTGGTGGCGTGCGCCGCCGAGATCGTCGAGGCCGACGGCGACGTGACGGTGACCGGCTCGCTCGCCACCCGCCGCGATCGTGCCTCGTCGCTGTCGATCGCCGATGTCGAGGCGATCTGGACGGTGCTCGGATCGTTGAGCGGCCACGCAATCGCCCCGGCACCGGGCGAGACGCGGCTGCTCCGCGCGGCCTGATCTGCCGATACAGGACAGATGTCGGAGGGACATCTCGACCTGATCGCACGGATCCATGCCGGTTTCGACGCCCAGGAGCGGCTCGCACGCAGCCTCACCGGCCGGGCCGTTGCCGTCCGCGGCGCCTCGATCGGGGAGGCCGGCGCGATCGAGCCCGACCTCGTCCAGTGCGGCGCCAGGGTGGTCGAGGAGATCGCCGACGCCGAGGCGCTCGTGGCGGGCACCGAGATCACGCGCGGTGACCTGCGGGAGGCCGCCGGTCTGCGGCTCGCGATCCTGCGCGCCTCGGACGTGACGCTGATCGCCACCACCCGCCGCCGCCTCGAGCGACAGCGCGAGCTTGCCTACCGGGAGACCGTCGGGCGCGCGCTGGCCGACGCCCGGCGCCTGGTCGCACAGCGTGACCGGCGGGTGGCCGCCGGAGTCACCGAGCCGGCCACTCCGGGTCGCGGCCTGCATATCCGCGCAGGTAGCGACGGTTCCGCCTGACTCCTGCGCGATGATGCCGGGCGGTGAGCGCCCACGACGACCTCCAGCACTGCTACCGGCACCCTGATCGGGAGACGGCACTGGCCTGCTCGAACTGCGGCCGCCCGATCTGCCCGGAGTGCATGACCGCGACGCCCGTCGGGCAGCGCTGCCCGGAGTGCATCGGCGAGCAGCGCACGCAGATCCGCCGCCCGTCGTCGATGGCCTACGCGACGCCGATCGTCACCTACGCCCTGATCGCAGCGTGCGTGCTGATGTTCATCGGACCGCAGAAGGGCCTCTCCGGCGGCCTCGGGTTCGGCAGCGGCGTCAGCTCGCAGTCGCTGATCGACTTCGCCCTCGCCGGGCCGCCCGTGGCGGACGGCGGCTGGTGGCGGATGGTCACGTCGATGTTCCTGCACGGCTCGATCATCCACCTCGGCTTCAACATGTACGCGCTGTGGATCTTCGGGCCGGCGATCGAGCGCCGCTTCGGACCGGCGCGCTACCTCGGCCTCTACTTCGCGGCCGGCCTGTGGGGCAGTGCCGGGGCGCTGATCCTCTCCCCCAACGGCTACACGGTCGGTGCGTCCGGCGCCATCTTCGGCCTGATGGGCGCGTTCGTTGCGATCGCACGGGTGCAGGGCGCCCGCGACCTCGGTGGCGTCGGCGCGATGATCGGCATCAACCTGGTGTTCACGTTCGCCATTCCCGGCATCTCGATCGGCGGTCACCTCGGCGGCCTCCTCGGAGGCCTCGCGTGCGGCACGGCCTACGAGCTGATCGCGCGCCGCACGCGCGACACCACCACGCACGCGCTCGGAGCGCTGGTCGCCCTCGTGCTGTGCGCCGTCGGCCTGATCGTCGGCATCACCGTCGTTTCCTAGAGGCCGAACTCCTAGCGCCTGTCTGCAAAGGCGGCTACGCTCGCATCCGTGAGCGCCACCCCGAAGAGCGGCACGCGGCTGAGCGTGCTCGACCACAAGTACGGCTCCGGTCCGCCGCTCACCATGGGCGTCGAGGAGGAGTACATGCTCCTCGATGCCAAGACCCTCGAGCTCGGCGGGTCGATCGACGACGTGCTGGCGGCGCTGCCGGAGCAGCCGTGGGCGACGCACGTGATGCCCGAGCTGTTCGAGTCGAGCGCGGAGGTCGCGACGGGCATCTGCGCCGACGTCGACGACGCGCGGCGCGACCTGACCGCCATCCGGCGGGGTCTCGCGACGGCGCTGGGTCCGCTCGGACTGCGACTCGGCAGCTCCTCCACGCACCCCTTCTCGCTGTCCGAGAACCAGCGGATCACGCCCCGCGACCGGTACCGCAACCTGCTCGAGCAGCTGCAGTACGTCGCGCGCCGCGAGCTCGTGTTCGGCATGCACGTGCACGTCGCGGTGCCGGATCCCGAGACCTGCATGAAGGTCATGGAGGGCGTGCTGATCGAGCTGCCGGTGCTGCTTGCGCTGTCGGCCAACTCGCCGTTCTGGCGGGGCGGGCTGACGGGGCTCGCGAGCACGCGCACGGCCGTGTTCGCATCGTTCCCGCGCTCCGGTCTGCCGCCCCGGTTCGACTCCTACGACGACTACGTCGACACGATCGGCTGGATGGAGTCGACCGGCGCGATCGGCGACTACACGCACATCTGGTGGGACGTGCGGCCGCATCCCCGGCTCGGCACGCTCGAGCTGCGGGTGATGGACGTGCAGTTCGACCTGGACTCCACGCTCGCCCTCGCGGCGTACGTGCAGGCGCTCGTCGCAGCGCTGATCGACGACGTCGAGACGGGCAAGCCGACGCCGTCCTACCACCGCCAGCTGATCGCCGAGAACAAGTGGAACGCCGCCCGGTACGGGCTCGAGGCGCCGCTGATGGACCTCGCCACCGGCCGTCGCACGCGGATCGTCGCCGCGACGCTCGCCCGCCGCCGCATGAAGCAGCTGCGCCCGTACGCGAAGGAGCTCGGCTGCTGGGACGCTCTCTCCCATGGCATCGGCTCGATCCTCGAGCGCGGCACCGGGGCGACCCGGCAGGTGCGCGTGTGGAATGCCAACGAGGACCTGCACGAGATGCTGTCCGAGCTGGCCGACCTGACCGAGCTGCGGACCTAGGACACCCGATGGATTTCGACCTTTCCGACGAGCATCTCGCACTGCGCGAGACGGTGCGCGAGTTCGCCGAGGGCGTGATCGCGCCGGTGGCCGAGGAGCTCGATCGCGAGCACCGGTTCCCGGTCGACATCGTGCGGCAGCTGGGCGAGATGGGCCTGATGGGCGTGCCGTTCGACGCGGAGCTGGGCGGTGGCGGCGCCGACACGCTGGCCTACGCGATCACGATCGAGGAGCTGACGCGGATCGACTCGTCGATCGGCGTCACGGTTGCGGCCCACACGTCGCTCGGCACGTCGCCGATTGCGCTGTTCGGCAACGACGAGCAGAAGGCGCGGTACCTGCCCCAGCTGTGCTCCGGCAAGCGCCTCGCGGCGTTCGGTCTGACGGAGCCCGGCGCCGGATCGGATGCCGGCGCGACGCGCACCCGCGCCGTCCAGCAGACCGACGGGTCGTGGGTCGTCGACGGCGAGAAGATGTTCATCACGAACGCCGGCACCGAGCTGTCCGGCGTCGTCACGATCACGGCCGTCACCGGCGACGGCGAGATCTCCAACCTGATCGTCGACAACGGCACACCGGGCTACGAGATCTCCTCGCCGCTGCAGAAGATGGGCTGGCACGCGTCCGATACGCGCGCGCTGTCGTTCCAGAGCTGCCGCGTCGGGCCCGAGGCGCTGCTGGGCGAGCGCGGCGCGGGGCTGAAGCAGTTCCTGCAGATCCTCGACGGCGGCCGCATCTCGATCGCCGCGATGGGCCTCGGCCTCGCACAGGGCGCCTTCGAGCAGTCGCTCGCCTACGCCAAGTCGCGCAACGCGTTCGGCCGGCCGATCGCGAAGTTCCAGGCGATCCAGTTCAAGCTGGCCGACATGGAGACCGAGATCGCGGCGGCGCGGCACCTCGTCTACCACGCCGCCTGGTTGAAGGACCGCGGCCGGCCGTTCGCCCACGCCGCGTCGCTGGCGAAGCTGTACACGGGCGAGCTGTCGCACCGGGCGGCCAACGAGGGTGTGCAGATCCACGGTGGCTACGGCTACATGGACGAGTTCCCGATCAGCCGCTTCTACCGCGACCAGAAGATCCTCGAGATCGGCGAGGGCACCAACGAGGTGCAGCGCCTCGTGATCGCGCGCGGGCTCGGGATCTAGCGGACCCGTTCGGCCGCGAACCCGCCCCGCTCGAGCAGGGCCAGCACCTCGCGCGCATGCGCCGCGTCGCGCGTCTCGACCGTCAGCTCGACCTCGGTGTCGGTCACGAACACGTCCAGGCCCTCGCGGTGGTGGACGATGTCGACGATGTTCACGCGGTTGGCGGCCAGCACGCCGAGCAGCTGCATCAGCGCGCCCGGCCGGTCGGGGATGCGCGTCGACAGCACGAGGTAGCGGCCGGAGACGGTCAGGCCGCGGCGGACGACGGCCTGGATCAGCGGCAGGTCGATGTTGCCGCCGGACAGCACGACGGCGACCGACCTGCCCTCCAGCCCCGCGATCCGGCCGCCGACGATGGCTGCCGCGGCGGCGGCACCGGCGCCCTCGACCAGCAGCTTGTGGCGCTCCAGCAGCAGGTTGATGGTCTCGACGATCTGCTCGTCGGTCACGGACACCAGCTCGTCCACCGTGTCGCGCACGATCGGGAAGGTGAGGGCGCCGGGGCGCTTCACGGCGATGCCGTCGGCGATCGTCTCGACGCGGGTGACGGGCGACAGCTCGCCGCTGCGCACGCTGTCCACCATCGGGCTGCAGCCGGCGGCCTGCACGCCGATGATGCGGATGCCCGGCCGCAGGGCGCGCAGTGCGAGCGCGATGCCGGACAGCAGCCCGCCGCCGCCGCAGGGGACGACGACGACGTCGAGGTCGGCGATCTGCTCGTCCAGCTCGAGACCGACGGTGCCCTGCCCGGCGATCACCAGCTCGTCGTCGAAGGCCGACACGAACGTCGCACCGACGGCGGCGGCGTGGTCGCGCGCGGCGGTGGCCGACTCGTCGTAGGTCTCGCCGCTCAGCTCGATGGTCGCGCCGTATCCGCGGGTGGCGGCGACCTTGGCCATCGACGCGTCGACCGGCATGAAGATGGTGGCCGGGACGCCCCGCAGCTGGGCTGCCAGCGCGACGCCCTGCGCGTGGTTGCCGGCGCTGGCCGCGACCACGCCGCGCGACCGCTCGCCCGCGTCGAGGGCGGAGATGCGGGTGTACGCGCCGCGGATCTTGAACGAGCCGGTGCGCTGGAGGTTCTCGGCCTTCAGGTGGACGGTGCCGCCCGTGCGCGCGGCGAGGTGGCGCGAGCCGAGCACCGGCGTGCGGACGGCGACGTCGTAGACGACGCCCGCGGCGCGCCGGATGTCGTCGATGGTCGTCACCCGGACTGGTGGGCGTCCTCGAAGGCCGCCGCGAACAGCTCGCCGACCGCGGCCAGCGGGTCGGTGTCGCGCGCCTCGAGGCGGCGCACGAGGTCGGTCGCGCGCTCGCCGAGCGTGCGCTCGATGACGGCGGCCGCGCGCGCCACGGCAACTGTCCGCAGCTCGCGCTCGAGGCTGGCGCGGCGGCGCAGCTCGAGCCCCTCGGGGCCGAGCGCGGCGCGCCGCTCCTCGACCGCGGCCCACAGCTCGGGCACGCCGTCGCCGCTGCGCGCGTCGGTCTCGACCACGACCGGACGGATGCCGGCCGGCGTGAGCGAGAGCGCGTGCCGCAGCTCGGCGCGCATCGACTTCGCCTCGGGGTGGTCCTTCTTGTTGATGCAGATGATGTCGGGAATCTCCATCACGCCGGCCTTCAGGGCCTGGACGGAGTCGCCGGAGCCCGGCTGCAGCACGAGCACCACCACGTCCACGACGCTCGCCACCTCGATCTCGGACTGACCCACGCCGACGGTCTCGATCAGCACGACGTCCTTGCCCGCGGCGTCGAGGACGCGCAGCGCCAAAAAGGTGGCCTGTGCCAGGCCGCCGAGGTGGCCGCGGCTGGCCATCGACCGGATGTAGACCCCCGGGTCGAGGAAGTGCTCGGAGAGCCGAATGCGGTCGCCCAGCAGCGCGCCGCTGGTGAACGGGCTGGACGGGTCGACCGAGATCACGCCGATCGTGCGCTCGGCGGCTCGCAGGTGTGAGACGAGCGCGGAGGCGAGCGTCGACTTGCCGACGCCGGGTGGGCCGGTCAATCCCGCGCTGATGGCGCGGCCGGTGTGCGGCCACAGGTCGCGGATTACCGGAGCGGCGTCGGCGGCACCGTCCTCGAGCAGCGAGATGGCCCGCGCGACGGCGCGGCGGTCACCCCGAAGCACGCCCGCGACGATCTCGGACGGCGTTCGGGGACGGCGCAGAACATCGTCGCTCACGGGCCGGGAGCGTACCGCTGCGGCCGTCAGCCGCGGCGCACCGCGCCGAGCGCGGCACCGCCGAGCAGCACGACGCCGCCGGCACCCGTCGCGATCAGCGACCCGCAGAGCAACCCGAGACCGGTCACAGCGAGGCCCCCGAGACCGATTCGCGGCCCGAACAGCGGCCGCTGCAATCCACGTCGCCGTGCGATCATCGTCGCCACGATCACGCCGGCCACGCCGGTCACGACCGCGAGCCACGCGCGCCACGGCTGGACGAGCGCCGTCGCCTCGCCGCCGGGGATCGAGATGTGCCCGACGACGAGCGAGATCGCCATCGCCGCGCCCAGCGCGAGCGAGAAGAAGACCACCAGCCCGGCGTAGACCGTCAGCCGTGCCCGCTCGGCGCTCTCCGCCGTCCGCTCGACGCGGTCGCGGCGGAACCGCTCGAAGTGCGAGATCGGGACGGGCGTGGACAGCGACTCCCAGTTCGCCTCCGCATCGGTGTCCGGCGCGGGGCCGGGCGGATCGACGAGGTCATGGTCGGCCAGCAGCGCGGCGACGGGCATCGGCGCGAAGGTTTCCAGCGGCTCGGGCGCGAACTGCGGCGCCAGCACGGGCTCGGGCTCGGGCGCGGCCTCCGGCTCCGGCTCCGGCTCGGGCTCCGGCTCGGGGACTAGCACGAGCTCGGCGACGGGTTCAGGCTCGGGCTCCGGCTCCGGCTCGGGCTCCGGCTCGGGCTCGGGCTCGGGCTCGGGCTGCGGCTCGATCTCCAGCACCGGCTCGACGACCGGGACGAGCTCCGGGGCGCGCGCGGCCGGCAGCGCGCCGTGCGGCCCGTTGGCGATTGCAAACTCGAGCTCGATCACGGAGCGCGCCGCCGTCAGCGGCAGCTCGAGCAGGCCGAGCGAGGAGCGCTCTGCGAGGAACTTGTCGGCGTCCACCTCGGCACCCGCGGCCGCGCGCACGCCGGCGTACCGCCACCAGGCGTTGAGGAGCGAGCGGACCTTCTTCGGATCGTCCGCGCCGTCGATGCTGCGGATGATCTCGTCGACGAGTCCGCTGTCATCGTCCGAGCGTTGCGAGGGAAGCCCCATCTCCGCCCCTATCGGCACCTCGCGGGCAGGGGGTTAGCCCCAAGAGGGTACGATCAGCGCCACGCCGTGGACGACCTTCCGCTGTTTCCGATCGCGATCGTCCTCCTGCCCCAGGAGGACATTCCCCTCCACATCTTCGAGCCGCGCTATCGCGAGCTGGCGGCACGCTGCCTGGAGGCTGACGAGCCGTTCGCGATCGTCTTCGAGGACGACTCGGGCCAACGGGCCGTCGGCTGTACCGCGCGCATCGTCGAGGTGCTCGAGCAGTTCGATGACGGGCGCTCGAACATCCTCGTCCGCGGCCTCGATCCGGTGGCGATCGACGAGGTGCACGACACGCGCAGCTATGCGACCGCGACGGCCACCGCGCTGACCGATAGCGTCGACCGGGCGTCCGACGAGGCGGAGGCGGAGGCGCTGGAGGCGTTCGCCGAGCTGCAGCGCGCGATCGGCGACGACGCCACCCCGCCGGCGCCGGGTCTCGGTCTGTCGTACGCACTGGCGGGCAGGGTCGACTGGCCGGCGGCGACGAAGCAGAGCCTGCTCGAGGAGCGCGACGAGGGCACGAGGCTGCGCCGTGTCACGCTGCTACTGCAGGCCGCCTCCCGCGGTCTGGCCCTGGCCGATGCCGCCCAGGAGCGAGCAAGGCGCAACGGCCGCGTGCGCACCGCGGACGAGCTGGCCGCCGAGCTGGGCATCGACGACCCGAAGCCCTGACAGTCTCCGCCTGGGCAGATCTCCGGGTCGGATGCGGATAGGGTCATCACCTCGCATTTGAGACGTCCTCCTGTCGCCTCCGCGCTTGCGGCTGTTGACGGCCACCGACGAAGGCCGCACGCCGCCACCGCTGCACCCGCGCACGCCTGGCGTCTGCAATCCGCGACGGCTGCTCGTCCGACCTACGACAGACAGACAAGCCCGGCCTGGCGCACCGCTCCGGGCTGCGGCGCAGACCCCACTCATCGCAAGCCGCCGAACGCCTCACCAGCGCTACTCCCAGCACCCAATACCCCACCCGAAATCCGCGGCACCCAACGCAGACCCGCCCAGCGCGGCCCGAAGCTGCTGGGCCTCGAAGGCTGCAATCCGCCCGCCGCAGACCCGCCCAGCGCAGCTCGAACCGGCTCAGCCCGAAGGCTGCGATCCGCCTCGTCCCGGATCCGGATCGGGTCATCACCTGGCACTTGAGACGTCTCCCTGTCGCCTCCGCGCATGCGGCTCTTCACGAGCTGCACGCCACCACCGCTGCACCCGCGCACGCCTTGCGTCTGCAATCCGACACGGCCGCTCGTCCGACCCACGACAGACAAGCCGGCCCGGCGCAGGCTCCGGGCTGCGGCGCAGACCCCACTCATCGCAAGCCGGCGAACGCCTCACCACCGCACCTCCCAGAACCCAATACCCCACCCAAACTCCCCGGCACCCAACGCACACCCGCCCAGCGCAGCCC
>JBBQFB010000076.1:0-16844 GCA_038321545.1 Gaiellales bacterium
CCGAGATCTACACACCTGCATACACTCTTTCCCTACACGACGCTCTTCCGATCTGGTCTGCGTTGGGTGCCGCGGATTTCGGGTGGGGTATTCGGTACTGGGTGGAGCGCTGGTGAGGCGTTCGCCGGCTTGCGATGGGTCGGGTCTGCGCTGCAGCCCGGGGCGGTGCGCCGGGCCGGGGCGGCGCTGGGCAGGTCTGCGGTTGGTGCCGCGGATTTCGGGTGGGGTATTCCGTACTGGGTGGAGCGCTGGTGAGGCGTTCGCCGGCTTGCGATGAGTGGGGTCCGCGCCGCAGCCCGGAGCCTTGCGCCGGGCCCGGGCTGTGTCTGTCGTAGGTCGCACGGGCAGCGGTGTCGGATTGCAAACGCAAGGCGTGCGCGGGTGCAGCGGTGGTGGCGTGCAGCTTTCGCGACAGGTGGACGCCTCGCGGGCGGTCAGAGAACGCCGAGCGTGCGCAACCGCGTGCCGCTGTGCTCGGCGACCGTCTCCGACGCGATCTTTCGCACGCGCGCCAGCGCAGCCTCGCCAGGGCGGGCAGCCTCGCCCAGCGGGCGGCCGAGCAGCTCGCGCAACGCCTGCAGCGACGCCGGGTCGAGCGCCGTCCCGCCGCAGTTGCCGCAGACCGCACCGCCGGCGCTGATCGAGTATCCCGTGAGCGGGCCGGGCGACCCGCACGAGGCGCAGCTCGTCACCTGCGGCGCCCAGCCGGCCAGCGCGACCAGCTTGAGCACGAACGCGATCGCCGTCGCATCCTGCGGCTCGTCGTGCGCGACGACGTCGAGGAACCGCACGAGTCCGTCGAACAGCCGCTCGTTGGCGGCCGCCTCCGGGAACAGCCGCAGCACGGCCTCAGCGCCCGTCAGCGCGACCCTCAGGCGGCGCTCGTCGGCGCGGATCGCGTCGAAGCTCGCGACCAGGTCGGCGTTCACGAGCGTCTGCATCTCGCCGCTGCCGGCGTGCAGGTGCACCTGCACGTGCGAAAGCGGCTCGAGCCGGCCGCCCAGCCGCGAGCGCGTGCGCCGCACGCCCTTCGTGATGGCGGAGACGCGTCCATGGTGCCGCGTCTGCAGATGGAGGATCCGGTCGGCCTCGCCGTAGCGGAGCGAGCGGAGAACGACCGCCTCGTCGCGGTACGTCTTCATCGCGGCACGATCGCGTCGCGGATCGCGAGCGCGGTCACCTCGGCCGCCGCCGTCTCGAGCAGCAGCTGCGAGGGAGCGGGGACGGCTCGCGTCGCGACCGCGAAGGACACGTCGCCATCGAAGGCGGTCGCGGCCGGGCTGGTCGCGCGGGCCACGCCCGCGTGCGCGGCCCGGGCGAGCCGCAGGCACGCGACCTTGTCGACGTCGGCGTCGGTGATCACGCAGACCAGCGTCGTCGCCTGCCCGATCGGCGGCTTGGCCCCGACCTCGCCGGCCATGATCGCGGCCGTCGTGCCGAAGCCCGCCAGAACCGCGCCGTCGGCGCCGACCACGTCGCCGAGCGCGTTCACGACGGCCACCGCGGCGATTCGCGCGCCGCCCGGGAGGTCGAGCGCCGCGGCGCCGAAGCCGCCGGCCACCGGTGCGCCCGCGAGCCCGCCGACGGTCGCGCCCGTGCCGGCGCCGAACGCGCCGCGTCGCGGCCACGAGCCGGTGGTCGCGGCCAGCGCGGCGTCCAGCGCGCGCCGTCCCTCGGTCGGCCCGGGAGCGGCCGCCTCGCCGACCGCACGGTCGAAGATCACCGCTGCCGGCACGATCGGCACCGGACCGGCCGGCGTGGGGAAACCGAGGCCCTGCTCGGCCAGCGCGGCCACCACGCCGTCCGCGGCAGCCAGGCCGAATGCGCTGCCGCCCGTGAGGAGGATCGCGTCGACGCGGTCGACCGTCGCCTCGGGCGCGAGCAGCGCCGTCTCGCGCGTTCCCGGTGCGAGGCCGCGCACCTCGCACGACGCCGTGGAGCCGGGCGGCGGCAGGATCACGGTGCAGCCGGTGCGCCGCTCGGCGTCGGTGAAGTGCCCGATGCGCAGCCCGCCGATCACACGAGCCTCCGCCGCTGGCAGCGCGGGCAGACGTGCGTGCCCCGCTGGGCGACCCGCAGCTTGACGATCGGCGTGCCACAGCGCGGACACGGCTCTCCGGTTCGGTCGAACACCTGGAACCGCTCCTGCATCGACCCGTAGCCGCCGTCGGGCGTGCGGAAGTCGCGCAACGTCGAGCCCTGCGCGACGATGCCTGCGACGAGCACGTCGTGGACGGCCGTCGCGAGCAGACCGAGCTTCGCCCGCGAGACGAGACCGCCGGGCGTCTCCGGGTGGATCTTCGCGGCCCACAGCGCCTCATCGGCGTAGATGTTGCCGACGCCGGCGACCAGCCGCTGGTCGAGCAGCAGCGCCTTCACTGCTGCCCGCCGCCCGGCAAACAGCCGCGCCAGGCTGCGGCCGTCGAAGCCCTCGTCGAGCGGCTCGACGCCGAGCCGCTCGTCGAGGAACTCCGCCAGTTCGGGCTCACCCTCGAGCACGCGCCACGTACCGAACCGGCGCTGGTCGGTGTACGCGACGGTGGTCGCGTCGTCGAGCTCGAGCAGGGCCCGCAGGTGCGGCCGCTCGGTGGCTCCCTCGCCGACCAGGAAGTTGCCGGTCATGCGCAGGTGGACGGCGAGCGTGCCGCCGTCGTCGAGGCCGATCAGGAGATGCTTCCCGCGCCGTCCGAGCCCCGTCACGCGCGCGCCGGTGAGACGCGCGGCGACCGCGTCGGGCGGCTCGGGGCGTACGAGCCGGGGGTCGTCGATGCGCGCACGCACGATCGTCCGCCCCGTCAGATGCGGGGCGAGCTTGCGGCGGACGGTCTCGACCTCGGGCAGCTCGGGCATGGCTGCGAGGAGTGTAGGCCGGAGCGTCGCCTACGACGTCGTCGCGAGCCGCTCGAGCGTCGCGGCCAGGTAGCGGCCGAGCGCCAGAGCGAGGCGCTGCTCGTCGGTCGAGAACACCCGCGGACGCGAGTCGTACAGCTCCATCAGCCCGCGCACGGAGTCGCCGACGACGAGCGGCACGATCAGCACCGTGCGCGCGTCGTTGCGCTGCATGATCTCGAGCTCGCGCGGGTCGGCCTCGAGGTCGTCGGCGCGGATCTGGCGTGTCTGGCGCGTCTCGATCGCGGCGACCGTCTCCGGGTAGTCGGCGGTCACGTACGGATCCTGGTCGACGGGCTGTGGCTGCAGGCCGGCGCAGAACGCGATCGTCCGCAACGTCTCGCCCTCCAGCAGCGAGAGCGCGCAGGCCGAGCTGCGGAACACGGCGGACCACTCCACGACCGCCAGTTCCGCCAGCTCGGGCACGGATCGCGCGGCGGTCGTGAGGAGCTCCTGCGGCCGGTGCTCCTCGATCGCCGGCCGCTGTCGTCGCGGCCGGTCCGCTCCCACCAGGCGGGCGATGCCGCGGCCGGCCTGCTTTCCCTCCCGGAGCGCGCCGTCCGCCCGCTCGAACAGCGTCTCGCCGTCGCCGGCGGTCAGCGCCACGGCGATGCCGGCCGTCAGCGAGAGGACACCGTCGCCGGCGGCCGTCTCGACCGACGCTGCCATGCGCAGCGCGCGCTCGGCGGCCGCGACCGCGTCGTCCGGGGTCGCGCCCGGCAGCACCCAGCCGAACTCGTCGCCGCCCAGCCGCCCGAGCACGTCGCCGCGGCGCGCGCACGACTCGAGCACCCCGGCCACCGCGCGCAGTGCGTCGTCGCCGGCGGCGTGGCCATACACGTCGTTGAGGTACTTCAGGTGGTCGAGGTCGCACAGCACGAGCGCCACCGGGCTCGTCCCGCCGAGCCGCGCGATGGTATCGGCGGCGGCACCGTGGAACGCGCCGTGGTTGAGCAGCCCGGTGAGCGGGTCGCGGGTGGCCTGCTGGCGCAGCCTGCTCTCCGCATGGAGGCGCGAGTACGCGAGGCCCGTCTCGCGCGCCAGCGCGGCTGCGATCTCGCGCTCGTGGGCGCGCAGCAGCCGCGGCTCGTCGAAGTGCAGCACCACGAGCCCGTGAGCGCCGTCGGAGTCGGACATGGGCAGAAACAGCGCCGCCTCGACCGGGAAGTCCGTCGTGATGCCCCGGTGCGCGGCGTCGCTGGCCGGCAGGTCGGGCACCCAGATGGGGTCGCCGACCGCGAGCGCGACCACCGTCAGCGACGTCTCGTAGGTCGTGTCGATGCGGAACGCGTCGCGCGGCGCGCCGTCCGCGGCGGCCGCCACGATCAGCGAGGGGTCGGTTTCCGAGCGCCGCGCGATCCACGCCCGGTCGGCGCCGAGCATGCGTCGCAGCCCGCCGAGGACCGCGTCCCACAGCGCGTCGGTGTCTCGCGCGGCGACGATGCCGGTGGTGACCTCGCGGGCGAACAGCGCGAGCCGCGCCCGCGCGTCGTTCTCGCGGCGCTGGATCATCGACGTGACGGCGTCGGCCAGCGGGCGCGCGCTCCGTTCGAGACGCTCGCGTCGCCGTCCGCGGAACGATCGCGCCCGCCGGCCGCCGAGAATCAGCACGCCGACGATGCCGTCGCGGCCGGGGAGGCTCAGCGCGAGCGCCGACGCGTATCCGCGCCGCCGCAGCTCGGCCGCCGCGCCGGAGCCGTCGCCGAGGTCGATCTCGACCGCGCCGGCGATGGCGACCTTCGAGATCACGTCGCGCGGCCCGACCCGGATCGTGTGGCCCGGCTCGAACGAGGCCTCGACGCCGGCGTCGGCGACCCACTCCGCGAGGGTTGGCGGCTCGCCGTCGACGATGGCGAGCGCGGCGGCGATGATCTCGCCGCCGATCAGGTGCTCGTTCAGGCAGGCCACGACGTCCTCCGGGCCGCCCGCGGCGGCGAGCGCCGCGCGGGCGCGATCCACGGCCGCCCGGCGGTCGACGGTCTCGGCGCCGGTCGAGATGGCGAGAGCCAGCCCGACCTGGAGGGCGGCGTCGACCAGCACCACCGACAGCGGCGCGTCGTTGTTCGAGATGATCGCCGCCGTCACGAGCGCGAAGCCGACGAACGTCGGCAGCGACGCCCGCAGGCGCAGGAAGGTGGCGGCATACAGCAGCGGCAGCAGCGCGACGCGGTGCGCCTCCTCGGCGCCGCCGAAGGCGACCTCGACCCCGACCATCGCCATCGCGATCACGGGCAGCAGCACGACCCACCACGTCCGCTCCGGTGCGACCGCGGTGATCAGCGCGAGCAGGGCGAACGCGCCGACCAGCGCCAGCACGGCCGGCACCTCGAGCGGGCCCGCGGGCGCGAGCGCTGCCGCGCCGGCGACGAGCGGTCCGACGGCGAACAGCGCGACGCCGGCCCAGCGGGCGAGCGAGAAGCTGAAGCGCACCGATCGCACGCTCTCATGGTGGCGGACGACGGGGGCGGTGTCACCCCCGGCGGTGCTAGGCGATGGTCTCGAGCAGCACGTCGGGCACGGCTACCGGGGCGTCCCCGAGCGTGAACGCGGCCGCTACCTCGGCGGCTGCGGCCTCGGCCGTCGCGCGGTCGCGGGCGTGGATCGTCGCCAGCGCCTGGCCGGGCTCGACCTCGTCGCCCGGCCGCGCAGCGAGCACGATGCCGACGGCGTGATCGACCGGGTCGGACGTGCGGGACCGGCCGGCACCGAGGTGGATCGCCGCGATGCCGACCGCGAGCGCGCCGACGCGCTGGACGTGCCCGCCCCGCGGCGACGGGACGGAGACGGTCATCGGAGCGCGCTCCATGACCGCCCAGGGCTCGTCGACCACGCGCGCATCGCCGCCCTGGGCCGCGATCCAGCGCCGCGCCTGTTCGAGCGCGGCGCCCGACGAGATCGCCTCGTGAACGCGCCCGGACGCCGCGTCCTCCGACAGGCCGGGCTCGGCAAGCACCAGCAGCCGCACGGCCGAGGTGCGGACGACCGCCGTCACGTCGGCCGGCGCGGTGTCGCGCAGCACGTCGAAGGCCTCGGCCACCTCGAGCGCGTTGCCGACCGCAGAGCCGAGCGGCGCGTCCATCCGCGTGATCTCGCAGACCACCCGCCGGCCGGCCCGCGTGCCGAGGCCGTACATCAGCCGCGCCAGCTCGCGGGCCTCGTCCAGCGTCCGGCAGAACGCGCCATCGCCGACCTTCACGTCGAGCACCATCGCGTCGGCGCCCGACGCGAGCTTCTTCGACATCACGGAGGTCGCGATCAGGCCCGGAGCGGGCACGGTGCCGGTGACGTCGCGCAGCGCGTACATGGCCGAGTCGGCGGGAACGAGCTCGCTGGTCTGGGCAACCACGGCGCAACCGACGTCGCGCACGAGCTCCACGAACTCGGGGATCGCGATCGCGATCCGGTAGCCGGGGATCGCCTCGAGCTTGTCGAGCGTGCCGCCGGTGTGCCCGAGGCCGCGGCCCGACATCTTCGCGACCGGCACGCCGCAGGCCGCGACGAGCGGTGCCAGCGCGATCGTGACCTTGTCGCCGACGCCGCCCGTCGAGTGCTTGTCGACCACGGTGCGCCCGAGCCCGGAGAGGTCGACCACGTCACCCGACTCGACCATTGCGGCGCAGAGCGCGTCGATCTCCGCATCGTCCAGCCCGCGCCACACGACCGCCATGCACCAGGCCGACATCTGCTCCGGTGCGACTCGCCCGTCGAGGAACCCGTCCACGAGGAACCGGATCTCGGCCGCGTCGTGGACGCCGCCGTCGCGCTTCGCCTCGATCAGCTCGGCTGCGCGCACAGGAACGGGATCGGCGACCCCGCCTCGTCGGGACCGGGCACCTCGCCCGTCAGCCAGTACCGGGCGGTCGCCCCGACGTCGGAGAACACGCCGTCGTGACGGACCTCGCCAGCCGGAGTGCGCGACGGGCTGTGCGCGACCAGCAGCGCGTGCTCGCGCGAATGATCGGTCGATGCGGTGGTGGGGTCGCAGCCGTGATCGGAGCAGAGGATCAGGAGGTCGTCGTCGTGGAGCGCAGCGCGGATGCGCGGCAGCTCGCGGTCGAACTCCTGCAGGCAGCCGTGGAATCCCTCGGGGTCGTTCCGGTGCCCGTACATCGAGTCGGTCTCGACGAGGTTGGTGAAGATCAGGCCCTCGGGCACCTCGCCGAGCAGCCGGATCGTCTCGAGGATGCCCTCGGCGTTCGACCGCGTGGGCGCCGACGTGTCGATGTCGCAGCCGGCGAAGATGTCGGCGATCTTGCCCACCGCGTGCACGGTCGAACCCGCCTCGCGGATGCGCGTGAGGTGATTCGGACGGGTTGGCTGGAGCGAGAAGTCGTGCCGGTTCGGCGTGCGCGCGTACGAGCCCGACGTGCCGTCGAACGGCCGCGCGATCACGCGCCCGACGGCGGCCGGCCCCACCAGGATGCCGCGCGCGATCTCGCACGCCGCGTACAGCTCCTCGAGCGGGACGACGCGCTCGTGCGCGGCGATCTGGAAGACGGAGTCGGCCGAGGTGTAGACGATCCACTTGCCCGTCGCGACGTGCTCGTCGCCGAGCTCCTGGATGATCTCGGTGCCGGACGCCGCCACGTTGCCGATCACGCCGCGGCCGGTCGCGGCCACGAACGCGTCGATGATCTCGGGCGGGAACCCGTCGGGATACGTGGGCATCGCGACGGGCGTGATCACGCCGGCCAGCTCCCAGTGGCCGGTAGTCGTGTCCTTGCCGAGGCTGCGCTCCCGCAGCCGGCCGACCACCGCGGGCGGTGCGGTGAGCGGCGGGCAGCCCGCGAGCGGCATCATGTTGCCCAGCCCGAGCGCCTGCAGGTTGGGCAGCCGGAGGCCGCCGACGGCCTCGGCCACGTGCGCGAGCGTGGACGATCCGGCGTCGCCGAAGTCGGCCGCGTCGGGCAGCTCACCCGCGCCGACGGCGTCGAGGACGATGATGCAAACTCGTGCCACGGCGCAGGATGGTAGCCCGGTCGGCCCGGCCGTGTCTCGGCCGGCGGTCGCGGCGCGTACGAGACGGCCCGGAAGGCGTCCTCGCTCTCCGACGTGCTCCGCACCTGCTCCGGCTGAACGCTACGAGGCCCGGTCGGCCGCGGCCACGATCGGGCCGCCCTCGCACTCGGCGTTCACGTAGCCGGAGCGGAACTCGCGGGTCGCTCCGGTCTGCTCGTCGTACGTGTGCCGCCGGATGCACCCCGTGTCGCTCGCCAGCAGGTGGATCGAGACGGAGGTCGTGTCCGACGTCGTGCGCACGCGGTGGACGTCGTTGTCGGGCGGCAGCAGCCGGTAGCAGTCGCCGACCGCCACCGGGCGCTGCACGAGCGTCACCAGCGTGCCGTCGCCGGGCCGGTAGATCTCTTCGTCCTGACCGCCGCGGTAGAGGCCGATCAGGCCCCACGCGAGGTGGTCGTGGATCGGCGTCATCGAGCCGGACGGCACCACCAGGCTGAACAGGCACAGCGAGCGGTCGGCGGAGCGGTACAGGAGCCACTGCCCGATCCCGCCGCCCATGCCGCTCTCCGGCGCGCTCTCGGCGTAGGCGTCGGGCAGCCACGCCTGGTCGGCCAGCAGCGTGCGGAACGCGGGCTCGATCGCGGCGCAGGCGTCGGCGGCCGAGCCGGCGTGCGAGATCCGGTGCTGCACTCCGGCGATGAAGTCGCGGACGGCCGGCGTGTCGAGCACCCACTCGTCGGCGTCGAGCGGCTCGAGATCGTGGTGGTCGTGGAAGTCACACATCGTCCCCTCCGGTTCCCGGGGTGGTGGCGGTCATCTCGGCGGCCAGCGCGCGCTTGCGGGCGGCCCGGACGGCGGCGCTCAGCGTCGCGACATCGTAGGCGCCGTGGTGCCGCCGGCCGTTCACGAAGAAGGTCGGCGTGCCCGACACGCCGCTCCGATCGGCATCGTCGACGTCCTCGGCGATCCGCGGCACGTAGACGTGCCGGCGCAGCTCGTCCGTGAAGCGGTCGGTGTCGAGGCCGAGCGTCCGCGCGTGCTCGACCAGGTCGTTCGGCCGGAGCGCGTCCTGGCTCGCGAGCAGCACGTCGTACATCGGCCAGAAGGCGCCCTGCGCCGCGGCGGCCTCGGCCGCCTCCGAGGCCAGCTGCGCCCGCGGGTGCACATCGTTCAGAGGCAGGTGGCGCCACACGTAGCGCAGGTCGTCGTCGAAGTCGGAGAGGAGGTCGCGGATGACCGTCTCGGCCTGGCCGCAGAACGGGCACTCGAAGTCGCCGTACTCGACGAGCGTGACGAGCGCGTTCGGCGCGCCGCGGAGGTGATCGCGCGTCTCGTCGACCGCACCGGTCAGGTCGATCAGCGACTCGGCGGTCGCCGCCAGCTGGCGGATCCGCATCTCGCCGGGCAGCCGCTCGCCGAGGCGGAACACCAGCCACGAGAACCCGGCCGCACACGCCGCCGCGGCCAGCACGCCGGCCTTCGCCTCCTCGAGCTGCTCGCCTGTGAACGCCAGCCCGGCGATCAGCAGCGCGACGGTGAAGCCGATGCCGGCGATCGCGCCGCCGCCCGCCAGCGTCGGCCAGGTGACCGGGGGCTTCAGTCGCCCGCGGTCGAGACGCACCGCCAGCCAGGGTGCGACGACGATACCGACCGGCTTGCCGACCACGTAGCCGACCACGATGCCGATCGTGATGGTCGACGTCGCAGCGCGGCGCAGGAAGTCGGGGTCGATCGCGATGCCCGCGTTCGCGACCGCGAACAGCGGCACGATCACGAAGCTCGTCCACGGGTGGAACATCTGCTGCAGCCGCTCGTTCGGCGAGATCGAGAAGGCGAGGCCGAGCCGGGCCTCTCGGGCCAGCTCCGACGTCGGCTGCTCGCGGAACGCGCGGAACAGCTGCGTGGCCTGTTCGAGTCCGGCCCGTGGCGCGGGGTAGGCCGACGTGAGCAGGCCCATCGCGAGGCCGACGATGACCGGGTCGACGCCCGACTCGAGCACGGCGACCCACGCGGCGATGCCGAGGACGGCATACGGCAGGCCGCGCTGCACGCCGAGCCGGCGGACGATCACGACCGCCGCCAGCAGCGCAGCTCCCAGCAGCAGCGCGAGCGGCGCCAGGTGCTCGCTGTAGGCGAGCGCGATCACGATCAGCGCGATCACGTCGTCGACGACCGCGACCGTCAGCAAAAAGACGCGCAGCCGGGACGGGCTCCGCCGGCCGACCACGGCCAGCACGCCGAGCGCGAACGCCGTGTCCGTCGACATCGCGATGCCCCAGCCCGTCGCCGTGTCGCCGGTGCGGTTGAAGGCCAGGTAGATCAGCACCGGCAGCGCCATTCCACCGACACCGGCCAGCACCGGCAGCGAGATGCGCTTCCGCTCGCGCAGCTCACCCATGTCGAATTCCCGCCGCGCCTCGAGGCCGACGACGAAGAAGAACAGCGCCATCAGGCCGTCATTGACCCAGTGGCGCAGGTCCTCATCCAGCGACATGCCGCCGAGACGGATCTCGAGGTGCGTCGTCCAGAACCCGTCGTAGCTCGAGAACGAGGCGTTGGCCCAGATCAGGGCGGCGATCGCACCACCGAGCAGGACCACCGCGCTGCCCGCCTGGGCCTGGACGAACGTGCGCACGGGGGCGCTCAGCGAGCGCGCCCACGCGCTGCTCCCAGCGAAGGCGGTGGGCGCGGCGTCTACCATGGGGCGAATGGTGCCTGTGGCCAGGGCGGTGGACGGTCAGTCAGCAGACCGTGCGGCTGCCTTGCTCAACCTTTCCCGGGGCGATGCCGATCACCGTGCGGTGGCGAACGTCCGCATCGGGATCGACCTCGTGGCCGTCTCCGAGGTGGAGGCGGCGCTGGCCCGGTTCGGCGACCGCTACATCGCCCGGATCCTCGCGCCGGCCGAGCGCGCCGGCCCCGGCGCCGTCACCACCCGTACCCTGGCGGGCAGGATCGCCGCGAAGGAGGCCGTCTGCAAGGTGCTCCGGCCCGGACGCGACGATCCGTTCCCCTGGACCGACATCGTCGTCGCCCGCGACGCCTCGGGCGCCCCGGAGATCCACCTCGCGGGCCACGTCGCGCGGCACGCCGCCGCCGCGGGCCTCGACGAGGTGTCCGTCAGCATCACCCACGCCGGGGACTTCTCGGCCGCCGCCGTGGTCGCGTCCCTGCGATCGCCTCACCCCGGAGACCCCCGTCCATGACCGAACGCATCCGCGCCATCCTCGCCGAGCACGTCCACCTGGCCGTGGACGTCGCCTCCCTCGCCGACAACGACGACCTCTTCCAGGCCGGCCTCACGTCGCACGCCTCGGTCAGCCTGATGCTGGCGCTGGAGGACGAGTTCTACCTCGAGTTCCCCGACGAGCTGCTCCGCCGCGACTCGTTCGAGAGCATCGCCGCGATCGCCCGGTCGCTGAACACGATTGCCGACCGGCGCGTCGCGTGAGCGCCCAGGTCGCAGGCCACTCGTTCGCGGAGGGCGTCCGCGAGGCCGCGGTGATCGCACGCGAGCACGCGGTGATCGTCGACCGCGACGCCCGCTTCCCGGTCGAGGCCCTCAGCGCGCTGCGCGCGAGCGGCGCGCTGGCCGCGCTCGTGCCGGTCTCGCTCGGCGGACCGGCGGTGCCGCTGGACGACGTGGCGCGTGCGTGCTTCGAGCTGGCCCGGGCCTGCCCGGCCACCGGCATGGTGTTCGCGATGCACCAGATCCAGGTCGGCTGTCTGGCCGACGCGTGCGGCAGCGAGGACTTCTTCCGCCGCTACCTCGCCGCCATGGTGACGGCGCCGACGCTGATCGCGTCGGTCACCTCCGAGGTCGGCGTCGGTGGCGACCTCCGGCGCTCGATCGCCGCGGTCGAGCGGAACGGCGACGCCATCCGGCTGGAGAAGTCCGGCCCCACGCTGTCGTACGGGGCCCACGCCGATGACTTCCTGATCACCGCCCGGCGGTCGCCCGAGGCCGGCGAGTCGGACCAGGTGATCGTGCTCGTCCGCCGCGACCAGATCGCGATCGAGCCGACCTCGAAGTGGGACTCGCTCGGCATGCGGGGCACCTGCAGCCCCGGCTTCAAGATCACGGCCACGTGCCCGGCGGAGCAGGCGTCGGCGACGTCGTTCGCCGACGTCGCGACGCGGACGATGGTGCCGTACTCGCACATCCTGTGGGCCCATGTCTGGCTCGGCATCGCGACCGACGCCTACGACCGCGCCGCGTCGTTCGTGCGTGCCATGTCCCGGGCGACGCCGGGCGTCGTGCCGCCGACGGCAACGCGGCTGTCCGAGCTCTCGACGCGCCTCTTCGCGCTGCGCAGCGTCGTCGACTCGGCGACGCACGAGTTCGACACCCTGCGCGCCGCGGGCGGCGACGGTCTCGGCACCTACGGGTACGCGGTGCGCATCAACAACCTCAAGATCGCCGCGTCGGAGGGCGTGTTCGAGGTCTGCCACGGCGCGCTCCAGATCTGCGGCATGGCGGGGTACAAGAACGACACGCCGTTCTCGGTCGGCCGCCACCTGCGGGACTCCCTGTCGGCGGCCCTGATGATCGGCAACGACCGCATCCACTCCACCGACGCCTCCCTGCTCCTCGCGATGAAGTCGGCCTGACGATGGCGTTGGATGACACGCTTCTGCCCGCGCTGCTCGAGGCCGGCCTGCTCCACGACACCGGCGTCCGCGGCGTCTACGGCCGCGGCACACCGTTCGAGGACGTCCTCCAGCGCTTCGACCAGTACGCGACGCGCGAGCTCGCCGAGGAGTCGGCCGAGCTGATCCGGTTCCCCCCGGTGCTGCCGCGCCGCATCATCGAGCGCAGCGGCTACCTGAAGTCGTTCCCGCACCTCGCGGGCACGGTGTTCTCCTACACCGGCGACGAGCGCGGTCACGCCGAGATGCTGGCCAACGTCGAGGCCGGCGAGGACTGGTCCGCGAGCCAGACGATGACCGACGTCGTGCTGGTGCCGGCCGCCTGCTACCCGGTGTACCCGCACGTGGCGGGCTGCGGCGCCCTGCCGGCCGGCGGTCGCACGATCGACGTGTCGTCGTACTGCTTCCGGCACGAGCCCTCCGACGACCCGGCGCGGATGCAGTCGTTCCGCATGCACGAGCTGGTCCGCATCGGCGCACCCGCCGATGTCGAGGCGTGGCAGAGGCACTGGATCGAGCGCGGCCTCGAGATCCTCGGGCGCCTCGGCCTGGCTGCCGAGTCGGCGCCCGCGAACGACCCCTTCTTCGGCCGCGGCGGGCGCATGCTGGCGGCCAACCAGCGTGCCCAGGAGCTGAAGTTCGAGCTGCTCGCACCGATCGCGCAGTCGGGCGAGGGCACCGCCATCATGTCGGTGAACTACCACCAGGACCACTTCGGCAGCGTCTACGACATCCGCACCGTCACCGGCGAGGTGGCGCACTCAGCGTGCCTCGGCTTCGGCCTCGAGCGGGTCACGCTCGCGCTGCTCGTGCGCCACGGGCTCGATCCCGCCCGCTGGCCGGACGAGGTGCGCAGGGAGCTGTGGGGTACGGCGTGACCGGCCTTTCGGCCCTCGACCCGGCGACCTACGTGCCGCACCCGTTGCACGGCCCGGACCGCGCGTTTCCCGAGACCAACTGCTACATCGACGTGTGGATCGAGCTGCTCCACGCGCACGGGCTGGAGCCCACCGCGATGCTCGCGTGCTGCGCGGCGATCGACTGGGAGGGCGACCAGTGGACGTTCTTCAAGCCGCCGCACGCCGACCTCGAGGCCCTCTACGGCGTCGAGATCGAGGAGCTGTCCGTCTACCGGCCGCTCGCCGATCACATCGCGGTGCTGCTGCGCCTCGGCCGCACGACGATCGTCGAGGTGGACGCCTTCTGGCTGCCCGATGTCGCCGGCCGCGCGTACCGGATCGCGCACGAGAAGACCTCGATCGCCCCGTCCGCCATCGACATCGCCGGACGGCGGCTGCGCTACTTCCACAACGGCGGCCTGTTCGAGGTCGCCGGCGACGACTTCGACCAGGTGCTGCGCACCGCTGCGACGTCGTATCCGCCAGACGTGCTGCCGGGCTACGCCGAGCTGGTGAAGCTCGATCGCCTGCGGCAGCGCGACGAGCGCGAGCTGCGGCGGATCGCGGCCGGGCTGCTCGCTCGCCATGCCGCCCGGATTCCCGACCGGAACCCGGTCGCCGCTTTCGCGGCGCAGCTGGGTGACGACGTCGCCGCCCTCAGCGGCGACAGCGAGGCCTACCACGCCTACGCCTTCGCGACCCTGCGCCAGTGCGGCGCGGCGTGGAGCCTGCTGGCCGAGTTCCTCGGCTGGCTGGGCCGGGCCGATGCCGCCGCCGGCCATGCCACCGCGCTCGCCGACGGCTCGCGCGTGCTGCTGATGAAGCTCGCTCGCGCCGCGCGGTCGGGCAAGCCGCTGGACGTGGCCGCGAACCTGGCCGCGATGGCGGCGACGTGGGACACGCTGGCCGGCGAGCTCCCGAAGACGGGCGCGGCGCGCGTCGCATGACCCGCGCCCTCCTGATCGAGGGTCACGACCGCCTGCAGCTCTCCGCCGGGTGGGAGGCGTGCGCCACGCCGCCGGGAACCGCCGACCCCGGCGACGGCGGTGTCACGGGCTGGCTGCCCGCGGCCGTGCCGGGAACCGCGGCCGGCGCGCTCGCCGCGGCGGGCCTGCCGTACCGCGAGCGCCCGCTCGACGACGAGGACTGGTGGTTTCGCCTGCAGCTGCCGGAGATGGCCGGCGCGGGGGAGGAGACGCTCGTGCTGGAGGGTGTCGCGACGCTCGCCGACGTGCTGCTGGACGGTGCGCCGGTGGACGCGATCGAGAGCATGTACCTGCGCCACGAGGTGCCGCGCGACGGGGCCGGGACGCTCACCCTCCGCTGTCGCGGCCTCGGGCCGGTGCTGGCCGGGCGCCATCCACGCGCCCGCTGGCGCACGCGGCTCGTCGCCGACGGCGCCCTGCGGTTCCAGCGCACGACGCTGCTCGGGCGGATGCCGGGGTTCGCGGACGGCCCGGTCGTGGTTGGGCCCTGGCGGCCGGTGCTGCTGGAGCGTCGCCGCTCGTTCGCGGTCGACCGGGTGCGCACGTCGGCCGAGCTCCGCGGCGGCGACGGCATCGTCCGGGTCGACGCCGCTCTGCGGCCGCTCGGTGGGGAGATCCGCGCCGCGCGGCTCGAGGTCGCCGGCGCGTCGGGGCGCTTCGCGGCCGCCGCCTTGGTGGCGGAGGACGCTGCCGGTATCCGCATCACGGCCGCGGTCGTCGTGCCCGACCCCGCGCGCTGGTGGCCCGCCACGCACGGCGAGCCGGCGCTGTACGAGGTCGCGCTGATCGTCGACACCGATGCCGGGCCGCGAAGGATCGACCTCGGCCGCCATGGCTTCCGCACGCTCGAGGTCGACCTCGACCCGTTCACGGTGCGGCTGAACGACGTCGACCTGTTCGTCCGGGGCGCGTCGTGCCTGCCGTTCGACGAGGTCGGCCTGGCCGCCGCGCCGGAGCGCGTCGATCGCCTCGTCGCCCAGGCCGTCCGGGCCGGCATGAACATGCTCCGGCTGCCGGGCATCGGCGCCTACGCGCCGGCCGCGTTCCACACGGCCTGCGACGAGCGGGGGATCCTGGTCTGGCAGGACCTGATGCTCGCGAACATGGACTACCCGGTGGCCGACGATCGCTTCCGCGACCTGCTCGTCCGCGAGATCGGCGACCTGGCCGACGACATCGCGCACCGGCCGTCGCTGGCCGTGGTCTGCGGCGGATCCGAGATCGAGCAGCAGGCCGCGATGCTCGGCATCGACCCCGGCGTTGCCCGGGGCGAGCTCCTCGACGGGCTGATCCCGGAGGCGCTCGCGGCCGCCGGCATCGAGGCGGCGTACGTGCCCTCGACGCCGACCGGCGGCGACCTGCCGTTCCGGCCGCGGGCCGGAATCGCACACTACTACGGGGTCGGCGCCTACCTGCGGCCGCTCGACGACGCGCGGCGCGCCGATGTCCGGTTCGCGGCCGAGTGCGTGGCCGTCGCGAACGTGCCGGCCGAGGCCACGCTGCGCCGCCTGCGCCGCACCGATCCGGCCCGCGCGCTGCCGGGCGCTCCCGCCTGGCGCGCGGCCACGCCGCGCGACAACGGCGCCGGATGGGACTTCGAGGACGTCCGCGACCACTACCTGGCGACGCTGTTCGGCGTCGATCCGGCGCTCCTCCGCGCGACCGACCCGGATCGCTACGCCGAGCTCTCGCGCCATGTCGGAGCCGAGCTCGTGCGCGGCGTGTTCGGCGAGTGGCGGCGCGCCGCGTCGTCGTCCCGCGGTGGACTCGTGTGGTGGATGAACGATCTCCGGCTGGGCGCCGGCTTCGGTCTCATCGACGCCGGTGGGCGGCCGAAGGCGCCGTACTGGGCGTTCGCGCGCCTGCTCGCCCCGGTTGCCGTGTGGCTGACCGACGAGGGCACGAACGGCGTCGACGCGCACGTCGCCAACGACACTGCGGACGCCGTGCAGGGCGAGCTGCAGATCCGGCTCTTCGCCCGCGGCGAGACGCTCGTCGCCGAGGCCGCCCGTGTCATCCAGGTCCCTGCTCGCACGACGCTGCAGCTCGGCGTGGAGGAGCTGCTCGGCCGCTTCGTCGACGCCGCCTACGCCTACCGCTTCGGCCCGCCCGGCCACGACGTCGTCGCCGCCGTGCTGACGGTCGGGGACCGGGTGCTCCGCGACGTGCACCTGCCGCTCGGTCCGCCGGCCGAGCGCGCGGCGCCGGCGGCGACCTGCGTCGTCGCCGAGGTATCGCCGGCCCGGCCCGGCGAGCCGGTTCGCGTCCGTCTCACGACGACCCGCTTCGCGTACGGGCTCGGCGTCGACGCCGAGGGCTTCCAGCCCGAGGACGACGGGCTGCTGCTCGAGCCCGGCGGCACGGCCACGATCGTCCTGCATCCGCTCGATCCGGCCGCGACGCTCGCCGGCGCCGTGGCCCGCGCGACGAACCTGGAAGGCGTCGTAGCGGTCGGGGAGGC
>JBBQFB010000077.1:0-16478 GCA_038321545.1 Gaiellales bacterium
AGAACACGGCCGCGGCCACCACGCTGATCAGCACCGCGCGGGGGATCAGCCGCTGGGGGTCGGCGGTCTCCTCGGCCAGGTTGGCCGCGGTCTCGAAGCCGATGAACATGATCACGGCGTACAGGACGCCGTAGAAGATGCCGCTGGCAGTCGACTCGCCGGGGTCGAACGGGCGCGTCGAGTTTCCGCTCCCGCCGCCCTTCAGGATGATGTAGATCGCGAAGCCGCCGATGATCAGCATCGACCCGAGCGCCAGCACGAGCTGCGCGCGAGTCGACACCTGCACGCCGATGTACTGCATGCCGAAGGCGACGATCCAGAACGCGATCGCGAGCCAGTACCACGCGATGTCGACGTCGACCGTGTCGATCAGCGTGCTCGACAGGAACCCGCCGAACGCGAGGCCGATCGCGAGCGTGAGTGCGGTCATGCCGCCGTAGTAGATCCAGCCGGCCAGGAACCCGGCCCGCCGGCCGAAGCCGTCCGTGACGTAGTCGTACAGTGATCCGGCGGCGTGGATGCGACGTGCGAAGCGGCTGATGATCCACGCCACACCGAGCATCCCGATCGAGGCCAGGATGATCGAGACCGGCACCGCGATGCCGGCGCCCTTGCCGGTGAACGACGCGCCGGCGATGGTCGAGATGAAGAAAGCGGACGCGAAAACCGGTCCGATGAAGCCGATCGATTGGGCGATCACGTCTAGCAGCGTCAGCTGGCCCTTGCCCAGGGTCTCGTAGGTCGGATCCGTCCCCATATGACTCCTCCTTGTCGGGTCGCACAACGATAGGGCGTCGGGTGGTTGACACGGGCGCCGGGGCCGGGCTAGGGTTCCCTACCGAACGATCGTTCGGGGCAGGCGGATCGACGATGGAGGCAGTGCGGATGCAGACCGGGGCTCGCGTGCACGACGCCCGCTACGAGCTGGCGGATGCCGGCGCGATCCGCGCGCTCCAGGTGAAGCGGCTGCGAGAGCTGCTGCGGTTCGTGCACGCGACCAACGAGTTCTACCGGGCGCTCTGGGACGCGGCCGGAGTCGACGTCGAGCGCGTCGACTCGCTGGAGGCGCTGGCGGCGGTCGTCCCGATGGTCTCCAAGACCGACTTCGTCGACGACCAGCTGGCAAACCCGCCGTTCGGCAAGCGGCTGGCGCGCGCCATCGGGCTCGGCGAGCGCCTCGAGATCTACACCACCAGCGGCACCAGCGGCCAAGGCGTGGAGATTCACGCGCAGACCGAGCGCGAGCTGGACGAGATGGTCGAGATGTACCGGTACATGTTCCGGTGGGCCGGGCTCAACCCGGGCGACGTCGCGGTGCTGACGCTGCCGCTGACCATGCTCGGCGGCGGCCGGATCGAGTGGCAGGGCGCGGTCGGCTCCGGCCTCACCGTGCTCCCCGCGGGCAACATCGACGCGCAGGCCAAGCTCGCGCTGCTCGACCGGTTCCAGCCGAAGGCGCTGTACGGGTCGACGTCCTACTTCGGCCACCTGCTGGCCGTCTCGGAACGCACCCCGCCGTGCCCGTCGATCGAGGTGCTCCTGACGGGCCTCGAAGGCGTCGGCTTCTCCTACCTCGAGCAGCTGCAGCAGGGGTGGGGCGCCGCGATCGCCGACCGGTTCGGCTGCACGCAGGTGCGCGCCGACTTCATGTTCACCTGCGAGCACGGCATCGGCACCGCCGACCGCCCCGCGCTGCTGCACAACCTCGATCCGTTCGTCATCACCGAGGTGATCGACCCGGAGACCGGGCTGCACGTCGCCGACGGCGAGTTCGGCGAGCTGGTGGTCACCAGCCTCTACCACCTCGACAACCCCGTCGTCCGCTGCCGGCTCCGCGACGGCGGCGTCTGGCACCCCGGCTCCTACTGCTCCTGCGGCCGCCCGTTCGGCGGCGTCGAGGTGGCATCCGTCACCCGCACCGACGACGTCAAGAAGATCAAGGGCATCAACGTCTTCCCGCAGGCCGTCGACGACCTCGTGTTCTCGTTCGCCGAGGTGGACGAGTACCGCGTCGTGCTCACCTCGAGTCCGAGCATGGCCGACATCGCGACCGTGCGGCTGATGCTGAAGGCGTCCGCGGACGGCGTCTCGGAGCGCCTCGCCGGAGCGCTGCGCGACCGCATCGGCATCCAGTTCGCGGTCGAGATCGTCGACGACATCGAGCGGAGCGAGTACAAGGTGCGCCGCTGGCACGACGAGCGCGTCCGATGATCGGACGGAGCGCCGTCGTCCTGCGCGTCGTCACGCCGGAGGCGGTCGAGCAGTACTGCGCGCTGACCGGCGACGACGACCCGCTGCACGTCGACGCCACGTTCGCCGCCACGACGCCGTACAGGGTGCCGATCGCGCCCGGCGCGCTGGTGGTGGGCTACATGATGGCCGCGGCCGCCGCCGCCACCGGCAACCTCGGCGTCGCCGTGCCGTCGCTCGGCTTCGACCGCCTGCGGCATACGGCGCCGGTGCTGGTCGGCGACCAGTTGCGGGTCGATTACCGCGTGGTGTCGTTCGCCGACGGGCGCGGCCAAGCCGACATCACCGTCACGAACCAGCGCGCCGAGACGGTCGCCGTCGCCGACCACGTCTTCAAGGTGCTCGCGCGATGAGCGACGACGCAGCCTTGATCCTCGAGAGTGTCGACGTGCTCGTGCGTGACGTCGTCGCGCCACGTGCCGCCGAGATCGATGCCAGCGGCGCGTTCCCGCGCGACGTGTACGACGCCTTCGCGCAGCTGGGCCTGCTGGCAGCCGTCATCCCGGCCGAGCACGGCGGCGTCGAGATCGGCCTCGAGACCACCATGCTGGTCGTGGAGCGCATCGCCGCTGCCAGCGCGTCCTGCGCACTCCTGCTCGGTAACTGCGGTGACGGGGTCGGTGCGATCGTCCACGGCGGCTCGGCCGCGCAGCGGGCCCGGGTGTTGCCGGGCGTCGCCGACGGGACGCTGGTGCCGTGCTTCTGCCTGACCGAGCCGGGCGCCGGATCGGACGCCGCCGGCCTGACGGCGACGGCCCGGCCGGAGGGCGACCGCTTCCGTATCACCGGAACGAAGCTGTACATCACGAACGGCTCGGTCGGCGACGTCTTCACGGTCTGGGCGCGCACCGAGCGCGGCATCTCCGCCTTCCTCGTCGACGGCGACCTCGCGGGCCTGACCGTGGTTCGCGACGAGGACCTGCTCGGCCTGCGCGGCGTGCCGGCCACGCAGCTGCAGTTCGACGACACGCCGGCCGAGCTGCTCGGTACGGATGGCGAGGGCTTCACGCTCGCGATGGTCACGCTGGACGACGCGCGCCTGAACATCGCCGCGTGTGCCCTCGGTACCGCACGCGGCGCCCTCGAGATCGCTCTCGGGCACGCTCGCACCCGCGAGGCGTTCGGCCAGCCGATCATCCGCCACCAGGGCCTCGCGTTCCTGCTCGCCGACGTGGTCACGGAGCTGGCCGCGGCGCGCGCCCTGTGGTTCGAGGCGATCCGCTCGGTCGCGGCGGGCCAGGGCCGGGTCGCGTCCACGAAGTGCGCGATGGCCAAGAACGCGTGCTGCACGGCGGCCATGCGCGCCACCACCGAGGCGGTGCAGGTGCTCGGCGGCGCCGGCCTGACGCGCGACCTGCCGGCCGAGCGCATGTTCCGCGACGCGAAGACCTTCCAGATCCTCGACGGCACGACCCAGATCCAGCAGCTGATCATCGCCCGCCACCTCGAGCGGCACGGCCTTCCCTTCTAGGAGCTTCATGCAGGACCTCGCCATCGACTACCTGTGCGGCCACTTCACCGAGGACAACATCCGGCGCAACTTCTTCGAGAGCACGGAGAGCGAGATCTTCGAGGCCGTCGGACGTCTCAAGAACCTGCGCGGCTACACGGCGCCGGAATTCCTCGCGCACCTCGAGACGCTCGGCATCGGCCGGATCGTGATCCCGACGCTGCTGACGTGGGACTACTGGCACCAGAAGCCGATCGAGGAGACGTTCGTCGAGGAGGTCGCGGCGGCGCACGCCGAGTTCCCCGACCGCATCTTCGGGCTGTACGGCGTCAACCCGCGCAAGCGCATGGAAGGCGTCCGCGAGATGGAGGACGCGATCCTCCACAAGGGCTTCAAGGGACTGCACATCCACCCGCACGGCTTCGGCGTCCCGCCCAATCACGCGTGGTACATGCCCTACTACGCGAAGTGCTCCGAGCTGGGCGCGGTGGTGGCCGTCTCGATGGGCCACACCCTCGACTTCATGCCCGGCGACGTCGCGCGTCCGATGTACCTCGACGACGTGGCGCTGTACTTCCCCGACCTGACGATCATCTGCGGGCACACGGGCTGGCCGTGGGTCGAGGAGGCGATCGCGCTGGCGTCGAAGCATCCGAACGTGTACCTCGGCACGTCGGGGTACGCACCACGGTACTGGCGCCCCGAGATGCTGCAGTTCATGGACTCCCGGCGCGGCCGCCACAAGACGCTGTGGGGCACGGACTACCCGCTGGTGCGGCACGAGGAGTCGATGCAGCAGATCGACGCGCTCGGCCTGAAGCCGGAGACGGTTCGCGCGCTGCTGAACGAGAACGCGCGCAAGGTGTACGGGCTCTCGTGATCCGCGAGCTCCGCATCGATCGGCCCGAGCGCCGCAACGCGCTCGACACGGCTACGGTGGCCCGGCTCCGCGGCGAGCTCGCGGCCGCGGCCGGCGACGAGACGACGCGCGCGCTCGTCGTCAGCGGCGGCGGTCTGGCGGCGTTCTGCGCCGGGCAGGACGTCAAGGAGCTGACGGCGCTCGACCGCGCCGGCCGGCTCGCCGCGCACGCCGACGGCCAGGCGCTGATGGACGAGATCGAGGCGCATCCGTGCCTCGTGATCGCCGCCATCGAGGGCTTCTGCCTCGGCGGCGGGCTCGAGCTGGCGCTGGCCTGCGATGCCCGCGTCGCCGGCCAGGGATCGAGCTTCGGCCTGCCCGAGGTCGGGCGCGACCTGCTGCCGACGTGGGGCGGCCACTATCGGCTCTCGCGCGTCGTCGGTCTCGGGCGTGCGAAGGAGGTCGTCCTGCTGGGACGGCGCCTCGACGCGGCCGAGGCCGTGCAGTGGGGACTCCTCTCCGACGTCGTCCCGACGGGAGCGGCGCGCGAGTTCGCGCTGGCGCTGGCCGCGTCGTCGGTGGACGGGGCGAGCCGCGCGACGCTGGCGCGGTCGAAGTCGCTCGTCGCCGCCGGCTTCCTGGCGGACGCGCGCCTGGCGCGCGAGGCCGACGCGCTCGCCGAGGCAGATCAGACATGAACCCGCGGCCCGAGTCCGGCCCGCGCCGACCGAAGGAATCCCGATGAACGACAGCTTCTCCCTCGCAGGCCGCCGGATCCTGATTACCGGTGCCGCATCCGGCATGGGCCGATCCTTTGCGGAGCTGGCCGCGGCGGACGGCGCGCACGTCGGCCTGCTCGACCTGAACGGGGCCGGGCTGGACGAGACGCTCGGCACCCTCGCGGGCGACGGCAAGCGGGTCGCCGTGACGGTCGACCTGAGCGACTGGCCGGCCACCGAGGCCGCTGTGGCACAGGTGCGCGACGTGCTGGGCGGGTTCGACTCGGTCTGCAACGTCGCGGGCTGGGACGCTCCGGGCAAGTTCTGGGAGCAGCCGTACGAGATGTGGCAGCGCCTGATAAGTATCAACCTCTGGTCGACCCTTCATGTTTGCCGTGCGACGGTCCCCGACCTGGTCGCGCAGGAGTCCGGAACGATCGTCAACGTCGCCTCCGACGCGGGGCGCGTGGGCTCCAAGGGTGAGACGGTCTACGCCGCCGCGAAGGGCGGCGTGATGGCCTTCACCAAGTCGGCCGCCCGCGAGCTTGCGCCGCACAAGGTGACGGTCAACTGCATCTGCCCCGGGCCGACGCTGACCCCGCTGCTCGAGCAGGAGATGATCGACAACCCGAAGCTGATCGAGAAGCTGATCCGGGCGATCCCGCTGCGGCGCGCCGCCGATCCGATCGACCAGGCGCGCGTGATCGCCTTCTTCGCGTCCGAGGCGGCGGGCTACTGCACCGGGCAGATCCTGTCCGTGAGCGGCGGCTTGACGATGGTCGGGTGACGACCGGCACCGACACGGCGATCCTGCGCGCGGCGGCCACGCTGATCGCGCAGCGCGGGTACCACGGCGCGTCGATGCGTGACCTCGGCAAGGCGGTCGGGCTGCAGATGGCGTCGCTCTACCACCACTTCGGCTCGAAGCAGGAGCTGCTCGTGGCGATCATGCGCGAGGCGATGGCCGATCTGACCACGTGTGTATCGGAGGCCGTCGACGCCGCCGGCGACGAGCCGCGCGAGCAGCTGTCCGCCGCGATCCGCGCCCACGTCAGGTTCCATACGGAGCACCGCCCCGAGGTGATCGTCGCAGACGCCGAGCTGCGATCCCTCGAGGAGCCCGGCCGCACGGAGATCATCGCCCTGCGCGACCGGCACCAGGCGCTCTTCCGCGGGCCGGTCGAGCGGCTCGGCGTGGGGCAGGCGGGCATCATCACCTCCGGAATCATCACCATGTGCACCGACGTGGCGATGTGGTTTCGCAACGACGGGCCGCTCGGCGCCGACGCCGTGGCCGACACCTACGTGGCCTTCGTGCTGCGGGGGATCGACCGATGAGCGGCGACGCGCTGCTGGTGGATCGGCCATTGCCCGGCGTCGTCGTGCTGACGCTGAACCGGCCCACGAAGCGCAACGCGCTGTCGAAGGCGCTGGTGGCCGACCTCGTGCGCACGCTCGGCGAGGTCGGCTCCGACCCGGCCAATCGCTGCGCCGTGCTCACCGGCGCGCCGCCCGCCTTCTGCGCCGGCGGCGACCTATCCGAGCTGCGCGACGCCGACGACGAGGCGTATGCCGCGTACTGCGCCTCGTACGCGACGCTGGCCGCGGCCATCCGCACCCTGCCGTTCCCGCTGGTCGCGGCCGTCAACGGTGCGGCCGTCGCCGGCGGCTTCGAGCTGATGTGTCTCTGTGACATGCGGGTCGCGGCCGATGACGCGCCGATGCACACCGGCGATGCCAACCTCGGCCTACCGACCACGAGCGGCCTGAGCTGGCTGCTGCCGCGCCTGGTGGGCGCCGGCCGGGCGCGCTGGCTGCTGATGGTGGAGCCGCGGATCTCGGGCGCCGAGGCCCAGGCGATGGGGCTGGTCGAGGAGGTGCGCCCGGCCGGCGCGGTGCTCGCGCGCGCGGTCGAGATGGCCGCGATCATCGCCTCGAAGCCGGGCGACGGCATTCGGCTCACGCGGCAGACCGTCGCTCGCGCGCTCGAGTCCGGTCACGAGGCCGCGATCGCCGATGAGCTCGCCGCGCAGCGCGTGGGTTTCGCGAACCCTGCCGTCCGACAGTCCATCGCGGCGTTCTTCGACCGGCGCTGACGACTCCATCAGCTCGTCGCCGATGACGGCGCGGAGCAGCTGCGGGTAGCGGCCGAGCATCTGCTTCCTGAAGACCAGGTCACCGTCCACGTGGACGTCGAGCGCCAGGCGGGCTCCATCGTAGGGGACGCGCGGGGCGACGCGGCGTCTACATTCCGGCAATGGCCGTCCGCTCCGAGACGCTGCAGGTCGACGGTGTCCACTGCGTCAACTGCATCCAGAAGATCGGCACGGCCCTCGGCGCCGTCGACGGGCTGGTCGGTGCGTCGGCGACCATGACCGGCCAGGTCTCGATCTCGTACGACGCGGCCGAGCCCGAGGTGCGCGAGCGCGTCGTCGCCGCGCTGGCGGCCTGCGGTTTCGGCCTCGCGCCCGCCTGAGCCTCAGCCGGGAGGGCGGGGCGCGTTCACCTGCTGCGGCGCAAACCCGGCGAGGCGCTTGTAGCGGTCGGCGATCTCCTGCAGCTCGGCGTGACGAATGACCGTCTCGATGTCGTCGAAACCGTCGGGTGCGCGCTCCTCGGCGAGCTGCATGACCTGCTCCGGGCCGTTGCCGCGATTGGCGAGGATGATCCGGCCGGTCGCGTCGCGGCGCTCGTCCTCGTAGGTGGCGAGGGCGGCGACCGGGTCGCGGTTCGCGGCGATCGCGCCGGCCAGGGCCTCTGCGTCGAGGATCGCCTGGGACGCGCCGTTCGAGCCGACCGGGTACATCGGGTGCGCCGCGTCGCCGAGCAGCGTGATCCGGCCGCCGCCCCAGGAGGCGAGCGGATCGCGATCGGCCAGCGGATACTCGTAGACGTGCGCAGCGCCGTCGATCAGCCGCGGCACGTCGAGCCAGTCGAAGCGCCAGCCGGCGAACCGTTCGCGGAACGCCGAGGAGTCGACGACGCGTGACCAGTCCTGGGGCGCCGGCGTTTCCGCGACCGGCAGCTCGGCGATCCAGTTGATGGTCTGGAGGCCAGTCGGATCGGGCGGCGTGATCGGGTAGCAGACGAACTTCTGATCCTGGTGGCCGGCCATGATCATGCTGGCGCCGGTCAGGAACGATGGCGCCCGCGTGGTGGCCCGCCACAGCATGCGCCCGGCGTACCGGACCGCGTCGTCGGCCGGCGCGATACCACGGCGCACCACCGAGTGGATGCCGTCGGCGCCGATCAGCAGGTCGGCGGCCTGCGTGTGGACCGCCCTGCGCGCACGGTCCTGCAGCTCGACCTCGACGCGTCCATCTCGCTCGCTGCATCCCGTCAGCGCGTGTCCGGTGAGGACCGCGTCGTCGCCGAGGCGCTCGCGGACGGCCTCGAGCAGCAGCAACTGCAGCGCGCCGCGGTGGCAGGACACCTGTGGGTAGTCGTAGCCCGCCGCGCGGCCGCGCGGCTCGCGCCAGATCCGCTGGCCGTGACGGTTGAAGAACACCAGCTCGCCGGTCTCGACGGCACCCGCGAGCAGCCGGTCGAGCAGGCCGAGCCCGGCCATCACGCGGACGGCGCTCGGCAGCAGGTTGATGCCGACCCCCAGCGGGCGCACCTCGCGAGCCGACTCGACGACGCGGCACGGGACGCCCTGCCGGTGCAGCGCGAGTGCGGCGGCGAGCCCACCGATGCCGCCGCCCGCGATCAGGATCTGGCCCATCAGACGTTCGCGCGGAGGTGCCGGACGATCGCCGCGACGGTCGCAGCGGGCGACTCGAGGTGCGGCCAGTGGCCGATCCCGGCCAGCTCGATCGTCGTCAGCGGGCACGCGAAGTGCTCCTCGAGACCGGCGAACAGCGCCGGCCCGATGCACCCGTCGTCGGCGCCGTGGATCACCAGCGTCGGGGTTTGGACGACCCCGCAGGCACCCGTGCCACCGGCGATGTCGGTGCGGTAGTAGGCGGACACCGCCGCGGCCACGTCGGGGCGCGTCAGGACGGCGAGCACGTCGGGCCAGTCGTCACGGTGCAGGCCGGGCGACCAGTCGCTGGCGGCCGCGGTCAGGAACGCCGGGTCGCCGGCGATCTCCACGCGGGCATCGGCGTACGCGAGGATCCACGCGTACGCGCCCGTCTGCTGTTCGCGGAGGATGCGCCGCCGGACCGCGAAGCCTGCGTCGTGCGGTACCGCGAGCGAGGTCAGCGACGCGATCCGCCCGGCGTGCTCCGCACCGAGCCGGTAGCCGACGATGCCGCCCCAGTCGTGTCCGACGACGTGCGCCCGGTCGATGCCGAGCACGTCCAGAAGATCGACCAGGTCGCGGGCGATGGCGCCCATCGAGTAGTCGCCATCGCGTGGCGCGGACGACGGAGCGTAGCCCGGTAGCGCGGGCACGATCGCGCGGTACCCGCTCGCAGAGATCGCCTCTGCCAGGCCCCACATGCCGATCGCATGGTCGGGGAACCCGTGCACGACGAGCACGTCGGGCCCGTCGCCGAACGTCCACACGGCAAGCTCGCCGCGCGGCACCGCGATGGTCTGAGCACTGCTCACCGCGCTCGCCGCAGCCCGTCGACGACCAGGGGAACCACGACCTCGCGGCGCTCGACGTGCGGCCAGTGCCCGGCATCTTCGACCGCGTGCTGGCGCAGCGGCCGGTCGAACCAGCCGTCCAGCCCGCCGAACAGCGCCGGACGCATGCACTGCGACTGCGTGCCGTAGATGACGGTCGTCGGCGGCGCGATGCGCCCGGTCGCCGGCCCGCGGCCCTCCATGTCGGCGCGGTAGTAGCGGTGCGTGGCGTGCGCCGCCTCGGGGGTCGCGACGAGGTCGAGCACCGCCGGCCAGTCGTCGCGCCACAGCCCCGCCGACCAGTCGTGGGCGAGCGAGGTCAGCCAGGCGCGGTCCATCGCCAGCTCCTCGGCGTTCGATGCGTACGCCAGCAGGTACGCGTATGCGACGGTCTTCTGCTCCGGATACAGCCGGTGACGGCGCGCGAAGCCCGCCGGATGGGGGGCGGCGATGCTCACGAGACGGTCGATCCGGTCCGGGTGCAGGCTCGCCATCAGGTAGCCGTACAGCCCGCCCCAGCCATGGCCGACGATCGAGAAACGGGGCGCGCCGAGCGACTCCATCACGGTCATCAGGTCGCCGGCGACGGACGGTATCGAGTAGTCGTCGTCGGGCAGCGGAGCGGACGGGGCGTAGCCGGGATAGGCGGCGACGATCGCGCGGAAGCCCGCCGCGGCCAGCGACTCGGCCAGCGGCACGAGACCGATCGCGTGGTCGGGGAACCCCCCGATCAGCAGCACCGGATCGCCCGTGCCGCGCTCGTACACCGCGATGCCGGCGCGGGCCGGGACGATCCGGGAGGGCTCGGGTGGCATGGGGATGGAGTATGCGGCCAGTGGCGCGGGTTTGCAGACACGTTTCGGCGGGGAATCTGCGGAAGCGTGTCGATGCTGCGGACCACGACCAACTCTGCCCCGAAGGAGCGGGATACGCCTGCCGAGGTGCAGATCGTGCTGCCCGCGCGCACGTTGTGGCGGCTGATCCTCGGCGGGGTCGGGCTGGTGATCGCGATCAACCTCGTGCACGCCATCCAGGGCGTGCTGATCTGGTCGCTCGCCGCCATCTTCCTGGCGCTCGCGCTGGAGCCCGTGATCCGGCTCGGAGAGCGGCGGGGGCTCTCACGGCGCACCGCCACCATCGGTGCCTACTTCGGAGCGTTCGGCCTCGTCCTCGGGGTCCTCGCTGCGATCCTGGTTCCGCTCGCATCCCAGTCGCAGTCGCTCGTGGACGACCTCCCGAAGATCGTCGACCACCTCGAGAAGTCGCGCCTCGTGCAGGACCTCGACCAGCGCTTCCACGTGCTGGACGGGCTCAGCAACGCCCAGACGCACGTCCCGGACGCGGCGGCGATCCTGTTCGGTCTCACCGGCACGGTGTTCGGGCTCGTGCTGGGCGCCGTCTCCGTCTTCTTCCTCGCGCTGTTCGCCTCGCTCGAGCTTCCGCGGATCACCCGCGGCGGCCTGTCGCTGCTGCCGCCGGAGCGGGCCGAGCTGGTCGAGACGCGCATCGACGACGTGAACCGTGTTGTCGCGCGGTACGTCGGCTCGAACCTCGCGATCTCCGTGATCGCGGCGATCGTCCACCTCGTGGCGCTCGAGCTGCTCGGCGTGCCGTTCGCGTTCGTGCTCGCGCTGCTGGTCGGCCTGTTCGACCTCGTCCCGCTGGTGGGCGCCACGATCGCGGGGCTGCTGGTGGTGGGCGTCGGCTTCACGCAGGGCGTGGAGGTGGGCCTCGCGACGCTGGCGCTGGTGGTCGTCTACCAGCAGATCGAGAACCACGTGATCCAGCCCGTCATCATGGGCAAGGGCGTCGAGATCTCGCCGCTGGCCGTGATCTTCAGCATCCTGGTCGGCTCGGCGCTGCTCGGGGTGCTGGGCGCGCTGCTCGCGATCCCCGCGGCGGCGAGCCTGCAACTGGCGCTGTCCGACGTGCTGTGGCGCCGCCGCTACGCGATGGCCCACGCCCGCCGGCAGGCGGAGAACGAGGACGAGCCGGTGGAGTCCGTGCCCGTCGCGACCTCCACGCACGCCGTGTGACCGCGGCCGATTGCAGAAGCCGTGCTCTGCTCAGATCGCGTTGGCGATCGTCGTGAGGGTCTGACCCCGAAAACGGCAAATCGGGGGTCAGACCCCGATCACAGGACACGCGCGGAAGGCGCGCAGATCGCGCGACTGGTTGGCATGCGTGCACGTCCTGGCGCGAAGCGTGCGTGGTATGGCGCACGAAATTTGTTTGACCAAAGTCAAGGAAATCTGTCTGGCGCGCCCGCCGCTCGTCCGGGCGGGCTCGTGCCCGCGAGGCCCGCCCGGCCCCGCCCGCCGCTCAGTCGCGCGCCGGGCCGTCGACCGTGGCCGGCGTCGCACCGCGCCGCCGCCGGCGATGCACGAAGGCCTGGACGCGGTGCGCCTGCGCAGCGTTGACACTGGCGCGGAACGCGATCATCGCGCACGCCGCAGCGACCGGGATCTCGGCGAGCACCGCCATCGTGATTGCGATCAGCCGCTCGGCGCCGGGCGCCGACATGAGCACGTCGAACCAGGCGTCCGTGACCAGCAGCGTCGCCGCAGCGGCCGCGACGCCCTGCGTCCACGCCGCCCCCTTGTACAGGCCGTAGCCCGTCGCGATCAGCGAAACGGCGATCGCGATGTCGAAGCCCGACCAGGCAACGTCGAAGTTGCGCGCCACGTGCCGCTCCGGCAGCGTCGCCGCCAGCCACAGCGTCCACGGCACCAGCACCGCGCCGAGCGCGACGAACAGGTGCGACGCCCAGCGCGGAGCGGAGACGGCATCCGGTGGGTCGCCCGCGTCCATTGCAACCATTCTGCCCCCATTTCGCCCTGCCCGAAACACCCAATCGCAATCGGCGGTACGGTCTCCCTCATGGCCAGGCTGGTCGTCGGACCTCTCCTGCGGTACACGGGATCGACCCAGGCCACCGTCTGGGTCGAGACGGACACCGCCTGCGAGGTCGTCGTGCTCGGCCATCGCGCGCCCACCTTCGACATCGAAGGCCACCACTACGCGCTGGTCGTGGTCGACGATCTGCCGCCGGCCGCGATCACGCCGTACACGGTCGAACTCGACGGCGAGCAGGTGTGGCCGCTCGACGACCGGCGGCCGGCGCCAACCATCCACACGCGAAACCACGAGCGCCAGGCTCGACTGGTGTTCGGCTCGTGCCGGGTCGGTGCGCCCGAGCGGCCGCCGTACACCCTGACGGCCGGCGAGCATCCCGAGGGCCTCGAGATCGACGCGCTGTGGGCATTCAGCCAACGGCTCCAGGCCGGCCGCGAGCCGTGGCCCGACTGCCTGCTGCTGCTCGGCGACCAGGTGTACGCCGACGAGGTGTCGCCCGAGACGCTCGCCTTCATCCGCGACCGTCGCGACATCGAGCAGCCGCCCGGCGCGCAGGTAGCTGACTTCGAGGAGTACGCACGCCTCTACCGCGAGGCATGGAGCGATCCGGACATCGCCTGGCTGCTCTCGACCGTGCCGAGCACGATGATCTTCGACGATCACGACGTCCACGACGACTGGAACATCTCCGAGCAGTGGGTGCTCGACATGCGCGCGACGCCATGGTGGGAGCAGCGGGTCGTCGGCGCCTTCATGGCGTACTGGGTCTACCAGCACCTCGGCAACCTGGCGCCGCCGGAGCTGGCCGGCGACGAGGTCGTGGCCCTCGTGTCTCGGGCCGACGACCCCGGCGCCGCGTTGCGCAAGTTCGCGCACCACGCCGATCGCGAGTCGGCCGCCAGCAGGTGGGCGTACCACCGCGACTTCGGCCGCTCCCGCCTGGTGGTGGTCGACTCCCGCGCGGCCCGCGTGCTCGCCGACGGCAGCCGCGACATGGTGGACGCCGAGGAGTGGGACTGGATCGTCGAGCACGCCCAGGGCGACTACGACCACCTGATCATCGCAAGCACGCTGCCGGTGTTCATGTTGCCAGCCGTCAGCCACCTCGAGGCCTGGAACGAGGCGGTCTGCGCCGGGGCCTGGGGAGGGCTGGCCGCGAAGGTCGGCGAGCGCATCCGGCGCAGCGTCGACCTCGAGCACTGGCCGGCCTTCGGTCGCTCCTTCGCGACGATGATCGCCCTGCTGACCGAGCTCGCCGCCCGGCGCGAAGGCGCTCCGGCCACGATCACGCTGCTCGGCGGCGACGTCCACACGGCCTACATCGCCGAGGTCGAGCTCGATCGACGGCAGGGGAGCCGGGTCTACCAGCTGGTCTGCTCGCCGTTCCGCCACCCGCTGGAACCGCGCGAGCGACGGGTGATCAAGCTGCTCCACACGTGGTTCGCCGCGCGCGTGCTCCGCCTGTTCGCGCGGGCTGCCGGCGTCCGCGCGCCGGACGCATCGTGGAAGGTCGTCGAGGGGCCGACGTTCGACAACTCGATCGCCGTGCTGGACCTCGACGAGCGCTCCGCCAGCGTCACGATCTCGCGCAGCGGCGGCGAGGAGGAGGACGGGCCGGCCCTCCGCGTACTGCACACGCGAAAGCTGTCAGGCGGCGGCTGAGACGGCCTCGCCGGGAACCGCGATCCGGACGGCGCCGGGCTCGATCGTGATCCGCAGGTCCTTCGTCGTCGTGCGGTCGCCGCCGTCGAGTTCGTACGGCACCTTGCGGTCGAGCCGGATCCGGATCTTGCGCGCCTTCGTCGTCTCCGTGTAGGGAGAGGCGGCGGCGGTGTCGATCGCTGCCCGGGCGATCGTCCGCAGCCACGCCACAGCGCCGTCGGCGGTGACGACGCCGAGCTCGAACGCCCCATCATCGGGCTCGGCGTCCTCGAACGCCTCGACGCCGCCGAACAGCTTGCCGACGTTGCCGACCAGGATGCAGCTCGCCTTGCCGTTGAACCACTTCTTGCCGTCGACCTCGATCTTGGCGCCGAACGGCTTGACGCGGACACTCTTGGCGCCCGTCCACACGTACGCGAGCCGCCCGAAGCGGTCCTTCAGCGGGCCGTCGGCGGCACCGATCATGCGCGCGTCGAAACCGGCGCCCGCCATCACGGCGAAGCCCTCGCCGTTGATGCGGCCCACGTCCAGCTTCCGGCGGTGCGACCCGACCGCGATCGACACCGCGGCCTTGAGATCCTTCGGGATACCGAGGTTGGTGGCAAGCAGGTTGGCGGTGCCGGCGGGGATGATGCCGATCGTCGCCTTCGTGCCGGCGAGCACGTCGACGCAGCGCTGCACCATGCCGTCGCCGCCCCACACGATCACGAGCTCGGCGCCATTCTTGAGCGCCTTGCGCACCTGTTTCGGAGCCTTGCGGCTCTTCGGCACCTCGTGCCAGTCGGGGTCGGTGATGCCGTAGACGGCGAGCTCGCGGCGGAGCTCGGTGAGCCCGCCGTCGAGCGTCTTGCCGGAGTGTGCGATGACCGCGACGCGCTTCACGAGGTCTCCTCGATGGTGGTGGTGACGGTGGTGGCACGCCGCCGGACGGCGGCGTTGCACGCCCGGGCAGCGAGCAGGGCGATCAGGAGCGCGCCGATGCCCACGAGCATCCCCGAGGCGACGTCGGTGATGTGGTGCATGCCGCGATAGACGCGAGACGTGGCGACGATGGCCGGCAGCACGACGGCGAGTGTCCAGACGACGATCGTTACCCAGCGCCGGTGAGCGGCCGATGAGATCACGAGTGCCAGGCTGCAGTAGACGGCGACCGACGCGGCGACGTGGCCGGACGGGTAGCTCTGGTTCACCGGCAGGTGGTCCATGCGCACGACGAACGGGCGGTCGCGGTGGATGATCAAACTGGTGACGCGGTACGTGGCGAGCTCGAGGATGCCGGCGGTCGCGACGAACGCGGCCGCCAGGAACCGCCGCAGGATGAGAAAGACGATCACGGCGATCGCGACCAGCCCGGGCAGCACCGGGATGTCGCCGATCAGCGAACCGACGTATGTCAGGTCGTTCAGCGTCGGCCGCCGCTCGCGTGCGAACCACGAGTTGACGTGCTCGTCGTCGGCCGCCAGCCCGTTCCCCGCCAGGATCACCTGGGTCAGCAGCGCGCCGAAGCCGATCGTCGCGCCGAGCAGGCACAGATAGCCGAGCACCGCCGTGATCGCGTAGACGGCCGGTGGACGCCGATGATCCATCTGGTCGGCGATCCGGGAAGCAGGTCCGTCCGGTCGGGCTGCCAGCGCCGGGATCGGCTCGGCGTGGGCATGGCGCACGGGCGACGACGCCTTCACTGCATGATCGTGTGCCGGGCGGGCAAGTTCCATGCCCGTGTTTCCCCTTAGATTCCCCGGGGGAAACCGACTTGCGTTGCCGTTGCTCGCCCTCATTCTCATCGCGACCACCGCCGGCCTGCTCGCGGCCGCCGTCGCGTGGCGGTATCCGCGGTCGCTCCCCGGGGCGGCCAGCGCGGCACCGGTCGCGGCCGCAGTGGGTGATGCTGCGGCGCACCACCGCAGCGTGCGCGCGTTCGTCCGCCGCCGCCGCGATCCGGTCGCTGCGACGGGCCTCGCGCTTACGATCGCACTCGCCGCCATCATCGTCGGTGGAGTCGTGATCAGCGTCCTCGCCTACCTCGTGCGGTCGCGCGGCGCCGGGCTCGATGCAGACTCCGGCGCCGCTCGGTGGGGCTTCCGGCACGCCACCCCGTTCACCAACC
>JBBQFB010000078.1:0-16426 GCA_038321545.1 Gaiellales bacterium
GACCGCACGTGGCTGACCGACGAGTTCATCCCGACGGTGCAGAAGCGCGGGGCGGCCGTGATCGAGGCGCGCGGCGCCTCCTCAGCCGCATCGGCCGCCAACGCCGCGATCGACCACGTCCACGACTGGGTGCTGGGTACGCCGGCCGGCGACTGGGTGTCGATGGGCATCCCGTCCGACGGCTCCTACGGCACGCCGGAGGGGCTGATCGCGGGCCTGCCGGTGACGACGTCGGGCGGCACGTTCAGCGTGGTGCAGGGGCTCGAGCTCGACGAGTTCTCCCGCGGCCGCGTCGATGCGTCCATGGCCGAGCTGGCCGACGAGCGCGACGCGGTCAGCGGCCTCGGCCTGATCTAGGCATCCGGGCCGGACGCTCGGCTACCCTGGAAGCCCTATGCCGCCGTTCCGATTCACGGGCACGTTCCAGCCGACCGGCGACCAGCCAGGCGCCATCGAGAAGCTCTCCGACGGGCTGCGTTCCGGCCAGCGCTTCCAGACGCTGCTCGGCGCGACGGCGACCGGCAAGACCGCCACGATGGCCTGGACGATCGAGCAGACGCAGCGCCCGGCGCTCGTGATCGCGCACAACAAGACGCTGGCCGCGCAGCTCTGCAACGAGTTCCGCGAGTTCTTCGCCGACAACGCCGTCGAGTACTTCGTCTCGTACTACGACTACTACCAGCCCGAGGCCTACCTGGCCGCGTCCGACACGTACATCGAGAAGGACTCGGCCATCAATGACGACATCGACCGGCTGCGTCACGCCGCGACGTCGTCGCTGCTGACGCGCCGCGACGTGATCATCGTCGCGTCGGTGTCGTGTATTTATGGCCTCGGCTCGCCGAAGGAGTACGAACAGCAGCTCGTGCAGCTCCGCGTCGGCGGCGAGTTCGGGCGCGAGCAGCTGCTGCGCGATCTGATCGGCATCCAGTACAGCCGCAACGACGTCGTGCTGGGCCGCGGCCGGTTCCGCGCCCGCGGCGACGTGGTCGAGGTGCAGCCGGCGTACTCGGAGACGGCCTACCGCGTGTCGCTGTTCGGCGACGAGGTGGAGTCGATCACGCACTTCGACCCGCTCACCGGCGAGGTGCTCGGCAGGCTGGACGACCTGATGCTGTACCCGGCCACGCACTACGTGACGTCGCCGCCGTCGCTGGAGCGTGCGGTCGAGGAGATCGGCGTCGAGATGGAGGAGCGGGTCGCGCTCTACGAGGAGCAGGGCAAGTTGCTCGAGGCGCACCGCCTGCGCCAGCGGACCGAGTACGACCTCGAGATGATGCGCGAGATGGGCTATTGCAACGGCATCGAGAACTACTCGCGCATCCTCGACGGCCGCGTCGAGGGCCAGCCGCCGTTCACGCTGCTCGACTACTTCCCGTCCGACTTCATCGTGTTCATCGACGAGTCGCACAACACGGTGCCGCAGATCGGCGGCATGTACGAGGGCGACCGCTCGCGCAAGTCGGCGCTGATCGAGCACGGCTTCCGGCTCCCGTCGGCGATCGACAACCGGCCGCTGCGGTTCGACGAGTTCGTCCAGCGCGTCGACCAGGTCGTGTTCGTCTCGGCCACGCCGGGCGCGTTCGAGCTGCGCAACTCGACGCAGATCGTCGAGCAGATCATCCGTCCCACCGGCCTCGTCGACCCCGAGGTCGAGCTGCGACCGACGAAGGGCCAGATCGACGACCTGCTGGTCGAGATCCGGGCGCGCGAACGGGCCGGCGAGCGGGTGCTCGTGACGACGCTGACGAAGAAGATGGCCGAGGACCTGACCGACTATCTGCTCGAGTCGGGCGTCCGCACGCGCTACCTGCACTCCGAGGTCGACACCATCGAGCGCATCCAGATCGTGCGTGCGCTGCGGCTCGGCGAGTACGACGTGCTGGTCGGCGTGAACCTGCTCCGCGAAGGTCTCGACCTGCCGGAGGTGTCGCTCGTCGCCATTCTCGACGCCGACAAGGAGGGCTTCCTCCGCGGCCAGACGGCGCTGATCCAGACGATCGGCCGCGCCGCGCGCAACATCAACGGCCGGGTGCTGATGTATGCCGACAAGGAGACCGAGGCGATCCGCGGCGCCGTCCGCGAGACCAGCCGCCGCCGTGCGATCCAGCAGAAGCACAACGAGGATCACGGCATCACGCCGATGACGATCTCGAAGTCGGTCACCGACATCACCGAGTTCCTGTCGCTCGACTCGAAGAACGTGCCGTCGTCGCGCCGGCGTGGCGCCACGAAGGTGGACGGCATGAACCGCGAGGACCTGACGAAGCTCGCGATCGACCTCGAGCAGGAGATGCTGACGGCTGCCGAGGAGCTCCGCTTCGAGTACGCCGCCCGTCTCCGGGACGAGATCAAGGAGCTCCGCCGCGAGCTCGTCCAGATCGAGTCCGCCGGCCTGCGCTAAGGCCGGTCCGGCCCGTTTTCGAGCGGGTTGCAGGACCGGGGTCTGACCCCGAAACGCCCGGCCACGGGGGTTGCAGGACCGGGGTCTGACCCCGAAACGCCCGGTGGATTCCAGTGGTCGTCGCATCATCGTGGGCTGGACGGTGTCGGCGAAGGGGTTGGTAGTGCGGGAGTTGCACAGGTCGGGGCGGCCGTTGTCGGGCGCTACCAGGGCTGAGGTGCGGTTGTTGCTGGCGACCGGGCTGGGGGCGGTGGAGGTGGCGCGGCGGGTAGGTTGCGGGCGGAAGTCGGTGTGGCGGATCGCGCATGCGGACGACGGGGTGCGGGAGTGGTCGCGGCCGGAGCGGGTGTTGTCGCTGTGCGATCGGGAGGAGATCTCGCGCGGTGTGGGGGCGGGGCGGTCGTTGCGGGAGATTGCGCGGCAGTTGGGTCGGTCGGCGTCGACGGTGTCGCGGGAGGTGGCAGCGAACGGTGGTCGGGGGGCGTATCGGGCGGTGGAGGCGGATCGTCGTGCCGGCGACCAGGCGCGGCGCCCGAAGCAGGCCAAGCTGGCGGCGGTGCCGCGGCTGCGGGAGCGGGTGGAGGAGCTGCTTGAGGAGTGGTACTCGCCGGAGCAGATCTCAGCGACGTTGCTGCTCGAGTTCCCGCACGATCCGGACATGCAGATATCGCACGAGACGATCTACCAGTCGTTGTACGTGCAGGGCCGCGGCGCGCTCCGAAAGGAGCTTACGAGGTGTCTGCGCACTGGCCGTGCGCGTCGCAAGCCGCACGGTTCCCGCTCCACCAGGGGCCGGATCGTGGGGATGGTGAATATCTCTGAGCGCCCGGCCGAGGTGGACGATCGGGCGGTGCCGGGGCACTGGGAGGGCGACCTGATCCTGGGGAAGGCGGGCGGCTCGCAGATCGGGACGCTGGTGGAGCGCACGACCCGGTTCGTGATGCTGGTCGCGCTCCCTGGCGGGCGCACCGCGGAGGAGGTCGCCGACGCGCTCGTTGAGCAGGCAAAGGCGCTGCCGGAAGCGCTCCGGCGGACGCTCACGTGGGATCAGGGCACGGAGATGGCCGGCCACGCCCAGTTCAGCATCGATAGCGGCGTTGACGTGTACTTCTGCGATCCGCACAGCCCCTGGCAGCGCGGCTCGAACGAGAACACGAACGGGCTCTTGCGGCAGTACTTCCCGAAAGGCACCGACCTGTCCGGCTACACCCAGGCCGATCTCAACACGATCGCCGACAAGCTCAACCAGCGCCCTCGCAAAACGCTCGGATGGATGTCACCATCCCAGGCGTTCAACCAGCTCGTTGCGACGACCGCCTGAGCCCAAGCCCGGCCACGGGGGTCAGACCCCAGAACGCTTTGTGCCGGAAGACACGCAGATCGCGCGACCGGTGCGGGACCGCGCGGAAGTTGGCGCGCGGCGTCACCGCGCGGACTCGAAGATCGGCGTAGGGCGCGCGCTGCCGCGAGCCCGCCGGATCAGCGCTCCTCGACGACCTTGTCGATGATGCCGTACGCCTTCGCTTCCTCGGAGCCGAGGAAGTAGTCGCGCTCGGTGTCGGTGTGGATCTGCTCGACGGTCTTACCGGTGTGCTGCGCCAGCACCTCGTCCATGCGACGGCGGATGTTGAGCACCTCGCGCGCGTGGATCTCGATGTCGGTCGCCTGGCCCTGGAAGCCGGACGTCCCCTGGTGGATCATGATCCGCGCGTTCTGCAGGGCCAGCCGCTTGCCGGCGGCACCGCCCGCGAGCAGGATCGCGCCCATCGACATGGCCATCCCGAAGCAGATCGTCTGCACGTCGGGCTTGATGAACTGCATCGTGTCGTAGATCGCCATGCCCGCGTAGACGTCGCCGCCCGGGCTGTTGATGTACAGCGAGATGTCCTTGTCCGGGTCGTCCGACTCGAGGTGGATCAGCTGCGCGACGATCAGGTTGGCGATCTCGGGATAGACCGGCGTTCCGAGGAAGATGATTCGCTCGTTCAGGAGCCGGGAGTAGATATCGAACGACCGCTCGCCGCGGCCGGTCTGTTCGATCACCATGGGAACAAGGGGGCTCATGGGTCGCACGGTAGCGCAGGGGTTTCCCGATCACCGGAGAATGCCTTCGTGTGGAGCACCCGCTCGTGCATACGCGTGCCCACACCGCCGCGCTGACACGTCCGATCGCGGTGGCGCTGGGAGCCGTTGCGATCCTCGCCTTCGTGGTCGCGGTGCTGGCGCGCACGGGCAATCCGGGCATCTTCGGGCAGGGCGCGGCGCTGATCACGGCCGTGCTCGCGGTCTGGGCGCTGATCAAGCTCGTGCGCTCGGTCTGGGACTGGGACCGGACGATGCTGCTGGTGTCCGAGGACGAGCTGGTGATCCTGCGGGGCGGTCTCCGGCGCTCGGAGTCGATCGTGCCGCTGCGGGCGATCCATCGGCTGCGCGTGCGGCGCTCGCTGGTCGGACGGCTGCTGGGCTATGGCACGATCGAGCTGGCCGGGCCGAGCAAGGGGAGCCGGCTGCGGTTCGTGCCGCGGCCGGACGAGGTCGGGGCGGTCATCAGCACCTATGCTGGCCGTCATGACCACGTCCGCTGAGCTGTTTGCCCGCGCCGTCGAGGCGATGCCGGGCGGGAACACCCGCTCCACGCTCTACATCCCGCCCGTCCCGCCGTACGCGCGCCAGGGCACTGGCTGCCGCCTGGTGGACGAGGACGGCCACGAGACCTACGACCTGCAGTCCAACTACACCACGCTCGTACACGGCCACCGGCACCCGGTCGTGATGGCGGCGGCGATGGCGGCGATGGAGGAGGGCACGTGCTTCGGGCTGCCGTCGCGGCACGACGTGGCGCTTGCAGAGCGCATCTCCGAGCGCGTGCCGGTGGTCGAGCGGGTGCGGTTCACGAACTCCGGCTCCGAGGCCGTGATGATGGCCTTCCGCACGGCCCGGGCGTTGACCGGGAGGAACGGGATCCTCCGGTTCGAGGGCTCCTACCACGGCATCTACGACGCGGCCCTGCCGGTGGGCGCGGCCGGCATCCCGAGCGCGGTCTACGGCGACCTCTACGACACGCCGGTGGCCGACCAGGCCGCCTTCCTGTCCGCGCTCGACGAGCACGATGGCGAGCTGGCGTGCGTGATCATCGATCTGATGCCGAACCGGGCCGGGCTGCAGCCGGTACCGCAGGCCTTCGCGGACGTCGTCCGGTCCGAGACGGCGCGCCGCGGGATCCTGCTGATCGTCGACGAGGTGATCACGCTGCGGCTCGGGATGTCGGGCCTGCACGGCCGCTACGGGCTGGTGCCCGACCTGGTCACGATGGGCAAGATCATCGGCGGCGGCTTCGCGGTCGGCGCGTGGGGCGGACCGGCCGACGTGATGGGCGTGCTCGACCCGCGCGTCGCGGGCAACGTGCCCCACGCCGGCACGTTCTCGGCCAACCCCGTCACGTGTGCTGCCGGCCTGGCCGCGCTCGATCTGCTCGACCAGCCTGCGATCGACCGCATCAACGCCAGTGGCGACCGGCTCCGGGCGGCCGTGGCGGCGATGGGCTACCCGGTCGCCGGCTCCGGCTCGTTGTTCCGGCTGCTCGATGTCCTGGGCGACTACGACGCCTGGTGGCGGCTCTACAACGCCGGTCTGCTGGTCGCGACGAACGGCCTCTGCTCGCTGTCGACCGTGATGACGGAGTCCGACCTGGAGGACATCGCGGCGCGCTTCGCCGCCGCTCGCGAGTGACGTTCTCGGCCCGCTGACGACTCCGCGCACCCCCTGCGATAGGGTTCCACGACCCGAACGGTTGTTCGTATCGGGATACGTTGCTACCGTCCGGGGAAGCTATGGCGAGTGACTGGATCGAGATCCGCGGGGCCCGCGAGCACAACCTCCGCAACGTGAGCGTGCGGATACCGCGCGAGCGGCTGGTCGTGATCACGGGGCTGTCCGGATCGGGCAAGTCGTCGCTCGCGTTCGACACCCTCTATGCCGAGGGACAGCGGCGGTACGTGGAGTCGCTGTCGGCGTACGCACGGCAGTTCCTCGGGCAGATGGAGAAGCCCGACGTCGACTCGATCGAGGGCCTGTCGCCGGCCATCTCGATCGACCAGAAGACCACGTCGCGCAACCCGCGCTCGACCGTCGGCACCGTCACCGAGATCTACGACTACCTGCGTCTGCTGTTCGCGCGCGTCGGGCACCCGCACTGCCACGTCTGCGGCCGTCCGATCGCCGGCCAGTCGGCCGAGCAGATCGTCGACCAGGTGATGGCGCTGCCCGCCGGCACGCGGTTCACGGTCGACGCGCCGGTCGTGCGCGGTCGCAAGGGCGAGTTCAAGGACCTGTTCGAGAGCCTTCGCGGAGAGGGCTTCACACGCGTCAAGGTCAACGGCGAGACGCGGTTGCTCGAGGAGGGCATCGAGCTCGACAAGAAGTTCAAGCACGACATCGCCGTCGTCGTCGACCGGCTGGTCATGAAGGACGACCTGCGCAAGCGCCTGGCCGACTCGGTCGAGACCGCGTTGGCGCTCGCGGAGGGCCTGATCGACATCGCCGTCATCGACGGCGAGACCACGACCTATTCCGAGAAGTTCGCGTGCCCGGAGCACGGCGTCTCGCTGCCCGAGCTGGCGCCGCGCGTGTTCTCGTTCAACTCGCCGCACGGCGCGTGCCCGGCGTGCCACGGCCTCGGCGCGACGCCGGAGCTCGACCCCGACATGATCGTGCCCGACGCCGAGGTGTCGATCTCCAACGGTGCGCTGCTGCCGTGGAACGTGTCCGGCTCGAGCTTCTACGAGAGCGCCATCCTGGCTGTCGCCGACCACTTCGGCGTGTCGCTCGAGACGGCCTGGGGCGACCTGCCCGACGAGCAGCGAAAGCTGTTCCTGTACGGCACCGGCGGCCAGCGCGTGCTGGTCACGTACAAGAACCGCCAGGGACGCAAGCGCCAGTACATGATGGCCTTCGAGGGCATCATCGCGGGCCTCGACCGGCGCTATCGCGAGACCGAGTCGTCGCTGCAGCGCGAGCGCATCGAGGAGTACATGACGCTCCGGCCGTGCCCGACGTGCAACGGCGCGCGCCTGAAGCCCGAGTCGCTCGCCGTCACCGTCGCCAGCATCAACATCCACACTGCGACGAGCCTCTCGGTGGCCGCGGCGCGCACGTGGGTCGACGGTCTCCACCTGTCCGACACCGAGAACCTGATCGCCGAGCGCATCGTGCGCGAGCTGCGCGAGCGGCTCGGCTTCCTCGTCGATGTCGGCGTGGGCTACCTGAGCCTCGACCGGGCGGCGGGAACGCTGTCCGGCGGCGAGGCGCAGCGGATCCGGCTCGCGACGCAGATCGGCTCGCACCTGGTGGGCGTGCTGTACATCCTGGACGAGCCGTCCATCGGTCTGCACCAGCGCGACAACCACCGCCTCATCGACACCCTCACGCGGCTGCGCGACATCGGCAACACGGTGATCGTCGTCGAGCACGACGAGGACACGGTGCGCGCGGCCGACTGGGTGATCGACATGGGCCCGGGCGCCGGCGAGCACGGCGGCGAGGTGGTGGCGGAGGGTACGCCGGCCAAGATCGCGCGCTCCCGCGCCTCCGTCACGGGCGCGTACCTGTCGGGTCGCCGGCGGATTCCCGTGCCCGTGCGGCGCGGCATCAGCGACGAGGTGCTGTACGTGCGGGGCGCGCGGCAGCACAATCTCAAGAACATCGACGTCGAGATCCCCGTCGGCCGGTTCGTGGCCGTCACGGGCGTGTCCGGCTCCGGCAAGTCGACGCTCGTCAATGACGTGATCCTGCGCGCGCTCAAGAACCGGCTCCACAACGCGCGCCTGAAGTCGGGCATGCACGGCCGCATCGAGGGCATCGAGGCGTTCGACAAGGTGATCGACATCGACCAGTCGCCGATCGGCCGCACGCCGCGGTCGAACCCGGCCACCTACACGGGGCTGTTCGACCATATCCGGCAGCTGTACGCCTCGACGCCCGACTCCAAGGTGCGCGGGTACAAGCAGGGCCGGTTCTCGTTCAACGTCAAGGGCGGCCGCTGCGAGACGTGCCGTGGTGACGGCACGATCAAGATCGAGATGCACTTCCTGCCCGACGTGTACGTCCCGTGCGAGGTGTGCAAGGGCAAGCGGTACAACCGCGAGACGCTCGAGGTGCGGTTCAAGGGCAAGTCGATCGCCGACGTGCTCGAGATGCCGGTCGAGGAGGCGCTGGAGTTCTTCGGCAAGATCCCGAAGCTCCGCCGCCGCCTGCAGACGCTGCACGACGTCGGGCTCGACTACGTCCGTCTCGGGCAGCCTGCGACGACGCTCTCCGGGGGCGAGGCGCAGCGCGTCAAGCTCGCGACCGAGCTGCAGAAGATCGCCACCGGCCGCACGCTGTACGTGCTCGACGAGCCGACGACCGGACTGCACCTGGCCGACATCGAGAAGCTGCTCGAGGTGCTGCATCGCCTCGTCGAGAGCGGCAACACGGTGCTCGTGATCGAGCACAACCTCGACGTGATCAAGCAGGCCGACTGGGTCGTCGACCTCGGTCCGGAGGGCGGCGACGCCGGCGGCGAGGTGATCGCGGCCGGTCCGCCCGAGGAGATCGTGCTCGTCCCCGAGTCGCACACCGGCCGCTTCCTGCGGCCCCTGCTCGAGGCGCCGCGCGAGGTCAAGGCCACCGCGCAGCTCGTCATCTGACGCTACTGCAGCAGCGCGACCAGCCGCCGTAGGGCGCGGTCGGCGCCCGGCTCCGCCATCCGCAGGGCGGCCTCGGCCGGCTCGAGCCACGCCAGCGCGAGCGACTCCTCGTCCAGCTGCGCGATCGCGTCCGGCGTACGCGTCTGCAGGGCGTAGCGGACGTCGTGGTGCAGGTGCGCGGGCTCCGATCGGCCGGCCGGGATCTCGTGCACGTCGACGTCGAGGATCGCGGCTGACAGCGGCGTCAGGTCGAGCAGCCCCGACTCCTCGCGCGCCTCCCGCAGCGCCGTGGCGAGCGGGTCGTGCTCGCCCTCGTCGTGGCCGCCCAGCTGCAGCCACCGCCCGAGCCGGCGGTGGTGGTGCAGCAGCACGCGGCCCGAGAAGGCGTCGACCACGAACGCGCTGCCGGTGATGTGCCCGGGCTCGTACAGCGTGCGGTCGAAGCAACGATCCGTGGACGCGACCAGCGCCGCGATGGCGTCGCGATCGCGCAGCTCGGCGGCGTCAGCCGGCTCGTGTGCCGTCAGCGCGGCGTGCAGGGCCTGTCTCGCGGCATCCATGGTCCGGCATGATCCCCGAATGGCCGAAGAGGTGCGCCCCGGAACGATCACGCTCCCGCGGGAGTCCGACCAGGTGATCTGGTCGGAGGACGAGATCGAGGAGTTCGAGGGCCTCGACACGTCGGAGGGTGACTGGTACGGGATCCGCACCGATCCGTGGCCGTGCCCGACCTGCGGAGCCGTCTTCGAGTGGGTGACCGGCGCCCACTTCGTGATCGTCGCACCGGACAAGGACGACCTGCTGCTGATCGCCGCGAAGTGCAAGGAGATCGGCCGCAACCCCCGTATCCTCGCCTACGACGACGTGCTGCCCGCGATGTCGATCTTCCAGTGGCAGGCGCTCGGCCGGCCCGTCCACGGCATGCGACAGCCCTGAAGGAGCGACCTGTGAAGTACGCCCACACCTGTTACCGCGTGTTCGACCTCGAGAAGGCCGTCGACTTCTACACGAACGGCCTCGGCTTCGTGGAGCAGCGCCGCTTCCCGATCCGCGACGAGGCGATCAACGTGTTCCTGACGCCGCCCGGATCGCCCGACCAGCCGCTCGAGCTGACGTTCAACCACGGCCGCACCGAGCCGTACGAGATCGGGACGGGCTACGGCCACATCGCGCTCTACGTCGACGACATGGACGGCACGCTCGCCACGCTGGCCGGCAAGGGCATCGAGCCCGAGCGCCCGCCGTACACGATCCGCGAGGGCGGCAACCGGCTCTGCTTCGTCCGCGATCCCGACGGGTACCGGATCGAGCTGATCGAGTCGGCATGAGGCGCGACGTTCCCGACCTGCAGATTCGGCTGGGTCGGGTGGAGGAGCGGGCCGAGCTGGCGGAATTGCAGCGGAGAGCGTCGCTGGCCAACGCGGGCGATCGGGATGCCATCCTTGCCAACCCTGACGCGATCGACCTGCCCGAGGCCCAGCTGGTGGCCGGTCAGGTCTTCGTCGGTGAACGGGCCGGGGCGCTCCTCGGCTTCTCCGCCGTCCTGGATCGGCCCGATGGCGACACGGAACTCGACGGCCTGTTCGTGGAGCCGAGCTCGTGGCGGCGCGGCATCGGCGCGCAGCTCGTCGACCGGGCGCTGCGGTACGCCGCGGAGCGAGGGGCCGGTGCGCTGCATGTCATTGCCAATCCGCACGCAGCGCGGTTCTACGACGCCTGTGGGTTCCAGCAATACGGACACTGCGAGACCGAGTTCGGACCGGGAACGCTGATGCGGGTTCCGATTCGGAGTGCGTGCCCGTCGGACTAGGCCCGTACGGCGGCTGTCAGTCGAACAGCGGGTTCGCGGGAACCAGCGCGTCCTCGAAGATCGCGAGCTCCTCGGCCGGCATCGCGTATGTGTGCTCCAGCGCGGGAAAGGCGCCCGACCTGACCTCGGCGGCGTAGCGCGTGACGCCGTCCAGGGCGGCGCCGTGCAGGTCGGCGTAGCGCTTCACGAACCGCGGCGCACGCGGCTCGCCGTACCCGAGCAGGTCGTGGTACACGAGCACCTGGCCGTCACAGCCGGCGCCGGCGCCGATGCCGATCGTCGGGATCGAGAGCCGGTTCGTCACGGCCTGCGCCACGGCTGCCGGCACGCACTCGAGCACCACGGAGAAGGCGCCGGCAGCCTCGATCGCGAGCGCGTCGGCGACCAGCTGCAGCGCGGCCTCTGCCGTGCGCCCCTGCGCCTTGAAGCCGCCCAGCGCGGTCGCCGTCTGCGGCGTCAGGCCGAGGTGCCCCATCACCGGGATGCCGGCGCGCGTGACCGCGCCGATGCGGTCGAGCGTCGGACCGGCGCCCTCCATCTTGACGGCGTCGGCGCCGCCTTCCTTGATGAACCGGCCGGCCGTCACCATGGCGTCGCGATCGTCGACCTGGTAGGACATGAACGGCAGGTCGGCAATCACCAGCGGGCGGGTCGATCCGCGCGCGGCGGCGCGGGTCAGCATCAGCATCTCATCGATGGTCACCGGCACCGTCGACTCGTACCCGAGCACCGTCATGGCGGCCGAGTCGCCGACCAGCACCAGCTCGACGCCGGCCTCGCTCGCGACCTTGCCGGACGGGTAGTCGTACGCCGTGATCATCACGATCCGGCGGCCGTCGCGCTTCATGCCGGCCAGCTCGGGCAGCGGCAGCTTGCCCGGGGCCGGTGTGGACGGTGCGGGGTGTCGGGGGCGGGTGCTCATCAGGCGCTCCAGGTCTCGATCTTGCGAGGCGCCGCCGTGATCTGCGGCGCGAGGACGAGGTTGTCGATCAGGTTGGTGTCGCCGACGCGCGCCGAGACGGCGAGCACGGCGGCGCGGTCGGGGCTGTACGGACCGAGCGTCTCGGCGTCGCGCAGCTCGACGAACTCGACCGCGATGCCGGCGTCCTGCATCACGGCGCGGGCAGCATCGACGAGCCGCCGCAGGTCGCGCTCGCCCGCCGTGTAGGCGTCGGCGGCGTCGCGGAGGCCGAGGAAGATGGCCCGCGCCCGCGCGCGCTCGTCGTCGCTCAGGTAGCGGTTGCGCGAGCTCATCGCGAGGCCGTCGGGCTCGCGGATCGTCGGCAGCGCGCGGATCTCGATCGGCAGGGCCAGGTCGGCCACCATCCGCCGGATCACGGCCACCTGCTGGAAGTCCTTCAGGCCGAAGTACGCGATGTCGGGCGCGACGATGCCGAACAGCCGTGCGACGACCGTGGCGACGCCCGCGAAGTGGTTCGGGCGGGAGGTGCCCCAGAGCCCGCGCGCGACCGGCCCGGGGTCGATCGACGTCGCAAAACCGGGCGGGTACATCTCCTCGACCGCCGGCGCGAACACGAAGTCGACGCCGATATCGCTCGCGAGCGCGGCGTCGTCGCTCTCCATGCGCGGGTAGCGGGCGAGGTCCTCGCCGGGCCCGAACTGGGACGGGTTCACGAACAGCGACACCACGACCACGTCGGCCTCGCTGAGGGCGGTCCGCATCAGCGAGACGTGCCCGTCGTGGAACGCCCCCATCGTCGGCACGAGGGCGATTCGCTGCTCGGCGTGCCGGGCCGGCGTCAGGGCGGCGCGGACCTCGCGGATGGTGCGGAGCGTTCTCACAGCAGCGGCGCCACGCGCGCGGCTGCGGCCTCGTCGATGATCGGCAGGCTGGCGCGGGCGACGGCCAGATAGAGGGGCGTCAGCGCCGGATCGAGCCGTTCCAGCGCGGCCAGGTGCGCGGCGATCGTGGGTGCGTCCCCGCGGGCGACCGGCCCGGTGGGCTGCATCGCGGCACCGGCCTCGATCGCGTTGTTCAAGGCGCCTCGTGCCAGCGGCGCGAGGATCTGCACGGCGTCGTCGCGGTCGAGCAGCCGGCACGCCGTCGCGAACAGCGTCACGACGAAGGCGGCGCTGATCACGCACGCGATGTGGGGCAGCGGGCGCACCGACTCGGAGATCGGGACGACGTGCAGCCCCAGCGAGCCGGCGAGGTCGGCGGCGAAGCGGTCTGCCTCGGCGTCGGCGCCGGTCGTGAAGGCGCTCACGCCATCCAGCTGGGCCGCGCCGCCGGCGCGCTCCATGCTCTGGGCCGGGTGCAGCACGAACCGTCTCGGCGACGAGCCGAGCGCGGCCAGCGGCGTGGCGCCGGAGACGTGCCCGACCCACTGGTCAGCGGGCAGCTGGGCGGCGACCTCCGGAATCGCCCGGTCGGGCACCGTCAGGAGCACGACGTCCGCATCGGCGGCAGCGCCAGGATCGCGCTCGAGGCGCGCGACGTGCCCGCGGGCGATCGCACGATCACGGATGGCATGTCCGGCACGGCCGGGTCCGACGAGCACGATGTGCATGGCTGGCGTGGTACCCCTCGCGAAGGATGGAGTCCTCGGGCGGAAGGGTACTATCCTTTCGACATGCCCGTCTACGAATATCAGTGCGAGGCCTGCGACAGCCGCTTCGAGGAGCTCGTGCTGTCGAGCTCGATGGTGGTCGCCTGCCCCGAGTGCACGTCGACCGACCTGCAGAAGCTGCTCTCCACCTTCCAGCGCACCCGCGTCGGCGGCGACATGCCGGTCACGGCCGGTGCACCCGCGCCGCGGGCCGGCGGCGGTTGCTGCGGCGGCGGCTGCGGCTGCCACTAGTGGCCCGCGTCGGAAGTTCGTTGACAGCTCGCGCCACGGACAAGCCTGGCAAGGAGCGGGCCCGAGAGGAAGGCGGGACGCCTTTCCGAGGGTCTGCGACGCAGCCCGGCGGGTTTCCGGGCGCCGCTCCGTGGCCCCCGAGATGTCCGCGAACTTCCCACGCGGGACACTAGAGGTCCGGCGTGGAAACGCTCGCGGACCGCGTCGCGGCCTGTGAGCGCTGCGGGCTCTCGCAGACGCGCCGCCGCGCCATCGCCGGCGAGTTGCCGGAAGGCGCCACGGTGCTGCTGATCGCCGCCGCTCCGTCGTTTCCGGCCGAGCTGGTCGGCCGTGCGCTGTCGGACGAGGCCCGCGAGGTGCTCGCTGCCGCCGGAGTCGACCTGGCGACGGCCGCCGCCACCACGCTCGTCAAGTGCCGCCCGCCCGCGGGCCGCCTGCCGACGCCGGCGGAGATCGACGCCTGCCGGCCATATCTCGAGGAGCAGGTCGCCGGGCAGCGACCCGAGACGGTGATCGCCCTCGGCGCTGCCGTCCTGCACGCGCTGGCGCCCGCCGCGCCGCGGCTGCAGGCCTGCCACGGTCACACGCGTCCGGCCACGATCGGCGACCGCGAGGTGCGCCTGCTGCCGGTGCTCGACCCGTACGCCGTCGCCGAGGTTCCGTCGCTGGCGGCGCTGTTGCGCGCCGATCTGGGTGGCCCGGAGCCGGCCGTCGCGCCTCCGGCCGTCGCCGCGGCCGCACCGGAACCGAAGCCGGACGACGCGGAGCCGGAAGACGCGCCGCAGCTCGGGCTGTTCTGATGGTGGAGGTCGCCGACGAGGCGGGAACGGCCCGCATCGCCGAGGCGCTGGCGGCCACGCTCGCGCCGGGCGACATCATCCACCTGGCCGGCGACCTGGGCGCGGGCAAGACGGCGTTCGTCCGGCACGCCGCGGCGGCGCTGGGCGTGACCGAGCCGGTCACCTCGCCGACGTTCGCGATCGCCCACCGCTATCAGGCGCGTGACGGGCAGCTCGTCTCGCATCTCGACCTGTACCGGTCGCGTGGCGTCACGGTCGAGGAGCTGGCCGATCTGGAGGAGTACCTGGACGAGGCCGCGATCGTGTTCGTCGAGTGGCCCGAGGCCGGCGTGGGGCTGCTGCCGGCGGCCACCGTCCAGATCACGATCGACGACCTCGGCGACGACCGCCGGTCGATCGCGATCGACCGGCAGTAGGGTCGCCGGATCGATACGATTCGCCGGATGCGGGTGCTGGCCCTGGATACGGCGACCGACCGCGCCACGGCTGCCCTGGTCGCCGATGGCGGCCTCGTGCTGGAGCGCGGCGGCGACGCGCGCGGGAGCGCGGCCCGCGACGTGCTCGCGCTGGTCCACGGGATCCTCGGCGAGGCCGGCGTGACGCTGGCCGAGCTGGACGGCGTGGCCGTCGGCACGGGGCCCGGATCGTTTACGGGCCTGCGCATCGGCATTGCCACCGGCGAGGCGCTGGCCGACGGCGCCGGGCTGCCGGTGGCCGGCGTGTCGACGCTGCACGCGCTGCTCCACCACGCGCCGCCGGGATCGGTGGCGGTCATCGACGCCCGCCGGCGCGAGGTGTTCGCGGAAGGCCCCGGGATCACGGCGGCCGCGTACGACCCGGCCGCGCTGGCCGCGCTGCTGGCGCCCGCCACGGTCGTGGTCGGAGACGGCGCGCTGCGCTACCGCGAGCTGCTGGCCGAGTCGGGCGCGGTCGTGCCCGGCGACGAGGCGCTGCATCAGGTGCGGGCCGACGCGCACGCCGTGCTGGCGCGCTTCGACGGTACGCGACCCGTCCCGCGATACCTGCGCGAGCCGGATGCGACGCCCTCGGCGGTGGCGCGATGATGACCGGCATCGAGCTGCGGCGCCTCAAGCTCGCCGACATCCCCTCCGTCGAGCAGGTCGAGCGCCGCGCGTACACGACGCCGTGGTCGCGCACGATGTTCGCCGGCGAGATCGCGAAGCCGACCTCCCGCTGCTTCGGCGCGTTCGACGGCGACGGCCTGGCCGGGTACCTGATCGTCTCCCGGTACGTCGACGCATGGCACATCATGAACGTCGCCATCGACGAGCCGTACCGGCGGCGGGGGCTGGCGTACCACATGCTCCAGCAGCTGTTCGATGACACGTCCGGCGACGGCACGCGCGGCTACACGCTCGAGGTGCGCGTCTCCAACCACGGCGCCATCCGCCTGTACGAGCGGATCGGCTTCCAGCCGACCGGGATCCGGCGCGGCTACTACACCGACAACCGCGAGGACGCCCTGATCATGTGGAAGGACGGGCCGGAGGAGTTTTGATCCTCGCGATCGAGACGTCGTGCGACGAGACGTGCGCGGCCGTCGTCGAGGGGTGCGAGGTGCGGTCGAACATCGTCTCGTCCCAGGCCGCCCTCCACGGCCGGTTCGGCGGCGTCGTGCCCGAGATCGCGTCGCGCCGGCACCTGGAGCTGGTCGGCCCGGTCGTCCGCGAGGCGCTGACCGATGCCGGAGCCACGTTCGCCGACCTGCGCGCGATCGCCGTCACGGCCGGCCCGGGGCTGATCGGCGCACTGCTGGTCGGCGTCTCGGCCGCCAAGGCGTACGCCTACGCCGCCGCGAAGCCGCTGATTCCGGTCGACCACCTGCACGGCCACATCGCGTCGCTGTTCATCGCGCCGGGCCGGCTGGAGCCGCCGTTCCTCTG
>JBBQFB010000079.1:0-16387 GCA_038321545.1 Gaiellales bacterium
GTGGCCTGTCCGTCAACTCGATCGCCGGCGAGGCACGCATGGAGATCGACATCCGCGCCGAGACCGACGACGTCGTCGACCGCGCGTGCGCCCGCATCGAGCTCGTACTGGCCTCCGTTCCGCGCGGCATCGACGCGCAGATCGTCAAGGCCGGACGCCGGCCGGGCGGCCAGATCGCGGTCACGCATCCCCTGCTCCGCGAGGTGCGCCGCGCCCGCACGCGCGCCGGTCTGCCTCCGGCGCGCGAGGACTCGGCGTCGACCGACGCGAACGAGGCGCTCGGCCGCGGCAACCCGGCCGTCACGCTCGGGCTGACCCGCGGGGCGGCGATCCACCGGGCCGACGAGTGGATCGAGCTGGCGCCGCTGGTGGCCGGCGTGGCGACCGTGATCCACCTGGTGCACCATCTCGCGGGCCTCCCCACGCCGCGTGGGCTAGTCTAAGGCCATGCAACGCACCCCGGAGATGACGCGATGATCTGGGTCATTCTCGCCATCATCGTCCTGATCGCCCTGTTCCTGGTCCTGGCCTACAACGGCATGGTCAAGGCCCGCAACAAGGTGGACGAGGCCTGGAGCGGCATCGACGTGCAGCTGAAGCGGCGGCACGATCTGATCCCGAACCTCGTCGAGACCGTCAAGGGCTACGCGGCGCACGAGAAGGAAGTGTTCGAGAACGTCTCGGCCGCCCGCTCGGCCGCCATCAGCGCGAGCGGCCCGGCCGCGGCGGCGAAGGCGGAGGGTGCGCTGACCGGCGCCCTGGGGCGCCTGTTCGCCGTCGCCGAGGCGTACCCGCAGCTGCGCGCCGCCGAGAGCTTCACGGAACTGCAGCGCGAGCTGGCGAACACCGAGGACCAGATCGCGGGATCGCGTCGCATCTACAACGGCAACGTCCAGGCGTACAACACGAAGATCCAGGTGTTCCCGAACAGCCTGATGGCGGGGCCGTTCGGCTTCACCAAGCGCGAGTTCTTCGAGATCGAGGATCCCGCCGATCGCGAGCCGGTCAAGGTCTCCTTCTAGGGTCTCGACGGCGCGGCTCGTTCGTTTGGGGGATGTGCGATCACCCGGTTGAGGGCGATGCTGAATGCATGAGCTCCTCCCTCGAGCGACGTAGCGAGCCCCGCCAATCGCGCGAGCGCACCCTGGTCGCGGTGGCGGTTCGGACGCGGCATCTCGCGCCCGGCACGCGGGTCCCGGGACGACTCACCGACCTGTCTGCCGGCGGCTTCGCGTTCATCCCCGCAGCGCCGTTCGCGCCCGGCGACCTGGTGCGGATCACGATGGTGTTCGACGACGGCACGGCCGCCATCGGCCAGGAGGCCGTCGTGCTCCGTCACGGCGCCTGCGAGGACGGCATCGCGACCACGGCGTGCCGCTTCGTGACGGCGCAGCAGTGGGTCGACGACGTGACCCGCAACGCCGCCTGACTCGCGCGTCGCGCTCGCGGCGACCTACCCGCAGCCGCCCGCCGCCCGGTATAGTCCGGTTTCTCGGGCCTGTGGCGCAGTTGGGAGCGCGCCTGGATCGCACCCAGGAGGTCAGGGGTTCGAATCCCCTCAGGTCCACTCTCGAAAGCCCCGCTCCGGCGGGGCTTTCGTGTCATCGGGCAGGAGGCCCCGATGACATGCCGGAGCCGTAGGTCACGCGCGGTTGCCCCGGGTGCCAGTGTTCGGTAGCCTCGGTCGATGGGCGTGACCCTCATCGAGGCCGAGACGCTCGGTCAGGGCTGGCTCGGCGTCTCGCGCGCGGTCCTCGAGCGCGGCGTGCCGGCGTCGTGGGGCGGCCTCGAGACCCGTGAGGTCGCCGGGCTGACGCTCGAGGTCGAGCGGCCCGACACGGACGACCCGATCATCGCACGGCTCGGCGACCCCGCCTGGCTGGCCTGGATGCACGAGAACTTCTTCGTCCGCAAGGGTGTCGCCGAGCTCGGCGAGGCGCGCAGCTACGCGTCGCGCCTGTTCGACTACGGCGCCACCGGTCGTGACCAGCTGGCGTGGGTAGCCGACCGGCTGCGCGCCGATCCGACGTGCCGCGACGCCGCCATCACCACGTTCGAGCCGCTCAGCGACACGTCGTACATCCCGTGCGTGAGCATGCTCGACTTCTGGCGCCCCGACGGTGCCGTCGAGCTCGTCGTGTACGCGCACGGACTCGACTTCGACAAGAAGGCGTACGGCAATCTGGTCGAGCTGACGCACCTGCAGGAGCACGTCGCGAGCCGGCTCGACCTGCCCGTCGGGCGGCTGCTGCTGCACGTCAAGACGGCGCACGTCTACGCCACGGAGTGGGACCTGATGGCGCGGCTCACCGACACCTCGGGCGCCGCCGCCACGGCGCAGCGCTCCTAGCGGCCGACGCACTTGCCGGCCTCCAGGCTCGCGTGGCCCACCGCGCTGGCCGGCATCTTCGCGTTCTCCTTCTCGGCCGCGCTCTACAAGCTGTCGGGCGCACCGCCGGCCGTCGGATCGGCGCTGCGGTTCGCCTATGCGACGCCGGTGCTGGTCGTCCTGGCGGCCCGGGCCGGCGCGCTGCGGCGCGGGGCCGACCTCGCGCCGGGCGTGCTGGCGGGGATGATCGTGGGCGTCGAGGTAGTCGTCTGGAACGAGGCGACGCTGCGCATCGGCGCCGGCCCGTCGACGGTGATCGTCAACACGGCGTCGCTGTGGCTGATGGCGTTCTCGGCGGTGTTCCTCCACCGGCGGGTGTCGCTGCGGGCCGTCGGCGGCGCGGTCGTCGTGCTGATGGGCCTCGTGCTGCTGCGGGGCGTCGGCGCGAACGGCCTCGATGTGATCGGCGTCGTGCTCGGAGTGATCGCAGCGGCGCTCTACGGCGCGTACATCCTCGTCTTCGACACCGCCGTCACGCGGGCCGAGAACCGCATCACGCCGGTGCTGTGGTCGACGGCGGCGGCGGTCCCCGTCTCGCTGGGCTGTGCGGTCGCGCTCGGCGAGTCGTTCTCGCTCACGGTCGGCCAGCACGCGTGGCTGCTGCTGCTCGGCGTCGGGGTACAGGCCGGCGGCTGGCTGCTGGTTGCGCGGACGCTGCAGTGGTTCAGCGCGGTGGCGGTGTCGATCCTGCTGCTCCTGCAGCCCGTGCTCGCGACCGTCTGGGGCCTCACGTTCCTCGACGAGCACCTGGAGGCGGTGCAGTTCGGCGGGATCGCGATCGTGCTGGTCGGTGTCGTGATCGCGCGGCCGCGGGCAGAGCGCGGTTCGCCGGCGACCTGAACGGTACCGATCTCCCGTGGTATACAGGGCTATGCGACGGATCGTCCTGTGCGCGTGCGCGGCCGTGCTCTCCGCCCTCGTCACGGCCGGTCCCGCGGCGGCCGGGATCTCGGGCACGTACCGCGTCACGTCCACGGGCGCGACCGACGTGACGGACCTCAGCCAGTTGCCGGCGAGCGCGACCTGGCGGTTCACCGGCGGCCCGCGGCAGGGTACGACGCATGCCGTGCTCTCGCAGGCCGATCAAGGTCCGTTCACCGTGCCGTGCACGGGCTCGGTCTCCGGCGACGGCACCTACACCTATCGCATCACCGGACCGGGAAGCGACACCGCCGCGCTGTTCGCCTACTCGATGACCATGAACCTCCTGAAGGGGACGGGCGTCGCGAGGCTCCGGCTCGGTCAGGAGCAGATCGGGTTCGTCCGGCAGTCCACCGATCGAGCCTGCACCGGCGACTTCGCGGCCGACAACGGCGTCACCACCCTCGACATCCTCGCCACCGGGCTCTTCCCGGTCGGGACGGTGGGTTACGACCCCTGGCGGCTCCGCAAGGGCGCGGACGGCGCCTGGCACATCGATGCGCACCAGACCGCGACCGAGCTCGGAATGGGCTCGTCGACCGCGACGGTGCACGTCACGCTGAGCGGCAGCCTCGGATCGCTGCGCGCCAGCTGCAAGGTTCCGACCGTCAGGGACCTGCGCCACGCGAAGACCTTCAAGCAGGGCATCGCGCTGGTGAAGAAGGCGGGCTTCGCGCGGCCGACGACCGGCAAGGTGCACATCCGGTGGGCACCGAAGGGGCGCCTCTACCTCGATGAGCTCGGCGACGCGCCGACGGCGCTCTGCGGCCGCAAGCTCCACCTGTACCGCAGCTGACCGATCGGCACCGCGCGCCACCGGTGGCGCGATGATTGCCGCAATGACGCCGACCCCGCTCCCGCGGTACGACCTCGACGTGCTCGTCGCACCGCGGTCGGTCGCGCTGTACGGCGTGTCGGAGCGGACGTCGGCCGCGATGGCCTCGAATCTGCTTGCCGGCGGCCGCCCGGTAATCGGTGTCCACCCGAGAGAGGACGAGGTGCTCGGGATCCGCTGCATCCGCCGGCTGGCCGGGTCGGGCGAGCAACCCGACCTGGTGGTGCTCGGCGTCGGCCACCGGCGCGTCGAGGGGGCCGTCGACGACGTGATCGCAGCCGGCGGCGTGCGCTGCGTGGTGGTGCCCGGTCTCGGCACCGAATCGGGCGACCAGGGGCCGGCGATCGGTGCGCGCATCGGTGCTCGGCTGGCGACTGCCGGAATCGCGATGCTGGGCCCGAACTGCATGGGTATCGCCAACCCGGGCGGGCCGTCGCCGTGGATCGGCTGGGTGCCGCCCACGTTCCTGCCAGGCGGGGTCTCCGCGGTCGTGCAGTCGGGCTCGCTCGGATCGGTGCTGGTCGGTCTCGGGCCGCGCACCGGGTTCCGGACCGTCGTGTCGACCGGGGCCGAGGAGATGCTCGACGTCGCCGACGTGCTGGCATTCCTGGCCGCGGACGAGCGCACCCGCGTCGCGGGACTCTTCATCGAGGGCGTGCGGCGGCCGGCCGCGTTCGAGGAAGGGCTGCGGCTGATGGCCGAGGCGGGGAAACCCGTGATCGTGCTGAAGGTCGGCACGTCTGCCGTCGCCGCCCGCGCCGCGCTCGCGCACACCGGCGCGCTGGTCGGCTCCGACCGCACCTTCTCGGCCGTGCTCCGTCACTACGGCGCCATCCGCGTCGACGACTCGAGCGCTTGGATCGAGCACCTGGTCGCGTTCGGCGCGAACCGCACGCCGCGCGGCACGCGGATCGGCGCGATCACGGCCTCCGGCGGCGAGGGCGAGCACGTCGCCGACGTCGCGGAGCGCGTCGGGGCGCCGCTGGCCGAGCCGTCCCCGGCCCTCGCCGGCCGCCTCCGCGAGCGGTTCCCGAACTTCGGGCACATCGCGAACCCCGTCGACGGCTGGGCGGTCGACGCCGCCGACGTCGTATTCCCGGGCATCCTCGACCGGCTGGCGGACTCGGGCGAGTACGACGCCCTGCTCTCCGTGGCCGACCACAGCCGCTGGGCGCACGGGCCGATCAACGACCACTACGCCGGCATCCTCCGCGACCTGGTGGCGCACGCGGAGCGCGGGCCGTTCCCCTGTGCGATCTCGGTGACGACCGCCGAGCCGAACGAGGCCGACCTGCGGTACGCGTACGAGCACGACCTGCCCCTCCTGCGCGGCGTCGGCGCCGGCGTCGCGGCGCTCGTCGCCCGGCTCGGCTTCGCGCCGGTGGTGGGTCCGCCCAGAACCGTTGCCGCGGAGGGGGAGATCGCGGGTGCCGGAGCGCTGCCGGAGTTCGACTCGGCTGCGATCCTGGCCGCGCACGGCATTCCCTACGTCCGTGCCATCCGGTGCGAGACGGCGCGGGCCGCGACGGAGGCGGCGCGGCGGATCGGCTTCCCGGTGGTGGTCAAGGTGGACGGGCCGGCGCACAAGGCGCACGAGGGCGGCGTCGCGATCGGCCTCGCCGACGAGGCCGGCGTGTTCGCTGCGGCAATCGGCATGGGCGGTCGCGTGATCGTGGCCGAGCAGGCCGGCGGCGGGGTCGAGGTGCTGCTCGGCGCCGTTCGCGATCCGGCCCACGGTGCCGTCGTGGTGGCCGGTATCGGCGGCGCGGCCGAAGCGCTCGATCTGGCCGCAGCCGCGCTCGCTCCGCTCGACCTGCGGGGAGCGGAGCGGCTGGTGCGCGCCGTCCCGCCCCTCGTGCGGCTGGTCGGCGAGCCGCTGCCGACGCCGTTGCTGCAGGCGATCGTCGCGCTCGGAAACCTCGCAGCCGCCCACCCGGAGATCGTGGAGATCGACGTCAACCCCCTGCTCGTCCGGCCCGACGCCGTCGTTGCGCTGGACGCGCTGATCGTCCTCGGAGGATCCTCATGAGCGACCCGCTGCTCGTCGAGCGCCGCGGTCCCGCGGCCTGGCTGACCCTGAACCGGCCGGACAAGATGAACGCGCTCAACGCGGCGCTGCTGGGCGCGCTCGACACGGCGCTCGACGACCTCGCCGCCGACGACGCGATCAAGGTCGTCGTGCTGACCGGAGCCGGCGAGCGCGCGTTCTCGGCCGGCTTCGACCTCGAGGCGGCAGCCGGAGAATCGCTCGGCCATGCGGCGGAGCAGTGGCACGAGCACCTCGCCTACGACGTCGCTGTGACGATGAAGCTGTGGTCGTTCCCGAAGCCCACCATCGCGGCCGTCCACGGCCACTGCCTGGCCGGCGGGTGCGAGCTGGCGATGGCCTGCGACATGGTCGTGAGCGGCGAGAGCGGCCGGTTCGGCGAGCCTGAGATCCGCTTCGGGTCCGGTCCGGTGACGCTCCTGATGCCCTTCGTTCTCGGCCAGAAGCGCACGGCTGAGCTGCTGTTCACCGGCGACGTCATCTCTGCCGTCGAGGCCGAGCGGGCGGGGCTGGTCAACCACGTCGTGCCCGACGCCGAGCTCGAGGCCGCCGTCGAGGCGCTGGTGCGCAAGGTGGCGCCAACGCCGCTCTCGGTCCTGCGGCTGACGAAGCTCGCACTGGTGCGTGCGTCCGAGGCGATGGGCCTCCGCCAGGCGGTCGGCTCGAACCTCGACCTGTCGGCGATGATCAACGCGACGGATGGTCCCGAGCAGCGCGAGTTCTGGGAGATCGTCCGCCGCGATGGCCTCCGCGCAGGGCTGCAGTGGCGCGACACGCGCTACGGCGAGTCGCTCTCCTGAGCCTTCCGTCACTCGTGAGATCGACCCGCGAGCCTCGATCTCCGACCTGACAATTCGGTGCCTGCACCGGGTTGGTCGCTCTGTGCGCGTTCCGTGCGCTTCGCCCGACTCTTGCGCCGTTCGCGCGACCTGGCGCCCGTGAGCGCAACCCGGACGTCCGGCCGGCCCGGAAGCCCGCGACCGACCTGACATCGCAGGCCGCGGACAGGGGCTCGACCGGCGCTTACTCGACTGCCGCCAGGACCGCCTCGCGCTGCTCTGCCTCGGCCTCACCGGACGGCGGCTCGGACGCCGACGCCGGCGGACCCATCGGCAACAGCAGCGCCGGGATCACCGCGACCACCGTCAGCGCCATCGCCCACCAGAACGTCGCGCCGAAGGCGTCGGCCAGGTGTGGCGCGACGATCGCGCGCTGCTCGGGCGTGAGCACCTCGGCCGAGCCCAGGCCACTCGATGCACCGCCGGGTGCGAGCCCCGCCAGGTTGCTCTGGATCTGGCCCTGCAGCGTGACCGCCAGGATGGCTGTGCCGAGCGCGCCGCCGACGCGGTTGAGGATGTTCAGCGTCGTCGTGGCGCGCGGCACCGCAGCACGGTCGAGCACCTGGTACGCGGCGCTCATGGCGGGCATCATCGTCATGCCGAGTCCGGCGCCCCGGACGAACAGCGAGACGCCGAGCAGCACGTAGCTGGTCGAAGCAGTGACCTGCGTGAACGCGAGCGTGCCGAACAGCACCACGAACAGCCCGGAGACCACGATCCGGCCGGGGCCGATGCGGTCGGCGAGACGCCCCGCGATCGGCATCGCGACCGCGACGCCGAGGCCCTGCGGAGCGAGCAGCAGACCCGCCTCGAGCGCCGACGCGCCATGCACGAGCTGGTAGTAGAGCGGCATCAGGATCATCGCGCCGAACAGCGCGCCGCCGAGCACGAACGTCGTCGCCGACGAGGCCCAGAAGGCCCGCACGCGGAACAGCTGAAGGTCGAGCAGCGGCCGCTGCGCCCGCAGCGCGTGGCGCACGAAGCTGGCGATCAGCACGATGCCGGCGGCGATCGCCAGCAGCGGCCGGAGCGCGGTCATCGATCCCTCGCTGCCCGCCTCCGCCAAGCCGTACACCAGCAGTGTCAGGCCGGGAGACAGGTAGAGGAAGCCGCGGACGTCGAGGCGATGGTGCTCCTGCGGACGGTCGCGATCGAGGATCCGGGCGGCGAGCACGAGCGCGATCGCGCCGACGGGCACGTTCACGAAGAAGATCCAGCGCCACGAGACCGCGTCGATCAGGTACCCGCCGAGCGCGGGGCCGATCACCGGCGCGATCAGCATCGGGACGCCGATCACGCTCAGCACGCGGCCCATCCGCTGCGGACCGGCGGCCTGCGCGAGGATCATCATGCCGGTCGGCATCACCATGCCGCCGCCGAGGCCCTGCAGCACGCGGAAGAAGATCAGGCTCTGCGACGACCACGCCAGGCCGCACAGCGCCGAGCCGGCGACGAACAGCGTGACGGCGACCAGGAACAGCCGCTTCGTGCCGAACCGCTCGGCGGCCCAACCGGTCAGCGGGATGACGGTCGCGAGCGCGAGCATGTAGCCGGTCGAGACCCACTGGATGGTGCCGAGCGAGGCGTGCAGGTCGCGGGCCAGCGCGTCGATGGCGACGTTGACGATCGTCGTGTCGAGGATCGACATCATGGCACCCAGGATCACCACGCTGGAGATCGCCCACAGGCGGCGGTCGAGGCCGCCACTCATCACGCTCATCGCGCGCACCCCGCGTTCTCGACGAGCGGCGCGAGCGCGTCGAACAGCCGCTGCTGCTGGCCGGGGTCGAGCGTCGCGAGCAGCTCGCGGACGGCGTCGAGCTTGGCCGCAGCGAACTGCTCGACGTAGGCGATGCCGGTCGGCGTGGCGTGGACGCGGCGGATGCGGCGGTCGTCGGCATCCTCGCGCCGCTCGACCAGTCCGGCACGAGACAGCCCGTCGCAGGCCCGGCTGGCCGTGGCGGCGGAGATGCCGAGCCGGCCGGCGAGGTCGCCGACCGACTGGCCACCGGCGGCATTCAGCAGGTGGAGAAGGCGAACCTGACTGATCGAGAGATCGCCGAACGACAGCGAGCCGGAGGCCGCCATGTTGGAGCGCCGGCCGATGGTCGCGAACAGGGAGACCAGGCGCTCGGCCACGTCCGCCGAGGTCGCGGAGGAGGATGTGTGCGAATCAGGAATCATTTCTTGAACGCAATGATTGCACATGTGCAAGTAATCGACAAGTCGCGGCGACCTCGATCGCACCGGTAGGATGGGGCGCGTGATCGAGCCGTTCCTCCTCGAGCGGTACTTCGCGGAACACGAGTTCGCGACGCCGTACCTGCTGTGCTCGTCCGACCTCGAGTCGGTGCCGATGCGCGACCTGGTGGCGGCCGCCGACGACGATTCGGCCGCCCTGTGGCACGACCTCCGCCTCGGCTACACGGAGACGACCGGCCACCCGCTGCTGCGCGCCGAGCTGGCGGCGCTCTACGACACCGTCGACGCGGACGACGTCGTCACGTTCGCCGGGGCCAGCGAGGCGATCACCTGCCTCGTGTCGGGACTCGTCGCACCGGGCGACCACGTGATCGCCACCTGGCCCGGCTACCAGTCGCTGTACGAGGTGGCCCGCGATGCCGGCGCCGAGGTGACCACCATCGAGCTCCGCGCCGCCGACGCCTGGGCGATCGACGTCGCCGCGATCCGGGCCGCGCTTCGCCCGGAGACGCGGCTGATCGTCGTCAACGCGCCGCACAACCCGACCGGGATGCTGCCGTCGCCGGACGTGTGGAGCGAGCTCGCCGACCTCGCCGGCGACGCCGGCGCGACGCTGCTGTGCGACGAGGTCTACCGGCTGCTCGAGCACGACCCGGCCGACCGTCTCGCGGCCGGTGCCGATCTCGGCGAGCACGTCGTCTCGGTCGGCGTGCTCTCGAAGAGCTACGGCCTGGCCGGCCTGCGGATCGGCTGGCTCGCGACCCGCGCCGCAGCGGCGCGGGCAGCGGCGGTCCGCGTCAAGGACTACGGTTCGATGTGCAACGCCGCGCCCGCCGAGATCCTCGGTGTGATCGCGCTGCGCGGAGCCGACGCGATCCTCGCTCGCAACCGCGAGCTCGTCCGCCGGAACCTGGCGCTCGTCGATGACGTGATCGACCGCCACCCCGACCGCATCGAGTGGCACCACCCGCGAGCCGGGGCGATCGGCTTCCCGCGCCTGCTCGGCGACGAGACCGTCGACGACTTCTGCGACCGCCTGCGTGCCGAGCAGGGGGTGCTGCTGCTTCCGGGCACCGTCTACGGGCACCCCGGAAACCATTTCCGAATCGGCTTCGGCCGGGTCGACGCGCCGGACGCGCTCGCTCGCCTGGACGCGTTCCTGCAGACGGCGTAGCCTCGGGCTGATGGCCACCTCGAGCGTCGCGATCAGTCGCCGGGGCCGCGCCCTCCTGGCGGTCTACTTCGCCGCGTTCATCGCCTTCTTGTACGTGCCGCTGGCGCTGATGCTCGGCCTCTCGTTCGGCAGGAACTTCTCCGGCCTGCCATGGACGGGCTTCACCCTCGACTGGTACCGGGCGGCGTACTCGTTCGATGGCCTGTCGGCCCAGTCGTCGATCTGGCGGGCGCTGTTCAACTCGGTCTGGATCGGCCTGGCCGTCGCGGTCATCGACACCACGTTGGCGCTGCTGTTCTCGTACGGCTTGGCCCGCGGCCAGCGGGTCGTCGGCCGGAGAGCCATCCTCGCGCTGTGCCTGATGCCGCTCGCGGCGCCGCCGGCGGCGTACGGTGCCGCGGTGCTGATCCTGGCGCGCCGCGGGCCGATCACGACCGGCTTCGGCCTGCACCTCGTGCTCCTGGCCCACGCCGTGCTATTCCTGCCGATCGCGATCCTGTTCCTGCTGCCGCGCATCACCGGCATCGCCCGCGAGGTCCTGGAGTCGTCCGAGGACCTCGGCGCTCGCGGCCCGCAGACCCTGCGCCACATCGTCGTCCCGCTCGCGCGGCCGGCACTGGTGGGCGCGTTCATGGCGACGTTCCTGTTCTCGTTCAACGAGCCGGTGGTCGCCGGGTGGCTGGTCGATCGGCAGATCACGTTCCCCGTGTTCCTGTTCGGCGTCGGCCGCGGGTCGGCAGCGGGGCCGCTGGTGGCGGCCGTGGCGACGGCCGGCTACCCGATCGTCCTGGTCGCGATCGCCGTGCTCCAGTTCGGCGTCCGCTTTGGGCGTGACAGCTAATATGGTTGACGTGGCAACTACATCGACACCGGCTCCCGGCGCCTTCGTCCGTTCGGCCAGCACGTTTCGCGACTGGGTGACGGCCGATGGCTCCTCCGACTATCTCGCCGAGGCGGGCCGTTACCACCTCTACGTCTCGCTGGCGTGCCCGTGGGCCCACCGCACGGTCATCGTCCGCCGCCTGAAGCAGCTGACCGGCGTCGTCTCGCTGTCGGTCGTCGACCCGATTCGCGACGAGCGCGGCTGGGCGTTCACCGGTGCGCCGCGCACCGATCTCGACGCCGTCAACGGCTTCCACTTCCTGGCCGAGGCCTACACCGCGACCGAGCCCTTCCACCGCGGGCGCGTCACGGTGCCGGTGCTGTGGGACAAGCAGACGGACCGGATCGTGAACAACGAGTCGGCCGACGTCATCCGGATGCTCGACACGGCGTTCGACGCGTTCACCGAGGTCCGCCTCGACCTCCGCCCGGCCGAGCTCGCAACCGAGATCGACGCCGTCAACGCGCGCGTCTACGACTGCCTCAACAACGGCGTGTACCGCGCCGGTTTCGGCCGCACACAGGCCGCCTACGACGCTGCGGTGCACGACGTGTTCGAGACGCTCGACTGGCTCGACGAGCGCCTGTCCGACCGCCGCTACCTGGTCGGATCGCACCCGACCGAGGCCGACTGGCGCCTGTTCACGACGCTGGTCCGGTTCGACCCGGTGTACGTCACGCACTTCCGTTGCGACCGTCGCCGGATCGTCGACTACCCGGCGCTGTCCGGGTATCTCCGCGACCTGTACGCCGTTCCCGGCGTCGCCGAGACGGTTGACTTCGACCAGATCCGCCGTCACTACTACCTCACCCACCGCGAGTTGAATCCACGCGGGATCGTGCCGATCGGACCGGACGCCGACCTGTCGGCGCCCCACGGACGGGAGGCGCTGTCATGACCCGACGCCTGCACGGCATCCACCACGTGACGGCCATCACGGCGGAAGCGCAGCCGAACGTCGACTTCTACGCCGGCGTGCTCGGGCTCCGCCTCGTGAAGAAGACCGTCAACTTCGACTCGCCCGACATGTACCACCTGTATTTCGGCGACGAGACCGGCCAGCCGGGCAGCATCATGACCTTCTTCGAGATCCCCGGCGCGCTGCCCGGGCGGCCGGGTGCCGGCATGGTGCACGAGACGCGATGGCGTGTCCGCGACGCGGCGGCGCTCGACTTCTGGGTCGCGCGGCTCGCCGCCGCGACCGTCGCCACGGAGCGCGACGGCAACGCGCTCCGGTTCGCCGACCCCGAGGGCCTCGGACTCGCATTCGTGGCCGATCCAACGCCCGACGCGCCACTCGCTGCGCAGCACGCCGGGATCCCGGCGGAGCATGCGCTGCTCGGCTTCGAGGGCGCGAGCGCGTACAGCTCGGATCCCGAGCGTTCGACCGCGACGCTGACCGGCCTGCCGGGCTTCGAGCGCGACGGCGACGGCTGGCACGTGCAGGGCGACCGCTCGTCCACGTGGCGCTACGACCCGGCCCCGGTGACGCCCGGACGGCCCGGCACGGGCACCGTCCATCACATCGCCTGGGCCTCCCGCGCCGCCGAGCAGGAGCAGTGGCTGGCCGCGGTCGCCGGCGCCGGGCACCGCCCCAGCCCGATCATGGACCGGACGTACTTCCGCTCCATCTACTTCCGCGAGCCGTCGGGGGTGCTGTTCGAGATCGCCACCGACGGCCCCGGCTTCCTGATCGACGAGCCCGTCGAATCGCTCGGGACGGCGCTGCGCCTGCCACCCCAGAACGAGTCGCGCCGGACGACGATCGAGGCCCGCCTGCGTCCCTTGAGGAGCCCACGCGATGTGGCCTCCCACGCGTGACTTCACGCTCGACGAGGGCGACCGGCTGATCCGGTTCGGCCCCGGCGCGCTGGACGATGCGCCGCGACTGCTGGCGCAGGAGGGGTTCGCGGGCTACGCCCTGCTCACCACGAAGCGCGCCGCCGCGCAGGCGCCCGAGATCGTCGACCGGGCGGCAGTCGTCGTGATGGTGCCGGACGGCGAGGTGCCGGATGCCGCCGCCGAGGTGCGCCGCGCGGTCGGCGCCCGACCGCTGGTGGCCCTGGGAGGCGGGCGCGTCATCGACGCCACGAAGGCGATCGGCTCGGCCGACGGGCTGTCCGTCGCGACGATCGCGACCACGCTGTCGGGTGCCGAGCTGTCCGCGCACCACCGCCCGCTGCCCGGCCACGAGCAGGGTGCCCGCGTGCGACCCGCCCTCGTGATCGCCGATCCGGCCGTGATGGCCTCACTGCCGCTGCCGGGCCTCGGCGAGTCGGCCATGAACGCCCTCGCACACGCGCTCGAGGCGCTCTACACGCCCCGTGCCAACCCGGTCTCCGAGGTCACCGCGATCGAGGCCGCGCGCCAGCTGAATGCCGGGTTCGCCGGCGCCGAGCCCGACCGGCCCGCGCTGGCCCTCGGCGCGCTGCTGGCGGGCCACGCGCTCGGGCTGACCGGGTTCGCGCTGCACCACGTCCTCAGCCAGACCATCGTGCGGACGACCGGCGCAGCGCACGGCAGCGCAAACGCCGTGATGCTGCCCCACGTCGCCGCGTTCATGGAACCGCGCGCGCCGCGCGAGCTCGCGCTGTTCTCCGACGCGGTCGACCTCGACCGGCTCAGCGCGGCCGCAGGCGCGACTGGACTCGGCGCCCTCGGTGTCGAGCGGGACGCGCTGCCGGCGATCGTGAAGGCCACGGCGGCGCGCCGCGCCGACCTGGCGGCCACGCCGGGCGACGCGATCACGCGCGCCGAGCTGCAGGCGCTGCTCGACTCCGCCTACTGATCGCCACTGCACACGCCGCGCCGTACGATGCGCGGCGTGGAGCGGATGCGCGCGGTGGTGCTCGGACGCGACGGCGAGGCGACCCTGCGCGACGTGCCCGTGCCGCGGCCGCGAGACGGTGAGGTCCTCGTCCGCGTGACAGCCGTCGGCCTGTGCGGATCCGACGTCGAGAAGCTCGCCGACGGCACGGGCATCGAGGGGTCGGTGCTCGGTCACGAGCTGGCCGGAGTCGTCGAGGCGGGCGCGCTGCCCGCCGGCACGCGGGTCGCGCTCGCCCACCGGGTGCCGTGCGGCGCGTGCGGCGCGTGCGCGAGCGGCCACGAGACCTGCTGCCCGCAGTATCTCGCGACCGGCCTGCGCCCCGGCGGCTTCGCCGAGCTGCTGGTCGCGCCGGCCAGTCACGTCGGCACCGTCGTACTGCCGCTCCCCGACCACGTCTCGGACCTGGCGGGAACCTTCGTCGAGCCCCTCGGCTGCATCGTCCGCGGCGGCGCCGTCCTGCCCCATGGCGCGGGTGTCGTGGCCGGCTGCGGCGTCATCGGTCGCCTGTTCGCCCGCCTGCTCGCCGACCGCGGCGACAGCGTGCGCGTGCTCGATGCCGATGCTTCCCGGCTGATCGCCGCGGCGGAGGAGGGATTCGAGCCCGCCGCCACCGACGAGCTGCTCGACTTCGCGGTCGTGACCGCACCGGCAGCGCTCGACACGGCGCTCGCGCTGCTGCGCCCGGGCGGCACGTGCCTGGTGTTCGCGGCGCCGACGACGCCGGTGCCGGTGCTGCTCGACCACGTCTACCGCAAGGAACTCGTGCTCGTCGGCTCGCGGTCGGCGACGCCCGCCTCGCTGCGCTCGGCCCTCGACCTGATCACGTCCGGCCGGGTCGCCGTCGAGGACCTCGTGACCGACGTGCTGCCGCTCGCCGACTTCGCCGAGGGCCTCGCGCGGTATCGGCGGCGGGCAGCGCTCAAGGTCGTCTTCCGGCCGTGACCGGCATGCGCGCGGCCATCTTCCACGGCCCGGGAGATGTCCGGATCGAGCAGGTACCGGTGTCCGAACCGGGTCCGGGCGAGGTGCTGATCCGGATCGAGGCGGCCCTCACCGACGGCACCGATGCCAAGTGCTACCTGCGCGGCCACCCCGTGCTGCTCGGCACGACGCCGTCGCCGTTCGGTCACGAGTACGCCGGCACGGTCGTGGCGGTCGGGGCCGGGGCGCCGTTCGCCGTCGGCGATCGCGTGACGGGTGCGAACTCGGCCCCCTGCGACGAGTGCCGGCCCTGCCGGGCCGGGCGCGAGGAGCTGTGCCTGCACCTGTACCCGCTGCTGAACGGTGCCTACGCCGAGTTCCTGCTCGTGCCCGCGCGGATCGCGCGCGCGAACCTGTACGCCCTGCCGGCCGGCGTCGAGCCCGCGGTCGCCGCGATGTGCGAGCCGCTGGCCTGCGCGCTCCACGGCGTCGAGGCCTCCGAGGCTCGCCCCGACGACCGAGTCTGCGTGCTCGGACGAGGCGCTCTGGGCCAGATGCTCGCCACCGCGCTCGCGGCGCGCGGCTGCGATGTCGTGTCGGTACGCTCGACCGACCCCGACCCTCCCGGCTCGTTCGATCGCGTGATCGAGGCGGCCGGCCAGCCGGCTGCGTGGGAGCGGGGGATCCGGCTTGCAGCCCCGGGTGCGACGGTCGTGCTGTTCGGCGGCCTGGCCGCCGGTACGTCGGTGCAGGTCGACGCCTACCGGCTCCACTACGAGGCGCTCACCCTGCGCGGCGTGTTTCACCACGCACCCCGGCACGTACGTGCCGCCGTCGATCTGCTCGGCCGCGACCCGGCACCGTTCCGCGCGCTGATCACCCACGAGTTCGCGCTCGACGACGTGGTCGTGCCGCTCGAGATGACGGCGGGCATCCGCCCGCGGGGCGGGATCCTGAAGGCCGTGATCCGACCATGAGAAACTTCTCATAAAGCGGAGTCCGCTGGTAGCATCCGGCGGCCAGGAGGAATCTCGATGGGGGAGCGCCACTCTGTGAGAACGCGTGTTCTACTCGCCGCACTGCTCGCCGGCGTCGGCAGTCTCGGACTCGCCGCGTGTGGTGGAAGCTCCGACAACGCCGCGACCACCGCGGCGCCGGCAGCCTCGAGCGAGGCCGCACCGGCAGCTACGACGGAGGCGCCCGCTGCTTCGACGGAGGCCGCGACCACCGCTGCCGCCTCGACCGCGGCGGCAGCGGGTGACGCTGCCGCCGGCAAGACGGTGTTTGCCGCCAACTGCGGCGGCTGCCACACGCTCAAGGACGCCGGTACGTCGGGCGCCGTCGGC